>JAVBJU010000026.1:0-57162 GCA_031546825.1 Microvirga sp. | reverse complement strand
ACGGTCTTTGAAACCTATGACGACATCATCGATATTGCTTGCGAGGCATGGAAAAAGCTCATCGCTCTCCCAGAGGTCATAAAATCAATCGGAATGCGGGAATGGGCTCATGTCGGTCAATAAAAGAGGCCAATGGTATTAAACACCTTGATCGCAGCGCAATAGCAGCTGGTTTTTCTAATTGATTTACTTCCAGCTTGGAAATGATTTAGCGTAAATCTTTGCGTTTATCTAACTATTAAATTAATATTATCTGGTAAATACGTAGTAATTTTATATTAGAAGGATTCTAAATTAAATCATTTGCTTGCGGAGATGTAAGTCATTATTAGTATCCGTCAATTCAAGTGGTGCCTATCGATTTTATCAAGACGGATAAACGATGTTTGTTTTGCCCATCTTTCGTCACGCTGTCCTCCGCAGCAAGGCTGTTTTAGCTTTTGCCATGGTGTGCCTGCTATCGTTCCCGGCTTTGGCGGCCCCCGGCGATTATGAAGTTTTGATCAAAAGCATCGAGACGCGCCTGGACAAAACCGTGGAGGCCTACCGTCAGAACCAGACGGATGAGGCCAAAGGCGCGGTTCAATCCGCCTATTTTGAGATTTTTGAAAATCTTGAAGGGCCGATCCGCATCAATGTCTCTGCCGCCAAGAGTTTTGAGATGGAAGCGGCTTTTGGCGAGATACGACGGATGATCGTCGATGGTCAGCCGATTGCCACTGTTGAGGCCCGTGCCATGTGGCTCAAGAAGCAGCTGCGCGATGTGCAGCCGGTGATTGAGGCCGGGCATGTGCTCACCGGGCAGGGCGCGCATTCCACCTACGACAACACCAAAATTGACCGCTACTGGCAGGACTATTTCCGCCTGATTGACGACCTGTTGTCGGAATCGATCACCTTCTATCAGGATGGCAAGCCCGCTGAGGCGCGCGCGCGGATTCAGAAAGCCCAGTTTGAAGGCTTCAAAAATTCGGAAATGGAAATTGCCATCCGGCAAAACCAGTCGTCGGCGGCCACACAGGCGCTGAACCAGGAATTCACGGGGCTACTCACTCTGGCCGATCAGCCGGGCAAAATCACCGAGTTCGGCTATAGCGTGACCACGTTGCTGCAAGGGCTCGAAGAGCGTCTGGAAGGGCTTCCCATTCCGGCCAAGGCCAGTGTCAATGTGATGGCTGAGGCCGCAGCGGGCAAAAGCGCCAACTGGGCGGAAGTGAAGGGCAAGATCGACCAGACGATGGCGCACGCGATTGCCCAATACGAGCAGGGGCAGACGAAGCAGGCTGTCACTGCGGTGCAGGATGCCTATTTCGATCTGTTTGAGGCCAGCGGCATGGAAGCCCGCGTCGGCGCCCGCGACGGCGCTGCGAAACTGGCACTGGAAGCCCATTTCACCAAACTCGCCAGCCTGATGAATGCTGGCCGCCCGATGGCAGAATTGCAGGCGCAAGCCCAGACGTTTTCGCAAGACTTAGGCAAAGCTGTAATGATGCTGGGCGATCAAGGCCAGACCGGATGGGATCTGGCGCTGATGAGCCTGATCATCATGGTGCGGGAAGGCCTTGAGGCGCTGCTGATCGTTGCGGCGATTGTCACCTATCTCGTCAAAAGCGGACATCAGGATAAACTGCCGCTCATTCGCCAGTCGGTTATCGTCGCCCTCATTGCCAGTGTGGTGACGGCATGTCTGTTCTACTGGCTGTTCACCAATTCCGGGGTACAGCAGGAACTGCTTGAAGGTTTCACGATGATCATCGCGGTCTTCGTGCTGTTTTCCATGAGCTATTGGCTGCTGGCCAAGGCGGAAGCCGAGCAGTGGAAGCAATATCTTGCCTCCAAATTGAGCGGCTCCATGAGCAAGGGCTCGTTGGCTGGCCTGTGGTTTGCGAGCTTCCTGGCGGTTTACCGCGAGGGTGCAGAGACGGTTCTGTTCTATTTCGCCCTTGTGTCGGATGCGAAAGGCGCTGCCGACCATATGGGTCTGGCGGGGGGCTTTGTGGCGGGATGCGCCATTCTGGTCGTGGCCTATCTCATCATGCGCTACACAGTGGTGCGTCTGCCGTTGAAGCCGTTCTTCATCTTCACCGGTGCTTTCATGTATCTCATGGCATTTGTCTTTACCGGCAAGGGCGTCATGGAGCTGATTAGTGGCAAGCTATTCCAGCCGACCTTGTGGGGCTGGGCACCGGAAATCCCGTTGCTTGGGGTGCACCCCTACCGTGAAACCATTCTTCCGCAATTGCTTCTGATCATTCTCGCTTTGATTGCCGCATGGGTGTTGAAGCGCCGGAATTCACCATCGGGCGAGGCTTCCCACGCCTGATCGATTGTTACCATCTCACCCACGAGGAGACGTCACGATGAAACTACGTGTACTGCTTGCTGCTATCGGTGCCTGCGCCATCACCACCGGCGCCTATGCTTTCGAAGAGACGCCGATCGGCGAGCCAATCAAGATGAATGAGATGGAGATTGCTGCGGTTTATCTCGAGCCCATCGACATGGAGCCGCGCGGCATGGGTCTTGCTGCGGCGCAGTCCGACATTCACCTTGAAGCCGATATCCATGCGATTGAAGGCAACAAGAACGGCTTCGGCAAGGGCGAATGGATGCCCTACCTGACCATCAGCTACAAGCTGGTCAACACCGATACCGGCGCGAAGCAGGAAGGCTCCTTCATGCCGATGGTTGCTGGCGACGGCCCGCATTATGGCCAGAACATCAAGATGATGGGCGCTGGAAACTACAAAGTGACCTATATGATCGAGCCGCCTTCAAAGGCGGGTCTGCACCGCCATACCGATGCCAATACCGGTGTCGGTCGCTGGTGGAAGCCTTTCGAAGTGTCGTATGAATTCAAATATACCGGCGCTCCGAAGAAAAAATAATTTTTAAAACAGCTTGGCAAGACGAGAGGCATTTGCGAAATGTCCTCGTCTTGCTATTTTGAGCGTCCCTTTCGAATGAAACGCATATTAATAATGCAATGAGTTATTTCTGGGCTACTGCCTTACCTGTTTTTCTGCCTGTGGTTGTGTTGCTGGCCGGGCATTGGGCTGTGCGTCCCCTTCATGGTCCGTGGTTTTATGTTCTCTCCACACTTTCTGCGCTTGGCATCGGGTTTCTGCTGAAACTTGTTGTGCCTGCAACGCTCGTCTCGGCGCTTGTTATTCTCATTCTCAATGCCGTGGTGCTGATCGGGTTTTTGCTGTGGCAGTTCAACCGTTCTGGCGGCTGGGTGTGGCAGATCTTTCTGATTGCGCTGGCGGCTTTGCAATGGGCGAGCACTCCCGCCGTATTGGCGTTGACGGCAACCCATGTCATCAACACCGAGTTGCTGCTCAATCTCGCCAGCATTGTCTCCATCTTCGCCTTGTGCATGGTGTTGACGGCCTTGCTGTGTTTTGCCCTCCGCCTGTCGCCGGGATTACGTTGGCCACTTCTCCTCCTCACCGGGCTAACGCTCTTGGTGCCGCTCAGCGGTAATCTTCTGCTGTCGCTGATAAAACTTCAGGTGGTGGAACTCACCGGGTTGCGCCTGTCCTATGCCGCCAAAACCACGAACCTCACCGATAAGGTCAGTTACATCTTATTGCTGCTGATCATTCTCGTGGTGGTCGTGGCAGGATTCACTGCGCTCAGCCACCGCCGCGCGCTTTGGAAAGCCACCAAGGATCTCATCGCCAGCCGCATCGCGCTTGCCGATTATCGCGGCGTGCGCCGCGTCCTTGGCAGCATCCTTGCGATTGCTGTTCTGATGATCAGCGGTCAGGCTTATTGGGATGTTATCGCCTCTCGCCCGCCCCAGTTGTCCGAGGCAACCCGGATCGAGATCGCGGCGGACGATATGGTGCGAATGCCGCTCACACCGCTGATGGATGGAAATCTGCACCGGTTCGCCTGGGTGGCCGATGACGGCAAGGTTGTGCGCTTTTTCGTCATCAATCGCCTTGAGGACAAGATTGCGCCAGCCGTAGTGTTTGATGCCTGCATTCTCTGCGGCGATAAGGGCTATGTGCAAACCGGCGATCAGGTGGTGTGCATCGGCTGCGGCGTCCATATGTTCAAGCCATCGCTCGGGAAGCCGGGCGGCTGCAACCCGATCCCCATCGACGGCTGGAAAGTCGAGGGCGATCAACTGACGATACCGCGCGCTTCGCTGGAAACCGGCATTCAGATTTTCAACACGGTCATAACGCTTGATGTCACCGACCCGGTGACGGGGAAGAAGCTCACCAATATCGATGCGCCCCATCGCTATACCCACAACAACCACACCTATTTCTTCGCCGACGAAAAGGCCCTGGAAGCCTTCCGTGACAATCCTGAAAAATACGTTGGGAAGGCGGCACCATGATCGGGCGAATGATCAGCCAATCCTGGCGGCGCAATCCCCGGCGCAAGCTTCTGGCTGTTCTCACCGTATTTCTCGCCGCGAGCCTGCTTTCGGCGCTGATGACCCTGTCGATTGATATCGGCGACAAAATGGCCCGGGAGTTGAAATCCTACGGTGCCAATATCATGATTGAGCCAGCGGAGCAGGCCATCCTGCCGCAGCTTTTCGGCCAGCGCGAGGATAATCCGTTGGCGGGGCAAAGCACGCTGGACGAGGCGGAGCTTGCCAATATCACCGGCATTTTCTGGCGCAACAACATCATCGGCTTCGCACCATTGCTGGCTGGAGAGGTGGAGATATCATCGCAGCGCGTGCATGTTATCGGCACGTTCTTTGACCGCAATTTCCCCGTTCCCGATGAGCCGACCTATCGCACCGGACAGAAAATCATCAGTCCCTATTGGCAGATCTCTGGCGCATGGCCGGATGACAAGCGCCATGAGGCGCTGGTCGGCGCACAACTGGCGCAGAACGCGGGCTGGAAGCCGGGAATTGAGCTGACGATTAATGGCGACAAGGTGACCATCACCGGCGTCCTCTCCTCGGGCGGAGAAGAGGACAATGCCCTTGTTGTGCCACTGCAACTGGCGCAGAAATGGCTCAATCTTCCCGCCAAGGTGCAAAGCGTTCGCGTGTCCGCGCTCACTGTGCCGGAAAACGAATTGTCGCGCAAAGCCATCCAGAGCCCAGATGCTCTGGACGCAGCAACCTATGACCTGTGGTATTGCACCGCCTATGTCTCCTCGATCTCCCACCAGTTGGAGGAGGCGGTTTCCGGAAGTGTTGCCCGCCCCATCTGGCAGGTGGCGGCATCGGAAGGCATTGTCATCGGCAAAATCCAGTGGCTACTGATGATGGCGACATTTGCAGCGCTGATTGCAGCTGCCATGGGCATTGCCTCGCTGATGACCAGCACCATCATCGAACGCGCCAAGGAAATCGGTCTGATGAAGGCGCTCGGCGCGCATAATTGGCAGATCGGTTTGTTGTTCTATTCCGAAGCCATCCTCAGCAGCCTCATGGGTGGGCTTGCGGGTTGCACAGCCGGCTGGGCCATGGCGCAAGGGATTGGCCACCAGTTATTTGGCGTGCCGCTGGCCTTTTCCTGGATCATCGTGCCAAGTGTTTTGCTCATTTCAATTGTGATCGCGCTGATCGGCACATGGTTCCCGGCGCGCCGCATCGCGTGCCTGTTCCCGGTGGAGGTCCTCTATGGCCGCCACTAATTTGCGCTGGCGTTTGCTGTGGCGTGCCCTGTCGGTGCGCAACCAACGGGTGCTGGTGGTGTTTTCCGCACTGGCGGTTGGGGCGGCCATCGTTTTCGCGCTGGCCGCGGTCTATTTTGACATCAACATCAAGATGAGCCGTGAACTGCGGGCCTTTGGCGCGAACTTCTATGTGGGGCCGACGCAGGAGCACGAACTTCCGGAAAGCGCCTTTGACACTGTGATGACAAATGCTCCGGTTGGGTTGGTGGAGGCGGGCAGTCCCTATCTCTATGGCACCGTCCGCAGTGAGCTGGAAAAGATCGTGCTGGTCGGCGCGCATTTTGAAACGCTCAAGCAACTCGTTCCCTATTGGCAGGTCGAGGGTCAATGGATCGGCGTTAATTTTGATGATCGCAACGCCATGATCGGGCGCACCTTGGCGCAACGTCTTAATCTCTCTGTTGGCAGCACCATCACCCTGGTGAAGAGCGGCAAGAAGCGCCCCTTCAAGATCAAGGGTGTGATTGACGCGGGGGACGCCAGCGACAACCTGCTATTCGTCAACCTTGAGCCGGCTCAGCAATGGCTTGAGAAGCCGCAAACCATTTCGCACGCCCTGTTCAGCATGATCAATATTGAAGGCGCGGTCGAAACCTTTGCCGGGAAATTGCGCAGTGATTACCCGGAATGGACCGTGCGGCCGATCCGCAAGGTTTCGAATAATGAGGGGGAAGTGCTGCTGAAGATACGCGGGCTGATGGGGCTGGTTTCCATTGTGGTGCTGCTTCTCTCCACCCTCTGTGTCAACACCTCGCTGACCGCCATCATCAGCGAGCGTCAGCGGGAATTCGCCTTGCAGAAGGCGCTCGGCGCATCAAACCGGGCGATCATCCATCAGGTTCTTCTGGAAACGCTGGTGATTGCCGTGCTCGCCACCATCGCCGGTTGTGTGCTTGGGTTCATCCTGGCGCAAATACTTGGCCAGACCGTGTTTTCGGCGGCCATTGACCTGCGTGCGCCGGTTCTTCCCATCACCATCATCCTCTCCTTGACGATGGCGCTTGCCGCCGCCGTCTTTCCGTTACGGCGCATCTGGTCCATTCAGCCCGCCGCCGTGCTGAAAGGTGAATAACCATGCCGGACAACAAGACCACCGCCATCGAAACCCACCACCTGAGCAAACGCTTCGGTGACGTGGTGGCGCTGGATGACGCCAGCATCGCCATTCAGCGGGGGGAGTTCGTTGCGTTGATGGGCGCGTCTGGTTCCGGCAAAACCACGCTGATGAACATCCTGTCGTGTCTTGATACCGCCAGCGCGGGTGAGATGTGGCTTGATGGCGTCAATGCCGCCGGGCTCGACGAGGAAGGCCGCCGCAATTTCCGCGCGCGCCATATTGGCCTGGTGTTTCAGCAGTTCCATCTCATTCCGTTTTTGACGGCGCTGGAAAATGTGATGCTGGCCCAGCATTACCACTCGGTTTCCGACGAGGCATCGGCACGGGAAGCCCTTGCGCAGGTGGACATGACCCACCGCATTCATCACCTGCCAAGCCAGCTTTCGGGTGGTGAGCAACAGCGCGTCTGTATCGCGCGCGCGCTGGTCAACCAACCGCCGCTGATTTTTGCCGATGAGCCAACCGGCAATCTTGACGAACAAAACGAGTTGCGCGTGCTGGCTCTGTTGCGGCAACTCCACAAAGATGGGCGCACCATTGTCATGGTGACCCACAACCCGGTGCTGGGGGACCAGGCGCAGCGGATCATCCGCCTTCAACACGGGAGAATCATACCATGAGGAAACTCTGTCTGATTGCCATCGCCTTGCTCGTCAGTGCCTGCAAGGAAGAGGTGGTGCAGGTGGGCCAGAGCGCGCCCGAGCTGGCCGCCGTGACGATGCAGGGCACACCGGTCAAGCTGGCCAACTGGAAGGGCCAGAACGTTTATCTCAATTTCTGGTCCATGGGCTGCGGGGTCTGTATTACCGAAATGAAGGACCTCGAAAAGCTGAGCAGAGAATACGACGGAAAAATCACCATCGTCTCCGTCAACATTGACCCGGCAGAGTTTCCCATAGACGGCATGCTGAAAAAACAGGGCGTGACTTATCCGGTTATCCGCGATTCCCTTAAAATAACCCAGGAGCGCTACCGCATTGTAGGCACGCCAACATCGTTTGTCATCGGCGCAGACGGCGTGGTGAAGAAGATGTTCCTCGGCGCGCAAAAGCCGGAAACCCTGGCGGCGTCATTCGATGAGGCAGTGAAGGGTGGGAAATAAACAATAATTGGTGACGCCATGGTTATGCTCGACTAGAACGGGACGACCTTCACCGGGAGCGTACGTAATTATTGATATGACTTTCAACCTGCTGGTCGGGATGAAATCATGTCCTTTGCAAAATTGGTCAGATTATGAAGGCGGTTAAAAAAAAGCCCACAATCTACGATATCGCGACGGCAAGCGCCGCGTCACCGACGACCGTTAGCTTGGTGCTGACAGGCAAATGGAAGAAATTCCGCATCAAGCAGGAAACGGCATCGCATATCCAGAAATGTGCGATTGACCTGGGCTATGCAGTCAACCAAAAAGCGCGCGCTTTGCGCCTGTCGCGTTCGGGTCTTGCAGGCATGATTCTTCCCCATTACCGCAATCGGTTTTTTGCGGGCTTGGCCGAATCTTTCGAGAAAGCGGCGCGCGACCGAAACCTGTGCCCAATTGTTGTCAGCACGCAGCGTGACCCTTCGATAGAAGAGCAGGTAACGCAGACATTGTTGGCGCAGCAGGTCGAGTTTCTTTTTTTTGCCGGTGTGCGCGATCCCTCGCCTTTAAACGAGATGTGCGCCTCCGCCGGTATCCATTGCATCAACGTCGATCTCCCAGGTCCAAAGGCGCCGTCAGTTGTTTCGGACAATTGCGGAGGCGCGTTGGCTGTCACCGAGCTTCTTATTCAGAAGCTTCAAGCAGCAGGCCTGCCGATTGACGACTGGTTTTTCCTCGGCGGTGTCCGCGATGACAATTCTACACGGGAACGCATTCAGGGATTTCAAACCGCGCTCGCCAAACAGGGAATTCATCTGGAAGCCGATGCTTTCAGATGTGAGGGATATGCCCCGCATATTGTGGAAAATGCCTTGGCTGAACGATACGCGCAGTTAGGCCGTCTTCCCGCTGGGCTGTTCGTCAACGGCATTACCGGCTTAGAAGGGACTGCCACGTTCCTCTCAAGTTTGTCGCGAAGTGCCTGGAATTCTACGAGAATTGCCGCATTTGACTGGGATCCCTTTGCAGCACAAATGCCTTACGACATCACGATGATGCGGCAGGATGTCGAAGCCATGATTGCTGCCAGTTTCGCCCTGATCGATAATTATCCGGAAACCGAAATCCCCTGCGTCGTCATTCCCGCGAAAATACGCTGAATGGCTGATCGTTGCGATGTTTGATCGACTTGGCGGCAAGCCGCTCGCCATCTTCTGATGAAGAAAGTAGCGCTAAACGGTGTGCTAAATCCATTTAGCAATTGACGCAGAGAATTTTCTATCTTTAAATGCAAGCATACTCGAAGGAGAGAAATTTACCGATTTTAAAATTTGGCATAGGGGCCCTGTACCGCGAGACAACGGTACCAGATTTTGCGCCCCCCCGGCGAACCGGGCTTTCAGAAGAGGTGATGGAATGAGCATCAACGACTTCATGCAAAAGGCACTGGTAAGCCGCCGCCGCTTTCTAATAGGCTCGGCGCTCGGTATGGGAACGTTTAGCGTTCCCGGGCTCATACGCCCGGCATATTCTGCTTCTGGTTACAGCTTCGCCAGCTCAATCCGCTCCTTGTCGAATGCCTTTCATGCCGCCTGGAACAAGGGGGCTGAATCCTTTGCTCAAAGCATTGGCGATGCCCACAGCGCACTTGTCACTGAAGGAAATAGCGAGAAGGGCATCGCCGACATCAAGGCCTTCCTCGCAAAAGCGGGCAGCAAGGCCATTCTGAGCGTCGACCCCAATGACTCGCCCGATGCTCGACCGATCGTCGAGGCGGTGGCTGCCGCCAAGGGGCACATCGTCACGGTTTGGAACAAGCCGAATGACCTCCATCCCTGGGACTTCGGCGACAACTACGTTGCACATATGTCATTCAATGGCGTGCCCGCCGGCGAGCAAACAGCCAAAGCTCTGTTCGACAGTTTTGGTGGTAAAGGAGGCATCGTTGCGCTGGGTGGCATCCCGTCCAATGTTTCTGCCATTGAGCGCAGAGCAGGCCTGATGAAGATGATCAAGGCCACCAATGGAAATGTCCAACTGCTGGATTTTCAGGATGCTGATTGGGATTCCGCCAAGGCAAACAATATTGTCGGCGCTTGGCTCACGCGTTTTGGCGCTGATATTAAGGGCATCTGGGCCGCGAACGATGGCATGGCAATAGGCGCACTCGAAGCGCTGCGCGCCGAAGGTCTTGCTGGCAAAATCCAGGTGACGGGAATTGACGGCACCAAAGATGCAGTACAGGCCGTCAAAAAGAAGGAAATGGCAGCGACGGTCGACTGGGATCCGCACTGGATTGGCGGGATTGCGCTGTCTCTGGGCCATCACGCAGCCATGGGCACATTTTCCCCTTCGAAGGAGCCGCGCGAGCACCGCGAATTTTACGGAAGGGGGGTACTTATCACCCAGGCCGATGTTGACGCCTTCTGGAAGAAAAACGTGGAAGCGACTCCCGAAATCGACTGGAATAATCTCTGGGAACGCGTGACCGGGCAAATCAAGTACAGTTAACCAACGGTGGCAAGGCCACGGTTTTGCCCACGCAGTGCGCACTCAGTTGTTATTGGCCGAATGCGAAAAGCGTTGCAAGACAATGACTCTAGAGCAAATCGTGATCCCGAGCGAACGTGGTTTGCTCCAGTTGCTCCATTGGCTTGTGATTTTGGGAGAACAACATGATGCGAACAAGCTCGCGCTGGGTGAGGGCTATCCCTTTGCTTGTCCTGATGGGACTTTGCCTGGGAATCGCCGTGATTGACCCGCGTTTCCTCTCGCTTGGCAATATGGTACGCATTGCCGCCGCAGCGTCCGCGCCTCTGGTCCTTGCGCTGGGGGCTACATTCATCATCCTTATGGGGTCGATTGATCTCTCGATTGAAGGATCGATGGCTTTCGCGGCGGCCGTGATGGCAGCCCTGGTTGCGAACGCGTCCGGGACGGGCTTGGATCTCGGCCTTGCAGCAATACCGCTTGTTCTTTTGGCGGCCTCCATATTCGGATTTATCACTGGGGTGCTCCATGTGTATCTCAAGGTGCCGTCATTCATGGCAAGCCTTGGCATGGGGTTCGTCGGTATAGGCGTCGCAACTCTTATTCTCGGCGGCGAACGCGTAGGCATCCTTGATCAGCACATACGTGCGTTAGCGTTGAGCCGGGCTTTCGGTCTGCCGCTTTCGGTCTATGTGGGGGGGGGGATGTTGGCTTTGGCTTGGTTCATCCAGGACCACACTCGTATTGGCCGCCACATCATAGCGCTAGGAGGCGGGGAAGATCTCGCTGCCGCATCCGGAATCAACGTCAAACGCGTTCGAATTCTGGCATTTACCATCGCTGGCACATTCTTCGGTGTCGGCGCGGTTCTTGCCGGCGCAAGGCTTGGCGCATCCAGTGCCCTTATTGGCAGCGGACAATTGTTTACCGCAATCAGTGCGGTTGTCGTCGGTGGAACGGCATTGACTGGCGGCAAGGGGGGCGTTCTGCAGACGGTTATCGGAGTGTTGATCGTCGTCGTTCTGAACAATGGCATGATTATCCTCGGGCTGCCTTCCTTTGTGCAACAGGGCGTTCTCGGTGCGGCGATCATCTTTGCGGTGCTGCTGAACTCGCCCCAGCGCAGCCTTGTGATCATCAAATAGGAAGGCTGTCATGCTCGAATTGAAAGAAATTTCGAAATGCTTCGGCCGGGTACAGGCGCTCAAAGGCGTCTCGGTGAAGGTCGATGTCGGTGAAGTAGTCGGGCTCGTCGGCGAAAACGGCGCCGGAAAATCCACTCTGATGAAGATATTGAACGGCATCTACCCGCCAGATAGCGGCGTGATCGAAATCAACGGTGCCGCGACGACCCTGCGAGGCCCGCAAGATGCAGCAGCCAAGGGCATTGGCATGGTGTTTCAGGAGCAGTCGCTCATCCCGAACCTTTCGGTTGCAGAGAATATTTTCCTCGGAAACGAGGCGCCGTATGTAAAGTTCGGCCGCATTAACTGGAAGGCCATGGGTGCCGCCGCGACCCGCCAGCTTGATAAGGTGGGGCTCAAGATCGATCCCCGTACCACGACATCGTCGCTAACTTTCATGCAACGTCAAATGGTCGAGATCGCGAAGGTCTTGACGCTTGAGGAAGCCGTCAACGGCAATATGTGCATTTTGCTGGACGAACCCACCTCGGTACTTGAGCAGGCCGAGATCGATATCTTGTTTGGGGTAATCCGTAAGTTGCGGGAGCGTGCAGGCATTATTTTCATTTCTCATCGTCTCGATGAAGTTATTGAAATTGCAGATACAATATACGTGATGAAGGATGGCGCAGTCATTGAGCGCATGGCCAAGGCAGATGCCACACCTGATCGCATTCATCATCTAATGGTCGGACGCGAGGCGAATGAATCCTATTACAGGCAGGATCACCGCTGTGCTCCCTCTCAATCCGTCGCCCTCTCGGTTCAGAATGTCTCAAAAGCGCTAGCCTTTTCTCAAATCAGTTTTGACCTCCGAGATGGCGAGGTGCTTGCGCTGGTCGGAACTGCGGGGGCCGGGTCGGAGCCCCTGATCCGCAGCTTATTCGGACTTGAGTTCGTCCATTTGGGGAAAATCATCTATCGCGGCGCCGATATCACAAACTCTTCGCCAGGCAAGGCGGTTGCCGCCGGGATCGGTTATGTGCCGAGAGAGCGCAAAATCGAGGGTATCATTGAGGGAATGTCGGTACAGGAGAATATCTGCCTGCCGCTCGGCGGACGTTTGGCGCATTTCGGTTTGTTCAGTTTTTCCGAGATAGTCCGCAAGACGGCAGAACTCATCATCAAACTGCGCATCAAGACGCCGGATCAATCGGCGCTCTGCGCCAATCTCTCCGGCGGCAATCAGCAGAAGGTGGTTCTGTCCAAATGGTACCGTACAGATGCGCGGTTATTTCTCCTTGATCACCCCACGCGTGGCCTCGACGTCGGGGCGAAGGAAGATGTCTATGCGCTCATCAGAGAAATATGCGCCGCCGGTGCCGGGGTGGTACTGATCGCCGACACACTCGAAGAAGCACTGGGGCTGGCCCACACCATCATCGTGCTGAGAGACGGCATGCAGACGGCACGCTTCGACAACACCGGACCGGTACCGGTGACACCGCTCGATCTCATCCCGCACATGGTGTGAAAATGAAGCATTTCAACAATCTTGGTGGCCTCATTCCATGGATTGCTCTCGTCGCCCTCATTTTGATCATTGGAGCATTCGATGCGGCTTTTTTGCGCCCTTCGACATTGATCGGGCTGTTTTCTGACTCGGCCACACTCTTTCTGATGGCCATCGGTATGACCGCCGTAATTTATATCGGCAGCATCGATCTGTCGCTTCAATCGATTGCCGCTGTTAGTTCAGTCGTTCTCGCGATGCTTTTTCCGACCAGTGGTATATGGGCGATACCTGCGGCCTTGGCAGCGGGTCTGCTTTTCGGCTTCATTTCGGGAGTCGTCCATGCGGTCCTGCGACTGCCGAGCTTCATCGCAACTTTGGCGGTGAGCGGGATCGCGACCACTTTTGCACTATACCTTTCCGGGCAACGCTCGATCCAGATCGCTGCCCAGACGCGGTCGGACTTGTTGTCTTGGGCAATCGGCACCACCTGGGGCATTCCCAATGAAATCTGGGTATCGCTTTCGGTTCTGGTGGTCACACTCGTTATTGAGCAGGCAACGCCCTTTGGTAAGGCCATGAAAGCGGTGGGTTGCGGTGAAGCTGCGGCGCGCGTCGCGGGCATCAACATTAAAGGCACCAAGATCATCGTCTTCATGGGGGCAGGCTTTTTCGCTGCCCTGAGCGGTGTCGTGCTGGCTGGGCGTCTTTCCAGCGGTTCACCAATCATCGCCAATGAATTCCTGCTTCCGGCCATCGCCGCGGTTGTGCTCGGAGGCACCTCTTTGACGGGCGGTAGTGGAGGCGTGGGGCGAACGTTGGTCGGCACCCTACTGATTGCCGTGGTGCGCACCGGAATGACCTTTGTCGGAATAAATGTCCTCGTCCAGCAAATCGTCTTCGGTGTGCTCCTTGTTGCAGCCGTGGCGCTCAGCGTGGGCCGAGCCCCGAAGGGCGTCATGAAATGAAGCAATACAACGCATTCATCACTATCTGCCAATGGAGAATTATAAATGGTACTCAATAAATTCAAGCTTGATGGCAAGGTCGCGCTTGTCACCGGTGGTACGCGGGGCATCGGATTAGCAATCGCCCAGGCGCTAGGCGAAGTGGGAGCGCGCGTTGTCATAAGTGCCCGTAGCCCCGTGCTGGAGGCTGAAAAGGTTTTGGCCGCCGCCAATATCGACTTTCATTTCATCGCAGCAGACATGCGCAATGCCGACGCAGCCAACCTCTTGGTGGAAAAGGTGGTTGCGAAGATGGGTAGGCTCGACATTCTCGTCAACAATGCCGGTGTCGCCATCCATGGTGATAGTGGCGACTTTGACGATGAGACCTGGCGAAAAGTAATGAGCCTCAACGTTGATGCAGTATTCCGCGCTTGCCGCGCGGCGCTTGCACCAATGCGCCACCAAGGCTCAGGGGTAATCCTCAATATCGGTTCAATGTCGGGAATCGTCTCGAATATCCCGCAAAATCAGGTTGCCTATAACAGCTCGAAAGCAGCTGTCCACATGATGACCAAAAGCCTGGCCAGTGAACTCGCCAGCGAAAACATTCGCGTGAACGCGATTGCACCAGGATATATCGACACTGATATGTCGCGCGGCGGGATTGCAAATCCTGACTGGTTTCCAATTTGGCGGGACATGACTCCAATGGGACGCGTTGGTCAACCGGAAGAGGTAGCATCAGCAGCTCTTTTCCTGTGCTCACCAGCGTCAAGCTATGTCACGGGCGCGATTCTCGTTCTCGATGGGGGTTACACAACACGATAGAACACGTGCACGGCTGGCCAGAGTTTGGCTAGCCATACGCATTGAGCGTCATTGCGTTTAACATGGTAGCGTCGATAGGACGCCTCCCGAGGGAACTCATGCGAGACCTCAGGCCGAACGGCGTAGCATCAACTGTGATTTGAGCAGTATTTGGTCCTTGCCTATCGGCTGTCCGGTTTCGCTTAGTTTCCGCAACAGAATTTCCATCGCGAGGCGCCCGATCTCTTTGTAATTCTGGCCGACAGTCGTAATCGGGGGGCAGGCATATTCAGAAAGCGGATGGTTGTCATGGCCGGCGATGCGCAGATCGCAATCCTGTCCGTGGCCGACTTTCACACCCTTTTGCCAAGCGGCGGCGATAACACCGAAGGCAAGGCGATCATTGGCGCAAAGGATGGTGCGAGGGAGCTGTGCAGGCTTGTCGAAAAGGCGAGTTGCCTCCTCGAAGGCAAAGCGTTCGAATTCCCAGGTGGTCGCATCGGATATGGGAATGATCCTGGGTTCTACATTCAGGTGCTCCATGGCATCGCGGTATGCCGCCAGGCGGGTGACCGCGTTGGTATTGACCTGTGGCATGCTAAAATAGCTCGGCGGTTCGCCGGAACGACACAGGTAATCAATGATGAGGCCGAAGCTCTGGCGATTGTCTGTGCCGACGAATGCCGAGTTTTCATCCAATGGAGAGTCGACATAGACGAGAGGAATGGACTCCCCCAGTCGTTGTAGCGTCGGCTGGTGGGAGCGTAAACCAAGCGGGGCAATGATGGCCCCTGCCACGTTCATCGATTTGAAAGTTTCGATCGCTCTGTCTTCCTTGTCCGCGCGTCCGTTGGACGACAGGACGAAAGCGAGAAAGCCCGCCTCGTTGGCAATGAGTTCGATCCGACGCGTCAGGGCCATATAGAACGGGTCGGTTGAGTTGGGGATGACGATGCCGATAATGTTGCTGCGACGGCGATTGAGATTGACAGCAAAAATATTCGGTCGAAAGCCGGATTTCTTGAGCGCTTCCTCTATGGCCTCACGGGTCTTCTTGCGCACCGAGGAAGGGTCGTTGAAATATTTTGACACTGTGGGCCGAGAAAGGCCTACGAACTCAGAAAAATCCTCCATCGTTCTGATCGCCTTGGCCACGTTGTGCTCCTACGGTTTTGAAACGTGTTATTAGAGCGCTTTGCGTTCTTGCGGAATCGCAAAGTGCTCTAATTTTCTTTATTTTGTCGCATTTTTTGACGTTTAACAGGTATCCACTTAAACGAAAAATGCTCTAGAGCATTTTCCGCCGAAGTGCACGCCGGTTGGGCGCAGGAAAGTGCAGTAATTTGAGAAGATACAAAGCGTTTACGATTCAATTGAAGCGACCAACGGCCAGAGCAATGAGCGTTTATGTGGAATCTGGTTAAACGCACATAGCAATGCGGAATAGTGAAATGAGCGCGCGAGAGGTTTCAGCAAAACCATATCGTGCTCCAGTGGCCCCAATTTTGCCAGCAAAGCTGAAATTGAGGCGCACTCCCAGAAAACCTGGTGATCAGCAGTTGAACTCTCGTATCAACTCATCCAGTTTCCACCATCGACATTGTATGTCTGGGCCAAAATATAGTCGCTGTCGGAAGAGGCGAGGAAGACCGCAAGGCCCTTGATGTCGTCCGGAGTCGCGAAACGGCCAATCGGCACTGATTTTGCCACCGCCGCCTTCTTCTCGCCTGGCTTCAGACCTTCCCATTGGGCGAACTTGGCATCGACCACATCCCAGTGCTCGCCATCAACCACGCCCGGCGCAATCGCATTGACGTTGATCCCGTGTTTGACCAGAGCGAGAGCCGCCGACTGCGTTGCTGAAATTATGGCGGCTTTTGAGGCGCAATAGAGGGTTACGAGTGCCTCGCCTCGGCGCCCGGCTTGGCTTGCCATGTTGATGATCTTGCCGCCGCGCCCTCGTGTGATCATGACGTTGGACACCGCTTTCATCACGAACAGTGGCCCCTTCAGGTTGACGTTAAAAACGCGGTCATAGCTTTCTTCGGTAATGTCATTGATTGGCGCCATATCAAAGATGGCAGCGTTGTTGACGAGGATGTCTATGCCACCCGCTTCGGCGTCGATTGCCTTAATAACTGTGTCGATGTCGGCGAGATTGGTGACATCGAGCTTGACGGCACGGGCGGCTCGGCCGATTTCTGCAGCTGCGGCGTTAGCTCGCTCGATGTTGATATCGGCAATAATCACTTTAGCCCCTTCGTCCGCGAAGGCCTGTGCAAAACCAAGTCCGATGCCGCGCGCGCCACCGGTGATGAGGGCAACTTTATTCTTCAGTCTCATGTTTATCACTCCGCTAAGGGCCGCTTGTACCTTCGGGCGGCTAGTTGTTGTCTGGAAGGATATGTCGAGCGGCGACCTGATAACCGGTATTTTTCGTTCGAGCCGCCGTTTTCACTGAATTCCTCGATATGCAAGGTCAGATAAGGTTGACGAAACACCTCGAAAAAAATAGGCCTAACAAATAACATTACATGCGTAAATTTATATCCATCTTAAAATCGAAATCTGTCAAGGGTAAAATTAGAATTCGCTCTGCGTCGAGCTGAAATAAACCATAATTTCGTTAAATTATAACAAATTTCATCCTGGATGATCGCCGCGATAGCCGCTCACTAAATAGTCTGAAAAGCGGAATTGAAAATTTACGCGCGTAAATTTATCTTGCTCTCATGATGGCGGCATCCTAGTTTGAAAAGGACAGGTGGCTCGACAATGCTTGCTACCATTCACAGGGGAGAGCGCATTGATCAAGACGAGCGCATTGGCATCCGAAACGCTCGGGCCGACCGTCACTGTTGGTGAGATCCTAGTTGAGATCATGGCGACCACCATCGGCGAAGGCTTTTTGCGCCCGCAGCCCCTGGTCGGACCACTCCCCAGTGGGGCCCCGGCGATTTTCATTGATCAGGTATCTTGCATCGGCGGATCTGCCGGCATCGTCGCCGCGGTCGGAGACGATGATTTCGGCAGGCTTAACGTGGAGCGTCTGCGGGCGGACGGCGTAGATGTTTCTGCCATCGCCACCATCCCAGGCAAGCCGACAGGTAGCGCATTTGTCCGCTACCGTCCAAATGGCGCGCGCGATTTCATCTTCAATATTGCCCACTCGGCTGCTGGGGAGATGCAAATGACCGCGGCGGCTGATGCGCTCATCGGGCGCGCTGGCCATGTTCATGTCATGGGCTCTGCTTTCGCTATTGCAGGCATTGCCGAAATTCTTCAGCAAGCGATAAATATGGTGAGGGCACGGGGCGGATCGGTTTCTTTCGACCCCAACATCCGCAAGGAACTGGCGCAAGCAGGCGAGGGCCGCAAGCTCATTGATGACATGCTCGCGGTTACCGACTTGCTTCTACCATCTGGCGACGAACTATTGATCGCGGCCAATGAGGCAACGGAAGACGCCGCTGTTGAGCGATTGGTTACACTTGGTGTTGGTGAGATCGTGTTGAAGCGCGGTCGCGGCGGCTCCTCCCATTTCAGCAAGATATATGGACGCATCGATTGCCCGGCCTTTGTGGTCGAGGAGATCGATCCGACCGGTGCTGGCGATTGTTTCGGTGCTGTTTATCTGACCTGCCGACGCGCTGGCATGTCGCCAGCGCGCGCACTGCTTTACGCGAATGCCGCCGGGGCTCGTGCGGTAACGAAACAGGGACCGATGGAGGGCGTCTCAAGCCTGGTGGAACTCGAACTTTTCATTGCGGCGACTGGTAGGGAGGTGACGGTATGAGCAACGCTCTCACAGGGCTCGCGGCCAGTCGGCGCGCCGGGCAACCTTTTGGCATTACCTCCATCTGTTCGGCCCATCCCATCGTGCTGCGCGCTGCGCTCAGCCGGGCGGCACAATGCGACGGGCCGGTGCTCATCGAGGCAACGTGCAACCAAGTCAATCAATTCGGCGGTTATACTGGCATGACGCCAGCCAATTTTGTTACTTTCGTCGAAGACATTGCCCGTAAACAAGGCGTGCGGCGCGAACAAATAATTCTTGGCGGCGATCATCTGGGTCCCAATCCCTGGCGCAAGGAGCCTGCGGAAGTTGCGCTGAAGAAGGCCGTGGAGATGATTGAGGCTTACGTCTCTGCTGGCTTCGGCAAGCTCCATCTCGATGCCTCAATGGGCTGCGCTGGGGAACCCATGGCGCTCGACGACCGCACCGTGGCAGAGCGCGCTGCCGTATTGTGTGCTGCAGCCGAGCGCTCAGCCATAACTGCCGGCCTTCCGGCGCCACTCTACATCCTTGGCACCGAGGTGCCAGTGCCCGGCGGCGCCAACCACGCGCTTGCGACAATCGAACCAACTGCCCCTGAGGCGGCTAAGAAAACCATAGAAGTACACAGGGAAGCATTCGAAAAGGCCGGGCTTTCTGGTGTCTTCGATCGGGTTATTGCCTTTGTCGTGCAGCCCGGCGTCGAATTCGGCACTGACAATATCATAGCTTATGACCCGTCGCGGGCTGCGGCGTTAAGCAATCTTCTTGATGACGAAACGGCATTGGTGTTCGAAGCCCATTCTACGGATTACCAGACGGAGGAGGCGCTGACTGCGCTCGTCGGCCACGGTTTCCCAATTCTGAAGGTGGGTCCCGGCCTCACTTTTGCCTATCGCGAGGCGCTTTACGGGCTGGATGTCATCGCGTCCGATCTCGTATCTTCTTACGGTGAACGGTCACTCGCCAAGACCATGGAAACGCTGATGAAAACCGCGCCCGACCAATGGGCTGGCTATTATCATGGCGATGAAGCGGCGCTCCGCATTCAACGGCATTTCAGCTATAGCGACCGAATCCGCTATTATTGGTCCCATCCCGAGGCGAAAGCCGCAGTCGCGAGGCTGTTAGCGGCGCTTGAAGGCACGCGTATCCCGGAAACAATGCTCCACCAATATCTGCCGCAGATTTCAGCGGCCGAAGCTGATAACGCCCAGGGTATACTGGTGGCAGCGGTGGATCGGGTACTCGCTGTTTACGAACGTGCAACGCAAGCAAAGCCCTGATCAATTCCCGATTCAGCGATCTGCATAAATAACACTACCTTTCTGGTTTGATGTTAGGGTAACGCGCGTTTTAAGTGGATCGCCGGTTAAACGCAAAGCGCTTAGCGATCTCCAGCGAATTGGGGGCGTCGCATTCACAGCCTTTTCACGATGCCCCAAAGGTGCCCCCAAATGGCACTGCCGCAGAAGGACAATCACGGATGTGGGCGAAATCCGAGAGCCGTAGGCAATAAAAAAGCCCTTGTAAAACAAGGGCTTGGCAAATATGATCTGACGCGGCGGGTCTCTGAAAGACCCGTTGGCGCTCCCTAGGGGAATCGAACCCCTGTTTTCGCCGTGAGAGGGCGACGTCCTGGGCCGCTAGACGAAGGGAGCGTAGCGGAAGGTGATTTCTATATCGGGCCTTGGGGCGCACGGCAAGCCCTTCCGGCGGCTGAGATGCGTTTTTTAGAAACGGCGTTTGCGCGGGGGGGAGATTGCGGCTATCGAGGGGGCTTGGGAAACAGCAACCGGCGCGGAGTGGTTTGGTGAGTGGTGCGGATATCAGGCAGGCAGTGGTTGCGGAAGAGGCAACGTCCGGGCGGCTCGACAAGATGCTGGTGGAAGTATTTCCCGATCTGTCGCGCAGCCGCCTGCAGGCGCTGGTCCGCGACGGGCAGGTGACGGTTGACGGGGCGGTTGTGGAAGACCCCAAGCGCAAGGTCGGCGCGGGCATGACGCTGGGGCTCACCGTGCCGCCAGCACTTCCCGCCACGCCGCTCAGCGAGAATATCCCGCTCACTGTTGTCTATGAAGATGAAGACCTGATTGTCATTGATAAGCCCGCCGGGCTCGTGGTCCATCCTGGTGCGGGGCATGGCGCGGGCACGCTGGTCAATGCGTTGATCAACCATTGCGGCGACAGCCTGTCGGGTATCGGCGGCGTCAAACGGCCCGGCATCGTGCACCGCCTCGATAAGGATACATCGGGCTTGCTGGTTGTGGCCAAAAACGACCGGGCGCATCGCCATCTTGCCGACCAGTTCGCCGATCACGGCCGCAGCGGGCCGCTGGTGCGCGCCTATATCGCTTTTGTCTGGGGCGGCATGGAACGTAAATTTGGCACCATTGATGCCATTTTGGCGCGCTCGGTGCGCAACCGCGAGAAAATTGAAGTGGTGCGCACGTTGCGCAGGCCCGAGGAGCAGGAAGTCATAACCCGTGGGCGGCAAGCCATCACCCACTACACGGTTGAAGAGATTTTCAAGGATGCTGCTGGCACGCCGGTGGCCACGCAAGTGCGGTGCACCCTTGAAACCGGGCGTACGCACCAGATCCGCGTGCATATGGCCCATATCAGCCACCCGCTGATGGGAGACCACACCTACGGCTCGGGCTTCATCACCAAGGCTGCCAAGCTTGAAGAGCCGCAGAAGCAGGCGCTTGCCGCGCTGGGCCGTCAGGCGTTGCACGCGGCCGTGCTGGGCTTTGAGCATCCGCGCAGTGGTGAGGCCATGTATTTCGAAAGCCCGTTACCTGCGGACATCCAAGAATTACGGCACGCGCTGAAAACGGCTTGAGCGCATAAAAACAACTCTGATATTTATATTTTGAATTACTTGTGAAAACCCAAGTAACGCTATGTGCTGCTTTTGCGCATCGCACGGATTTCGCTAGAGTTTTCGGCTTTTTTAATAGCGCTAAAATGTGTGGTTTATGAAAGGGCTAGCTTCTTTGGTTGTGCTGATATATTGAACTAAAGTAGCATGATTTCCCATGTAGAAACATGCGTACAAACGGGCAGGGAGACCTTGGCGGGCAATGAAAAAAAGGTATGTTCTACTTTCGTAGAACGGGCCCTCGGGGGATATTCCCGTTCGCGATAATTTTATAAAAAAACAGGGGAGACCTATGGATCTTTGGAATCTTTGGAACCTTATTATTGTCCTGACAGCGCTCGGCTTTCTCATGCTGGCCGCCTATCGGGGTTACAGCATCATTCTGATGGCGCCGATTGCAGCACTGGGCGCTGTGCTTCTCACGAATCCGGCTGACGTGCCGGGAGCGTTTACGAATTATTTCATGCCGAAGATGGTGGGGTTCGTGCAGAACTACTTCCCCGTCTTTCTGCTTGGCGCCGTCTTCGGCAAGCTGATTGAGCTTTCGGGCTTCTCGAAATCTATCGTCGCCGCTGTGGTGCGTTGGGTTGGCGAGAGCCGGGCGATTTTTGCCATTGTCATCGTTTGCGCGCTTCTGACCTACGGCGGCGTTTCGCTGTTCGTGGTGGTGTTCGCGGTTTATCCGTTTGCGGCTGAATTGTTCCGCCAGAACAAAATCCCGAAGCGCCTTATCCCCGGTGTGGTCGCGCTTGGCGCATTCTCGTTCACCATGGACGCTCTGCCCGGCACGCCGCAGATCCAGAACATCATTCCGACGACCTATTTCAAAACGACGGGTATGGCCGCGCCGACCCTCGGCACCCTCGGTTCGATTTTCATTCTGGTGGTCGGGATGTTTTACCTCGATTATCGCCGTCGCAGCTTGATGAGCAAGGGAGAAGGCTATCAGCAGCAGGGTCAGGCACTGGTGAACGAGCCCGCGCCGGTTGATACCTCGCTGTTGCCCTCACCCATTTTGTCGATCACGCCGCTGTTCCTCATCGGCATCGCCAACTTCATTCTGACCAAGACGATCCCGATCTTCTATGGCACTTCCTACGCGCTTTCGGCGACTGGTATGCCAGGGCTGAAGCCACCGGTGACAGTGGCGGTTGACAGTGTCAAAGCCATTTGGGCAGTCGAAGGCGCTTTGCTTATTGGCATCATCTTCATTGTCATCACGGCGTGGCGGCAGGTCAAGGATAGCATTGCCGAAGGCTCAAAATCCGCCGTTGGCGGTGCCATGCTTGCCGGGTTGAATACCGCTTCCGAATATGGCTTCGGCGCCATTATTGCGGCGCTTGCCGGGTTCTCGCTGGTGCAGCATGCGCTGGCGCAGGTTCCCAATGCGCTGGTCAATGCGGCGATTTCGGTGACCGCGCTTGCGGGTGTCACCGGCTCGGCTTCCGGAGGCATGAGCATTGCGCTTGCGGCTCTGTCGGGAGACTTTATCGCCGCGGCCAATGCAGCCGGTATTCCGCTTGAAGTGCTGCACCGCGTTGTCGCCATGGCGTCAGGCGGTATGGACACGCTGCCGCACAACGGCGCGGTCATCACCGTGCTGGCCGTGACAGGGCTCACGCACCGTGAGTCTTATCGCGACATTTTTGCGGTGACCTGTCTCAAGACGCTTGCGGTGTTTTTCGTGATCACGGTCTATTACACGACCGGTTTGGTGTAACGGATCAGTGGGCTTCGCCATGCTGTGGCGAAGCCCCTTCGAATTTTAGGAAGGCCCGCCTTTTATCGCGTAGGCTTCAAGGAGAAATCATTATGTCTCTCAAAGGAAAAGTCGCTCTCGTCACCGGTTCGACCAGCGGCATCGGCCTCGGCATCGCCGAGACGCTTGCGGCCCAAGGTGCCACCATCATCGCCAACGGCTTCGGCGACCATGACGCCGCTGTTGCTGCCATCAAGAAGGCGGGCTCTCCCAAGGTGGGCTACCACGGCGCAGACCTCTCAAAGGTTGCCGAGATTGAAGCCATGGCAGCCTATGCCAAGGCCGAGTTCGGCGGTGTCGATATCCTCATCAATAATGCGGGCATTCAGTTTGTTTCGCAGGTTGAAGATTTCCCGGTGGACCGCTGGGACGCCATCATCGCCATCAATCTGTCTTCAGCGTTCCACACCATTCGCCTCATGCTGCCTGGCATGAAGGACAAGAAATGGGGCCGTATCATCAACATCGCCTCCACCCACGGGCTGGTCGCCTCGGCGCAGAAGTCGGCCTATGTGGCCGCTAAGCACGGCATCATTGGCCTGACCAAGTCGATTGCCCTTGAGACCGCGCGCACGCCGGTCACCTGCAACGCCATCTGCCCCGGCTGGGTGCTGACGCCGCTTGTGCAGAAGCAGATCGAAGCCAAGGCCAAGGAAGGCGGTATCTCGATTGAGCAGGCGAGCCATAACCTCGTCATCGAAAAGCAGCCGTCTGGTGCGTTCGTCACCCCCGCACAGCTCGGCGGCCTTGCCGCATTCCTGTGCAGCCCCGGTGGCGATCAGGTGCGTGGCGCTGCCTGGAACATGGATGGCGGCTGGGTCGCGCAATAAGCCGATTTTCTGCCGAGCGTGGTTGAAAAGCGCTCATTAATCAGAGTTGCGAAGCCTCCCTTGCGGGAGGCTTCGTGCTTTCAAGGTTCAGAAAAACACCTGTCGCGGGTGGGTTGTGAATTCGCCCAGCGTCACATTCGAGACCGTGCTGACTTCCCGCAGCAGCACGTCATAGCCCCAGAGATCGGCAAGATGCTGCAAAACTGCCCGGGTGCTGGCGTCTTCGAGATGGGCACCCTGCAAGGTTTGGTGGTGCAGAATGAGGCGGCGGTCTCCAGCGAGGTCCACATCCACCACGCGGATATCCGGGTCTTGCCAGCCCACATCGTATTGCTGTGCCAGCGCGCGCCGGATCTTGCGGTAGCCGCGTTCATTATGGATGGCATCCACATGGATCTCGGGCTCTTCCGGGTCGTCGGTGATCTGGAACAGGCGGAATTTGCGCATCAGGTGCGGGCTGAGAAACTGCGAAATGAAGCTCTCGTCGCGGTAATTGGCCCAAATGTCTTTCAGTACCGTCATTTCATCGCCGCATCCGGCAATGTTGGGGAACCACTCCCAGTCTTCCGCCGTCGGGTTGTTACAGATGCGCTCGATATCCTGCATCATGGCAAAGCCCAGCGCATACGGGTTGAAGCCCGAAAAGCCCGGATGGTCGTAGGGTAGTTGGGTAATGACGTTGGTGTGCGATTGCAGGAATTCGAGAAATGAGCCGTCTGAAAGCCGGCCCTGCTCATGCAGGCGCGTCATGATGCGATAATGGCAATAGGTTGCGCAGCCCTCGTTCATCACCTTGGTTTGGCGTTGCGGATAGAAATACTGGGCAATGAGACGGATGATGCGCAAGATTTCGCGCTGCCATGGTTGCAGGCGCGGGGCGGTCTTTTCCAGGAAATAGAGAATGTTCTCCTGGGGCAGTTCCAGCAGCTGAAGCCGCCGGTCATGATCTCCCGATGCGTTGGATTTGCTGCCAGGCTGAACGGTGCTGCGCCACAGGTCGTTGTAAATTGCTTCCTGATAGGCGTGCCGCTCCTGCTCGCGCCGTTGCTCTGACATGAGATCGGGGCGCTTGCGCCGGGGCGAGCGGTGAATGCCGTGGGACATCAGGGCATGAGCCGCGTCGAGCAAGCGCTCGACATTCTGCTGGCCGTAGCGTTCCTCGCAATGGGTGATATAGCCCTTGGCAAATTCGAGATAGGGCAAGATGCCTTCGGCGTCGGTCCATTGTTTGAACAGATAATTGTTCTTGAAAAAATGGTTATGGCCAAACGCCGCGTGGGCAATCACCAGCGTCTGCATCGTTGTGGTGTTTTCCTCCATCAGATAGCTGATGCAGGGATTGGCGTTGATGACAATTTCGTAGGCGAGCCCCATCAGCCCGCGGCGATAGCCGGCTTCATTCTGGGCAAAATGCTTACCGAATGACCAGTGCTTGTAAAACAGCGGCATTCCGGTTGAGGCATAGGCGTCGAGCATCTGCTCCGAAGTGATCACCTCGATCTGGTTCGGATAGGTATCGAGGCCGAGACCGACTTTGGCGACATCGGCTATGGCATCGTGGATGCGCTGCAGAGTTTCAAAGTTCCAATCGGGACCGTCAAACAGCAGGGTATTGTCGCTCATGTTGAAACTCCCGCCGTTGGGTGGGCTTCCGCATCGCGTTTGAGAAACAGATCGCGGAAGACCGGGTAAATTTCCGAAGGCTGCGAGACCTTGCGCATCGCCAGATTATCGGCGCTGGCATCAAGCTCAGAAAAACTGCGCCACAGACTGGTCTGGTGCGGGGCATAGCCGTTTGGTGCCTCAAGCGGTTCCGCCACTTCGATATAGGAGAAGTGCTGGCAAAGCGGCAGAACGCGCGCCAGTACATCCTGCGTTGTGGCATGGTCGCCGGGTGAGTTGTCGCCATCTGACGCCTGCGCGGTGTAGATGTTCCAATCTGCCGCCGGAAAACGCTCGGCGATGATTTCCTCCATCTTGACCAGCGCGGATGACACAATGGTGCCGCCGGTTTCGGTGGAGCGGAAAAAGGTTTCCTCATCCACTTCGCTTGCCTCATGGGTGTGGCGAATGAACACCACGGCCACGTTGTCATAGCGACGACTGAGGAAGACATAGAGCAACATGAAGAACCGCTTGGCGAGGTCTTTCATATGTTCGGTCATGGAACCCGAAACATCCATCAGGCAAAACATCACCGCCTGGGCCATGGGTTTGGGCACACTTTCATAGCGGCGGTAGCGCAGATCGATGGGGTCGATGAACGGAATGCGCAACAACCGGGCTTGCAACTGGGCGAGTGCGCTCCGCCGCGTCGCGATCATCTCTGGCGTTTCGCCCGCTGCTTCCGCTTTGGCGATCTGATCTTCAAGTTCAGCAACCTCTGCCGGGTCAGGACGTCCGAGTGCCACGCGCCGCGACAGGGAGTTGCGCATGGTGCGGCTGATGGCAAGGCGTGCGGGCGACCCGGCAATCGCGTAGCCCGCGCGCCGGGGTGCATCGGTGGCGATCATGGCCATGCGCCGCTTCGACATATCCGGCAATTCAAGGTCTTCGAGGAAGATGTCGAGGAACTCTTCCTTGGTGAGGACAAAACGAAAACTGTCTTCGCCCGCACCGTCAGGCGACCCTTCCGAGCCGCTGCCGCCGCCATCACCGCCGCCAGGGCGTTCAATGGTGTCGCCCTCAACGAAGTGTTTGTTGCCCGGCAAGATGATGGAGCGCATCCCGGTTCCACCTTCGCGGCGGAAGCTGGGCTCGCCAACGCCGGTCGCGGGTATACGGATCTCGGCCTCGGCTTCGAGGTTGCGAATCTGGCGGGTACGCGAAATGTCGTGAACGGCGCGCTGCACCTCGCCCCGCACCCGGCGCAGGAAGCGCTGCCGGTTGGGGAGCGATTTGCCGCTGGCGTTGAGGCGGCGGTCGATGATGTGCATTGCTGTTCTCCTGATCGCTTTCAGCATTGCCCCAAAAGAGCCGCGCCTTTACCCGCGCGGGGGGTTAGCCTGCCTGTTTGACCCTCATGTACCATTCCACCAGACGCCGGACCTGGCGTTCGGTGTAACCACGCGAGACCATGCGATCGACAAAGTCGCCATGCTTCTTCTCGGTATCGCTGTCGCGCTTGGAGCTGAAGCTGATGACCGGCAACAGCTCTTCCACCTGCGAGAACATCCGCCGTTCGATCACATCGCGAATTTTTTCATATGAGGTCCACGAGGGGTTCTTCCCGCCATGGGCCGCGCGCGAGCGAAGCGAGAACTTCACAACCTCGTTGCGGAAGTCCTTGGGGTTGGCAATCCCGGCGGGCTTCTCGATCTTGGTCAGTTCAAGGTTCAGCAACTCGCGGTTGAGAAGTTGCCCGGTGTCGGGGTCCTTGAAGTCCTGGTCTTCGATCCAGGCATCGGCGTAATCGACGTAGCGGTCGAACAGGTTCTGGCCGTAATCATGATAGGATTCGAGATAGGCCTTCTGGATTTCATTGCCGATGAACTCGGCATAACGCGGGGCAAGCTCATCCTTGATAAACTCGCGGTAGCGCTTTTCCACCTCATCTGCCAATTGCTCACGGCGGATGGTCGATTCCAGCACATACATCAGATGCACCGGATCGGCGGCAATCTCCGTGGTGTCGTGGTTGAACGTGGCCGCCAGCACCTTGAAGGCGAAACGGGTTGAAACGCCATCCATACCCTCGTCGACACCCGCGATATCCTTGTATTCCTGTAATGAGCGCGCGCGTGGATCGACCTCGCGCAGAGTCTCGCCGTCATAGACGCGCATCTTGGAAAACAGGTTTGAGTTTTCGTGCAGGCGCAACCGCGACAGCACGGAGAAACGGGCCAGCATTTCCAGCGTGCCGGGGGCACAAGGCGCGGTTGCCAGTTCCGAGGTGCGGATGAGCTTCTGATAGATAAACTCTTCTTCCGTCGAGCGCAGGCAATAGGGCACCTTGATCACGTAAATGCGGTCAATGAATGCCTCATTGTTGCGGTTGGCCTTGAACGACACCCATTCCGCCTCGTTGGAATGGGCCATGATCATGCCGGAGAAGGGGATGACGCCGATGTTTTCGGTGCCAACATAATTGCCCTCCTGCGTTGCGGTGAGCAACGGATGCAGCATCTTGATCGGGGCCTTGAACATCTCGACGAATTCGAGAATGCCCTGATTGGCCCGGTTGAGCCCACCGGAGAAGCTGTAGGAATCCGGGTCCGCCTGGGAGAGGTGCTCAAGCTTGCGGATATCGACCTTGCCGACCAGCGAGGAGATGTCCTGATTGTTCTCATCACCCGGCTCGGTCTTCGCAACCGCGATCTGGCGCAGGCGTGAGGGATTGAGCTTGACCACGGTGAAACGCGAGATATCGCCGTTGAACTCGTCAAGGCGCTTGAGCGCCCATGGACTCATCAGGCCGCTGAGGCGACGCAGCGGAATGCCGTAGCGCTCCTGCATCATGTGGCCCATCTGCTCCGGGTCAATGAGGCCAAGCGGGCTCTCGAACACCGGCGAGATCTCATCTCCGGCTTTAAGCACGTAGATCGGATGGACTTCCATCAAAGCCTTGAGGCGTTCCGCAAGAGAAGACTTGCCGCCGCCCACCGGGCCGAGCAGGTAGAGAATCTGCTTGCGTTCCTCAAGACCCTGGGCGGCGTGGCGGAAAAACGACACAATACGCTCAATGGTCTCTTCCATGCCGTAGAATTCGGAAAAGGCGGGGTAAACCCGGATGGTCCGGTTCATGAAGATGCGCCCGAGCCGCGCGTCCTTGGCGGTATCAATGAGCTCGGGCTCACCGATGGCCGCGAGAATACGTTCAGCCGCTGATGCATACATCATCGGGTCTTTGCGGCAGCCCTCCAGATATTCCGTGAAGGACATCTCTGTCTCGCGACGCCGCTCGTAGGTTTCGGCGAAAATTTTGAAGAGATCATGATCTGGACGCATGGCATGGTTCCTGCAATAGGCTTCCCCATGAAGATAACCTCGATCACCCGCTAAGGTTGCCGCGCCGAAACCTAAACAATGGTAGGGCATCTTTCGTCGCAAGGCTTATTTGTCATCATGTGGCCCCACGGAATTATTATCTGCGCAAGATACCGTACGCTGAAGGAATTACCCAGATATAGTGGCTGGTCGCCCGAATATTTATGGTCTGAAACGACTGCAAATACGGGGGGGATTTTACCGTCTCATTAATGAGGTCAAAAAATTCGGCAGATGCAAATAATTAAGCCACCGCTTTGGGGGCGATGGCTTGTGTTGTTGGATATGGCTTCGTTGCCGTGAGGTGCCTTACAGCACCTTTATTGCTGCCCGGTTCATGCCGCCATGCGGCTGATACGCCGCCTTCAGCAGATGGTCCGGTGCGAAATCGGCGCTATCGGTGATCGCCATCAGCTCAGCAAGGCGTGAACGGGCGCGATTGACGCGGCTTTTTATCGTGCCGACGGCGCAGGCGCAAATCTCTGCGGCTTCCTCATAGGAAAACCCCGAGGCGCCGACCAGAAGCACCGCTTCGCGCTGGTCTTCCGGCAATACGGCGAGCGCGGTGCGCAGGTCTTCAAAATCAAGGTGTCCGTCCTGCTCGGGGAGGCTTGTCAGCGTTTCCGAATAGGCGCCATCAACGTCTTCAACCTCACGGCGACGTTTGCGGTATTCCGAGTGGAACAGGTTGCGCAGGATGGTGAACAGCCAGGCATTGAGATTGGTGCCTGCCTCGAAGCGCTCGACATTGGCCAGCGCACGCACCAGCGTATCCTGCACCAGATCGTCGGCGCGGTCGGTATCGCCGCTGAGCGAAATGGCAAATGCTCTAAGCGAGGGGATTGCTTTCAGCAGCGGCTCGCGGATTTCACTCTTAGTTGCCATGCTTTTTATCCCCCGACGGACCAATTTTCTCAATCAGATCAAGAAAACGCTGCGGTATGGGCTGGCTGGAGAGGTCTGCGTACATGGCACGCAATTCCGCGCCGATCCGATCCTGAGCCGTGCGATCAAGCGCAGGCTCTGGCAAGGATGGGTCACGCAGTTTCGAATCGATAAGAATTGGAGAATCCGTGGGAGGTCGCAAATTGCGTAGGTGCCGTTCCCTCATTTGTCTTAATCCCCAGTGCACGAAGCTACACGCCTATACAACGCTACGCTTGCGATTTGGTTCCTGGAAAAAAATATTTTTTTAAAAGTGTAATAACTGGCGCGGCAGGGGGCGTTTTTACCACTGATCATATCAGAGCGTTTTACCTTCTTACAGAATCGCAAAACGCTCTGATTTTCATCATCTTATCGCATTTTTTACGTTTAGCCGGTGTCCACTTAAACGAAAAATGCATCCAACGTCCTATGCCTCGCAGCGGAAGGAACGAGCCTTACTCTGCTGCCTCTGCGTCAACTTGTGCCATCTGCTCTCGCCGCCCTTTGCCGGTGCGCTTGACGACAACGGGCGTGCCAACTTTCACGTTGCTGTAGAGATCGTGAATGTCCTGGTTGAGCATGCGGATACAGCCAGAAGACACGGCGTGCCCGATGCTCCACGGCTCATTGGTCCCGTGAATACGAAACAGCGTGTCGGCGCTGCCGCTATAGAGATAAAGTGCACGCGCGCCGAGCGGGTTGTCGATCCCCCCCTTGAGATGGCGCGGCAGGTCCGGCTTGATCTTGACCATTGTTGTGGTGGGGCTCCAATCCGGCCAGACGCCTTTGCGCCCGACATGGGCCGAGCCCTTCCAGGTATAGCCCTTTTTGCCAACGCCAATGCCATAGCGGATGGCGCTACCGTCGCCTTGGACAAGATAGAGGTGGCGGGCGTCGATATCGACAACGATGGTGCCCGCGCGTTCACTGCCGCTGTAGGGAACAACGGTACGCACCATGTCTTCCGGCATCAAGGCAAGATCGACGAGCGGAATGTCGTGGGGCTCATCGGGCTCATAACCAATGTACCACCGGGCCGGGTCGTTGGGGTCCAGCGACTGGTTGGCTTGCTGGTCGGTCGATTGGCAGGCCGCGAGTGGCGCGGCAAGAAGGAGGACGACGAGAAGGCGTCTAAACATCATTTTTCTTTCTTTCACACGGTCTCTGGTCGGTGGTTGCTTATGCCGCAAACAGCCCGTCGCCGGGCAAGGGAGGGCAAGCCCGGTTTTGGGCAGAAACCACGATGGAAACAGTTCATATGGGGCCTTTTCACCCTTCTATCGAGAGGACTGCAACCCCGGTTTTGCGATTTTCCTGAAAATACGCATCGTAGTTGCCAAAGGAACACACATGGAAAGTACATAAAAAAAGAGGGCGGCTTGCGCCGCCCCAAGGGTCTCTCTTCTTTGGATGATGCATTTAAGCCCTGAATTAAGGCATAAAAGTGGGAACCCCGTGGCAGCGATAAGGTTTTGTGCGACAGATTCCGTGCAGGTTTGGCACTGGGGCGCCGCACGTGTTCTTACGCACCCAAAGGCGCAGTACCGAATACCGGAACATGCAACCGGCACATTGCGTTTTAAATAGGTGAAAGATACCGCGACCAGAAAACTTGACCGATGTTGGTTCCATACCCATCATACCGGGGTGGAAGTGAGCGGTGCCGGTGGCGGTCAAAAGCCATTTGCGCGAGACATGGGAGATGCGCATGAAAACCATTCTCGTACCAGTCGAACAGAACAGTCTCATTCATAATGTTTTCGAAGCCAGTGTGGTACTGGCGGAATTATTCGGAAGCTACATTGAGGGTGCGGCCATCGGGGTTGACCTGCCAGAGGTGCCGGTCATGGATATTTCCGTTGGCATCCCCTCGGTGTGGGACCCTGAAACACGGCGCGAGCAAGCCGATGCCGCGCGACGGATTTTTGAGAATTATTTTGTCGCCAAAGGCCTGCCGCGCGCGGGTCAGCAGAATATCGGCGCGTGCTGGCATTGGCATCCGGCGGGGCCAACCACAGACAATATGCTCGGTGCGGAAGGCCGTTGCTTCGATATCATCATGGTCGGACGTCCCCACGCTAAGGATCAAGTTCCCCGTCTCGCCACAGCCGAAGCAGCCCTGTTCGACAGCGGGCGTCCGGTGATGGTCGTGCCGCCAGATCCCGTGCTGACGCTCGACCAACATACGCTGATCGCCTGGAACGGTTCCTCAGAGACGGCGCGAGCCATTGCCATGGCAAAGCCCCTGTTGCGCAAAGCTAAGAAGGTGACGGTGCTCGGCATTGAGGGTTGGGGTGTTGCCGGGCCATCGGCAGCGGAACTTGCGCGGATGCTGCAGCTCTCCGGCATTGCCGCCGGAACCCGCATTCTGGAAAAGGGCGGGGAGGAGCACGGCGCCGCCATCATCCGCACGGCGAAGGAACTCGGCTGTGATCTCATCGTCAAGGGTGCTTATACCCAGAGCCGCCTGCGTCAGATGATTTTCGGCGGAGCCACCAATACCATCCTGCATGAGACCAATCTGCCGGTGCTCTTTGCCCATTGACGGAAAACGCGTTTCATCGGACACCGGCGCAACATATGAAGCATCGTGCGGTGATGGGGTAGCGGTGTCGGATGAGATGAGGGAAATGCTCGACCTGTGCGGCTTGAAATGTCCGCTTCCCGCTCTGCGCGTGCGTAAGGCGCTAGTGGGCATGAAGGTGGGGGAGGAGTTGCGGGTTCTGTGCACCGATCCCATGGCCGCCATCGACATCCCCCATGCCTTGAGCGAAGCTGGCGGCATTCTGCTGGACCACGGGCACAACGATGCGCGATTGTGGTTCCATATTCGCAAGACTTGAGAAAACGATGCCTTTCCCGCTATATGTCAGGCTGTTGTCACTGATGCAGGAGCTATCATGCGGGTCATCGGCATTTCGGGCTGGAGCGGCGCAGGCAAGACTACTCTGATCAAGCGGCTCATCCCCGAATTGACAGCGCGGGGTTTGAAAGTTTCGACGGTCAAACACGCCCATCACAAATTCGATGTCGACCATCCCGGCAAGGATTCCCATGAGCACCGCACTGCGGGTGCGACCGAAGTGCTGGTGATTTCCGATACCCGCTGGGCCTTGATGCATGAACTGCGCGGCAATGAAACACCTTCATTGCAATATGTGTTGAAGCTGCTTGCTCCGGTGGATCTGGTGCTGGTCGAGGGCTTCAAGGAAAAAGAACGCACCAAGATCGAAGTGCACCGCTCGGACAACGGCAAGCCATTCCTGTTTCCCGAGATCGATAATATCTGCGCGGTGATTTCCGATATCCCGGTGCCACAGGCATCCATCCCGGTCATCAACCGCGAAGACATTGCGGCCGTTGCCGATGCCATTCTCACCCATGCCGAACCGCTGGAACGCTGGATTGCGGAATGAAAAAGGCCACCCTGGATATTGATCTAGGGCGGCCTGGCTAAGAGCTGTCTAGAGTGAGGCGCTCTTAATATGAAACGCACTTCACTCTAGATTTTTTGATGCCGTAACGCTTTGCGTTTAACCGGCGATCCACTTAAAACGCGCGTTACTCTAAGTGGTAACGTCGCCGCGTGCTTACTTCTTGGCTTCGACCTTGGGCGCAACCATCAGTTCCGGCTTCGGTGTCGTTGCCGTGCTTTCGGGCATGATCGGGTAATCAACGCGCGGCTGTTCGCCGGTCAGCGTCCGCAGGAAGGCGGCAAGCGTCTTGGCTTCTGCGTCGGTGAGCTTGACGCCGAGCTGGGCTGTTCCCATCACCTTGACCGCACCTTCGAGATCCCAGATCTTGCCAGTGTGGAAGTAGGGCGCTGTCAGGGCGACGTTACGCAGCGGAGCCGCGCGGAACACGAAACGCTCGTCTTCGGTCTTGGTCACCGTGTAGCGGCCCGGATCACTGTCGGGGCGAATGCTGGCGTCGGGCTTCTCTTCCAGGCCGAACGGGAAGTAGCCGTTGCCGCCGAGATTGACGCCATTGTGGCACGACGAGCAGCCCTTTTCCATGAACAGGGCAAGACCCTGCTTTTCGTCCTGGGTCAGGATAGTGTCATTGCCTTCGAGGAATTGGTCGAAACGCGAGGCAGGGGTGGTGAGGGTCGCTTCAAACGCTTCAATGGCCTTGGCGACATTGTCGAAGGACACTGGATCACCTTCGCCCGGGAACGCGCTTTTGAATTCGGTCACGTAGGGCGGGATGCTTTTCAGCGTGGCGATAACACGGTCAGGCGTGCTGGCCATCTCGACACCGGCCTGGATCGGGCCTTTCGCCTGGGCCTTGAGATCTTCAGCGCGGCCGTCCCAGAACTGGGCGGTGTTGAACACGGCGTTGAGCACGGTCGGCGCATTGCGCGGGCCCGATTGCCAGCCGTGACCCACGGAGGTTTCTAGGTTATCACCGCCGCCCATGCCGACGTTGTGGCAGCTATTGCAGGAGATGAAGCCGCTGCGCGACAGGCGCGGATCAAAGAACAGTTTCTTGCCGAGTTCAATCTTCACGCGGGTGATAGCATTGTCTTTGACGGCAGGAATTACCGAGGGGATCACTTCGAACTGGGCTTTGGCATCCTTGCGCAGGTCCGCATCCTTCGGCAGGGCCAAGGCGGGGACGGCGAATGTCAAAAAAGCAACTGAAGCTATGAGCTTACCCATTATTTTCATCGAATGACTCCTCACAAAACAATGTTTAGAATTAGAAGTATAATAATTCTAAGCGATTTTACCTTGAGTTAAGTCAACATTTCGCGAAGCCGCAACCCTGGCTGGTGTGGCGTTGAAGCCGGACGGAACCGCTGTCGCAGGGCAGGGCGGCGAAAAACAAAATCATTCTATGGGCTTAATTACTATTCGCCGCAGACGGGCGCAGTCGCAGAGGCGGCGTGGCTGGGGCGATCTGCCGCAGGGAGCTTACGGGCGCAGGTTCCGCACCGCCGCAAATTCCTCGGGGGTGTTGATGTTCAGGAAGGGATCAAAGGGCGTAGCATTCCAGGAGGCAACAGCCGCACCCTGAGTCTGCATCCACATGCCGACCTTGCGGCTTTCGTCTGCAAGAAGGGTTGCCCGCAATGGCTCGCGTAACGTTACCGACCACAGGGCATTGACCGGGTGGCGGCGCGCGCCCGAATGCGCCATGACAAGATGTGCGCTGCTTTCAAGCCGCGCCGCATGCAGGCGTGCGACGAAATCCTCGGGAAAGAACGGCGTATCCACCGCGATGCTGGCGAGCCATTCAGTGGAGGGAGCGTGCTGCGCCATCCAGTCGAGCGCGGCCAGAATGCCAGCGAGCGGGCCACGATAATCTTGAAAGCTGTCGGCGATCACCGGCACCCCGAACGCTCCAAAATCTGCCGCATTGCTGTTGGTGTTGAGAATGACGCGCGTGCATTGCGGTGCAAGCCGCTTGGCCACATGGGCGGCCAGCGGCAAACCGTCGAGGATGAGCCGCGCTTTATCCTGCCCGCCCATGCGGCGTGACTGGCCTCCAGCCAGAATGACGCCGATGGTTTCGGGGTAATGCGCGATGTTCATGCGAGGGTGATTTTAGGCGCAACCCGCGCCGGTGCCCCGGATAGGCCCTGCCAGATTTCGCCCGCCATCGCCTTGTAGACTGTTGCGTGCGGGCCGTTGGGCTCGGCGGCGACCACCGGGGTTCCGGCGTCCGACAATTCGCGGATTGTCATATTAAGCGGGATTTCCCCGAGGAAGGGAACGCCGAGCTTCTGCGCCTCCGCCCGTGCGCCGCCATGCCCGAAGATATGCGAGCTCTCGCCGCAATGGGGGCAGACGAAGGTCGCCATATTCTCGATGATGCCAAGAATCGGGATTTCCACCTGATTGAACATGGTAACGCCGCGCCGCGCATCAATCAGTGCGAGGTCTTGCGGCGTGGACACGATGACCGCACCGGAGAGAGGTGTCGATTGGGCAATGGTAAGCTGGGCGTCGCCGGTGCCGGGTGGCATGTCGATGACGAGGACATCAAGACCGGCCCAGGCGACATCGCGCAAAAGCTGGGTGATGGCCGACATCACCATCGGCCCGCGCCAGATCATCGCCGCTTCCTCTTCAACCAGGAAACCGATGGACATTATTTTGATGCCGTGGGCGTCGAGCGGTTCCAACAAGCCACTTGCATTGACTTTGGGCTTTTCGTTGATGCCGAACAGGCGCGGCACCGAAGGGCCGAAGATATCGGCATCGAGCAGGCCGACATTTAGACCAAGCGTTTTCAAGCCGAGCGCCAGATTGGCGGCGGTGGTGGATTTGCCGACACCGCCTTTGCCGGAGGCAACCGCAATGACGTGTTTCACGCCAGGCACCGGCTGGCCGCCGCGCGCCGCCTGCTTCGGGCTTGGCGGGGTTGCAGCCTGCGGCTTTTGCCCACTGCTGCCGGGGGCTATTTCTTCGGTGAGCGTCACATAAACGGCTGCCGCACCGAGCGCCTTGACCGCACTTTCCGCCGCGCGGCAGATGGGGACCCATTGGGAGGCTTCAGGGGCGATGATTGCGATGGAGAACATCACCCGGTTTTCTGCGTCGATGACGATATCAGAAAGGCGTCCCGAGGCGGCCAACGTCTGGCCCGCGTCGGGCGAGGCGATGGCGGTCAGGGCTTTCAGTACGGCTTCCTTTGATAACGTCACGGGACTGTTCTCCTTGTTCATGCCATCGCTTCCGGCGATCTATTGAGGCATGTTTATCTTATCCGGCTTCCACTTCTTTATATTGCATGAAGCGCAAACAACGCCATCGCGAAAAGCGGCGTTAACTGCCCGATGAGAGTTATTTCCCCTTCTGTCGAAAATGCTTTAAACAGCAAGAACCCGTTTTCTGAAGGAGCTTTGCGATGGTCGACATCGCCACGCGTGTCTACAACCACACCTGGAAGATCGATCCGATCGTCCGGTCGGTGCTGGATACGGATTTTTACAAGCTCCTGATGGCGCAGACGATTTTCAGAAGACTGCGCGATGTGCAGGTGACCTTCGGCATTCGTAATCGCACCAAATCGGTCAAGCTCGCTAAGATGATCGATATCGGCGAATTGCGCGAGCAGCTTGAGCATGTGCGTTCGCTGCGGCTCACGCGCGGCGAATCCACATGGCTGCGCGGCAACACCTTCTATGGCAAACGCCAGATGTTCTCGCCCGAATTCATGGATTGGCTGGAGGGGTTCCGCTTTCCCGAATATCTTCTCGAAGAACGGGATGGCGAGTATGTGCTGACCTTCCATGGCCCCTGGATCGAAACCACGATGTGGGAGATTCCGGCGCTTGCCATCCTTAATGAATTGCGCTCCCGCAGCGTGCTGAGGGATATGGGCAAGTTCGAGCTTCAGGTGCTCTACGCCCAGGCCATGAGCCGAGTGTGGGAGAAACTGCGCCGCCTCAAGACATTGCCAGATTTGTCCGTCACCGATTTTGGCACCCGCCGCCGTCATGGCTTTTTATGGCAGGATTGGTGTGTGCAGGCGATGATGGAGGGCCTGGGCGATAACTTCCTCGGCACCTCGAACTGCCTCATCGCCATGCGGCGCGAGGTCGAGGCGGTGGGCACCAATGCCCATGAATTGCCGATGGTTTACGCGGCGCGCGCCAATACCGACGCCGAATTGCGGGATGCTCGCTACAAGGTGCTCGAAGACTGGCAGCAGGATTATGAAGGCAACCTACGCGTTTTCCTGCCTGACACCTACGGCACGACAGAGTTCCTGCATGACGCTCCCGACTGGGTGGCGAACTGGACCGGCATCCGCATCGATTCTAAAGATCCCTTCGTCGGTGGCGAAGAAGCCATCCGCTGGTGGCAGGACCGCGGTCAGGACCCGCGCCAGAAACTCGCCATTTTCTCAGATGGCCTAGATGCCGACACCATCTGCGCCATTCATGCCCGCTTCCATGGCCGGATGCGGCTTGGTTACGGCTGGGGCACATTACTCACCAACGACTTCCGCGGCTTCGCTCCCGACGGCGGCCTCGACCCGATCTCCATCGTCTGCAAAGTAATCTCCGCCGATGGTCGCCCAACCGTCAAACTCTCGGACAACCCAACCAAGGCCATGGGACCGAAAGAGGAAATTGAACGCTACCAACAGGTTTTCGGCATCGAGCAGCAAGAGGCGATGCCGGTGGTGGTGTGAGTAGGCTTGATGCGTACGGCAAATCGCCGTATAAGTAGGGCCGGAGGAATAAATATGCCGGCGAAATCTACCGCGCGCCTGGAAGCGCGGATAAGCACCAATTTACATGCGATGCTCAAGCGTGCAGCAGAGCTTCAGGGCCGGACAGTAACCGATTTTGTGGTTTCCGCTGTGCAGGACGCGGCGCAGCACGCTATTGAGCAGACAGATGTGATCCGCCTGTCGCTGGTTGATCAGGAGCTTTTTGCAAAGACGCTCATCGCGCCGCCGCTGCCAAATTCAGCTTTGGAACGCGCTTTTGCCAGGCGTGCCAAGTTGTTGCGTACTGAATGAGCAGTCAGACTTTTCGCATTGTGCCGCTGGCGGCTGCGCATGACCGAGCGGCGTTTCACAGTGGCTCCGGGCCGTTGGATCGCTATTTCCAAGAATTGGCCGCTCAGGATATCCGCCGCCGTGTTGCGAGTTGTTTTGTGGCGCTTGCAACGGACGGGCAGGTGGCTGGGTTTTATACCCTTGCATCAGCAAGCCTGCCGTTGAATCTTCTTCCCATCGAGCTGGCGAAAAGATTACCGCGCTATCCAACAGTTCCCACCGTGCGCATGGGCCGTCTGGCTGTGGACCGCTCTTTCAAAGGGCAGGGCCTCGGAGGCGCCCTATTGGCTGATGCGCTCGATCGTGCTGTTCGCTCTGACATTGCGGCCTATGCGATGATGGTCGATGCTAAGGATGACACCGCCGTGGCTTTCTATAGGCATCATGGTTTTATTGCCTTGCCCGATCATCCCGTGACTCTATTTGTACCGCTGGTGACAATCAAAAGCATCATATTTCAATAAAGTCAGCCTAGGGCGTTCCCGACGGTGGTCTCGACTCAATTTCCATTGTCTGCAAAATTATTTTCGCCGATAATCGCCCGATCGTTACAATCGAGTTTTTGACATTGAGCAGCAGAAAGCCGTAACTGTAGTGGTGTACGGCGTTTTGGGGGATTTGATGAATAAATTGGGGGATGTGCAGTTGCGGTCCATTCAGGTTCGCATCGCGCTCATACTTATTGCGATTGTTTTTGTGCTTAAAGGCGCGCCCGCGATTAGGACACTGGTTGCGCGTGAGATCATGGACGACCTTGCTCTGACGAAGAGTACTTTCGGCATACTTTTTACCATCACTTCCGCCACGACCGGCCTCACGCAGATCCCGGTTGGCATGTTTATTGACCGCTTTGGAATGCGCCGTGTTGCAGGGGTTGTTTTTTGTTTTTTAGCGCTCTGTTTTGGGACCGCTTTCATTTATCAGCCCATCTTTTCACACGTTGCACTGGCAATCGGCTTAGGCTTAGCTGCCGCATTGTTGATGCCGCTGACGCTCAAAGCACTTTCTGAGTGGTATTCCGTTCGCGTCCATGGCCGCGTGCTCTGCATTTTGCTGGGCATTGGCGGTGTGGTGGTGTCGCTTCTGACAATTCCCATAGGTCTTGTGAGTGTGTTTCTCCATTGGACATACGCATTCGGTGTTTTTGTGCCGGTTATTCTCCTCTGCCTTATCGGGATTTTCTTCCTCCTGCGGGATCGGAGGGACATTCCTCTTCATGACGAGCAAGAGCTTTCCCTTGATGTTGGCATGCCCTACGAGCAAGCGCCCTCCAGCATATTCAAGGGATTTTTCCGGATGATGGGATATGCTTCGACTTGGGGCATCTTCACCGGCAGTGTCGCGATTTCCATGCTGAGCGAAGCTCAGCAGACATGGGTGTCGATGTGGCTTCTCAGTGGAGCCCCGTTTAAGGTCGGTTCGATGAACCTCGCCGAGTTTATGGGCGCCATTAGCGTCTGTGGGTTTCTCGGCTGGGTCGGCTGTGCGTGTCTTTTCGATTGGGTCGCTAAACGCTCCGACCCGTTCGGTGCGCGCCGCATGTTAGTTGTCATTGGTTTGGTCGCGGCGGCGCTGCTGTGGACGCTGGCGCGTTACGCACCGAATCTTGTCGGGTTCATGATCCTTGCCGGGGCAGCGGATTTCTTCACCAGTTTTGTTCACATGTCCCTGTTGCTGATCTCCATATCCATCATTCCGTCGCGCTACTGTGCCACCTTCGTAGCCATTCAGGCTTTCGGTGCAATACTTGGCCGGTTCGTCTCAACGGTTTTGCTTGGGGTCTTTGGCGGGGATGATTGGTTTTACATGTCCGGGTCGTTAACGATCGGAGTAAGCGTTGCCTTGATCGCGGCACCGCTTTTCTTGTGGTGGGTGCGCAAGCCGGTCATCGGCACCGAGACGCGCGGTATCCAGTCAGTATTTGCGTGATGTTAGAAGTTCGGTGGTGGGCCGCCGCCCTCACCGCGTCGTCGAAATGAACTGTTTAAACCGTTCCGATTTCGGGTTGCCGAACACTTCGGTAGGGTTGCCTTGCTCTTCGACGCGGCCCTGGTCGAGAAAGATCACTTTGTTGGAAACCTCACGGGCAAAGCCCATTTCGTGGGTGACCACCAGCATGGTGCGGCCTTCTTCGGCGAGGCCGCGCATCACGCGCAACACTTCTCCGACGAGCTCCGGGTCGAGCGCTGAGGTTGGCTCATCAAACAGCATCACCTGTGGGTGCATGGCAAGCGCGCGCGCGATGGCCGCGCGTTGCTGCTGGCCGCCGGAGAGATGCGACGGGTAGAAATTGCGTTTCTCTGCTATGCCGACCTTGGCCAGAAGCGCCTCTGCCTCGGCAATGCATTCTGCCTTCGGACGCTTGAGCACATGGACCGGGGCTTCAATAATGTTCTCCAGAATGGTCATGTGCGACCACAGGTTGAAGTTCTGGAACACCATCGCGGCGCGCGAGCGGATACGGTCGATCTGCTTGGAATCGACCGGATGGCTCAGGCCGTTCTTGTCGCGCTTTAATTTGATCTGTTCGCCGCCGACCCAGATGTCACCCGCGTCGGGGATCTCCAGCAGGTTGATGCAACGCAGCATGGTGGATTTGCCGGAGCCGGATGAGCCGAGAATCGAGATCACATCGCCCTCAAGGGCGTCCAGCGACACGCCTTTCAGCACCTCGACGCCGGAAAAGCTCTTGTGCAGGTCTCTGACCTTGAGTGCCGTGTTGTCGGGAGAAGGGGACACTGAGGGCTCCTTGAGAAATCAATTTACAGCGCCGGGTGGGCGCAGATGGCGCGTGAGCCGCCGTTCGGCTTGGCCGATCAGCCAGATCACGATCATGTTGATGATGAGATAAAGGACCCCGGCGCAGGTGTAAACCACGACCGGGCGGTAAAACTGGCTGCCGAGCCGCGAAGCGATCTGGGTGATTTCCACCAGCGTGATCAGGGACGCGAGCGAGGTGTCCTTGATCATCAGAACGATCTCGTTGGAATAGCCGGGCAGGGCTTGGCGCAAGGCAATCGGGAAAATGATGCGCCGGTAGAGCAAAAAGCGCGACATCCCGGCGGCGCGCGCCGCCTCGATTTGCCCGTAAGGCACCGATTGCAGCCCGCCTCGGATGATTTCCGCGCCATAGGCCGCCGTGTTCATGGTCAGTCCGAGCAGGGCGCAATACCACGCATCGCGGAAAAACCACCACAGATTGGCCGATTGCAGAAATTCCCTGAATTGCGCAGTGCCCGAATAGATCAGGAAGAGCTGAATCAGCATCGGTGTGCCGCGGAAAAAGAAAATGTAGCTGCGGGCAAAGGCGGCAATTGGCATGAACCGCGAGCGCGCCATCATGGCAAGCGCCAGCGCGAACAGAAAGCCGAGCGACACCGAATAAGCCGCAAGCTGCAATGTCATGGGAATACCGGCAATCAACCGGTCGAATATCCTGACATAAAAAGCCAGGTTTTCGGGAAGGGAGAGGGCGAGATTTTCCATCATGCCTGCCTCACCCCGCGCAGCGCGCGCCGTTCGAGCCAGTTGAAAAGCTGGCCGGTGATGACGGTGATAATGAGATAGAGGATGGCAGCGGTCAGATAAAACGTGAACGGCATTTTCGGCGTGGTGGAATTTCCAGCGGCCTTGGCCACGAACAGCAACTCGGTCACGCCGGTGACGGAAATCAGCGCGGATTGCTTGAGCAGCAACTGCCAGACATTGCCAAGGCCGGGAATGGCATGGCGCAGCACTTGCGGCAGGATAATGCGTCGTAACGTCAGCCAACGATGCATGCCGACCGAACGCGCTGCCTCGATTTCTCCTTTGGACAGCGCCTGATAGGCCCCGCGGATAACCTCCGCCTGATAGGCCCCGGAGACGACGCCAAGGGCGATCACGCTGGCCAAAAATGGCGGTGCGCCGATGAACCCTTCAGCCCCAAAAAACTGGCCAATGGCGGTCGCAAGCGTCGAGCCGCCGAAATAAACCACATAAATAATGATGAGGTCGGGAACGCCGCGCAGAATGGTGGTGTAGGTTCCGGCGAGCACAGCGGGCAACTTACGGTTGGAAATCTTGGCTCCCGCCACCAGCGAGCCGATTATCCCCCCGAAACAGAAACCGCCGGCGGCAGCCAGAATGGTCATGACAGCCCCGCCCAGCAGCATGGCTCCCCACCCATTCGGCCCGAAGCCTACCAGTTCAAGATATCTGAATATGTCCATATGTTGGATGGGTCCACTCGTTGCGTCGGATGGCGCGCATTGCTCTAAACGATGGCGTGGAAAAGCGGAACCCGGCTTGCCAAAAAATACTGGGTCAGCGGAATAAAGCCCCGGCAAGTGGTGCGCCGGGGCATAGGGGCTCAGTTGCGGGGCGTGTTGTCCGCCTTGAACCATTTCTCTGACAGGGCCTTGACGGTGCCGTCGGCAATTGCTGCCTTGATAGCGTCGTCAAATGTCTTTTTGAGATCGGTCTCGTTTTTACGCATCCCGATGCCGACGCCCTTGCCGACAATACCACCAACGAACATCGGCCCGGTCATACCGTAGTTCTTGAGGTCGGAGGTGGCCAGTGATGCGGTGAGGGTTGAGCGATCGGCCAGCACGAGATCAATGCGGCCTGCGGCAAGATCCAGGTCGTGCTCTGGCGTGCTCTTGTATTGTTTCACCTCTACGGCATTCTTGAGATATTTCTCGGACAACAGGGCGTGTGTGGTGGATATCTGTACACCGAGCGCCTTGCCCTTGAGCAGGGGCTTGAGCGCATCGAACGCCTTGACGTTTTCGGCCTCATCCTTGTCGAGATTAATGACCTTGCCAGTGCCGGGAAGATTGGCAAGTGGCCCTGTCTTCTCGGCGATGAAGCCGTTGGGCTCCTGGGCGTAGGGTGCTGAGAATGCAATTGCTTTCAGGCGCTCTTCGGTGATGCTCATGCCTGCCATGATGGCATCATATTTGCCAACTTCCAGCCCGGGGATCAGCCCGTCCCAATCCTGGGCAATGATCTGGCATTTGAGCTTGGCCCGCTCGCAGAGGGTGTTGGCGAGGTCGATTTCAAACCCGGCCAGCTTGCCATCGGGCTGAAGGATATTCCAGGGCGGGTATGCGCCCTCGGTGGCAATTTTCACGGTGCGGGCGGTCTGGGCGGAGGCGCCCGAGACCAGTACGGCTGCGCCGACAGCGGCAATGGCAAGGGATTTGAAAAACTTCATAATGGGCCCCTTTGGCTCTTGGCGCTCAATGGCTGCGCCCGTGATCTCTTGGGAAGACGAACGGGGGCCGATGGCCGGCCCCCGCCTTGAGGATTTTAGTCGCGCGGAGTGTTGTCGGCCTTGAACCATTTTTCCGACAGGGTCTTGATGGTGCCGTCAGTGATGGCGGCCTTGATTGCCGCGTCGAATTTCTGCTTGAGGGCGGTGTCGCTCTTGCGGAAGGCGATGCCGACGCCATTGCCGATGATGCCGCCAATGAACATTGGCCCGGACTGGTTGTAATTCTTCAGTTCCGGCGTATCGAGCGAGGCGGTGTAAATTGAGCGGTCGGCGAGGACGAGGTCGATGCGGCCCGCCGCGAGATCAATGTCATGCTCGGGCGTAGTCTTGTATTCCTTCACTGTCACCACGCCCTTGAGATACTTCTCAATGAAGCGGGCATGAGTTGTTGCAATCTGCACGCCAAGGGTCTTGCCCTTGAGCAGCGGGGTGATCGCGGCCAGTGCCTTGATGGCTTCGGGTTCGTTCTTGTCGAGGCTGATGATCTGGCCAGAGCCGGGCATCTTGTCGAGCGCGCCGCCCTTTTCGACGATGAAGCCGTTGGGCTCTTTGGCATAGGGAATGGAGAACGCCACTTCCTTCAACCGATCTTCGGTGATGCTCATGCCATCCATGATGGCATCAAACTTGCCGACATTGAGGCCAGGGATCATGCCGTCCCATTCCTGGGCCATCAACTCGCATTTGATCTTGGCGTGGTCGCACAGGTACTTGGTGAGTTCGATCTCAAACCCGGTCATTTTACCGTCGGGGAGCGTTGAGTTCCAGGGCGGGTAAGCCCCTTCGAGGGCGATCTTGACGGTAGCGGGCTGGGCAGTCGCGGTGGAGAAAGCGACTGCGATTCCGGCCAGGGCCATGCCGAGTGTTGCGATGAGGCGCATAAGGATGTGTCTCCGTGGGAGAAAGGATTGCAGAAAGGGCAGAAGAGCCGGATGTGGCGAGAGAGTACTGTCGCGTATGGTGTTTGTCACTTCGTTGCTTGTTTATACAACCGCCAGACGGATGCCGCCGAGCGGTTCAATCTCGGCGAAAATGGTTTGTCCGCGCGAGACCGCGCCCACACCCTTGGGGGTACCGGAAAAAATGAGGTCGCCGGGTTTAAGCTCGAAGTAGCGCGACAGATACGAAATCTGCTCGGCCACCGACCAGATCATGTCGGAGAGATCACCCTGCTGCTTGGCGACACCGTCAACTGCGAGCGAAACCGCGCCCTTGGTCGGATGCCCGATATCAGTGGCGAGATGGATCGGCCCGATGGGCGCGGAATGGTCGGCGGCTTTCCCCAGTTCCCAGGGGTGGCTTTTCGTCTTGGCATCGGCCTGGCGGTCACGCCGCGTCATGTCGAGCCCAACCGCATAGCCGAAAACATGATTGAGCGCATCCGCAACCGCAATGTCGCGCCCGCCGAGCGACAGTGCCGCCACCAGTTCCACCTCGTAATGGTAATCTTCGGTCATGGGTGGGTAAGGCAACGCAACGGTTTCGACTTCCGACGCCTGCACCGCGGCATCGGCCGGCTTCATGAAGAAGAATGGTGCTTCCTTCTCGGGGTTGCTCCCCATCTCGCGGGCATGGGCGGCGTAATTGCGCCCGACGCAATAAATGCGATGGACCGGAAAGAGATCGGTGGAACCTGCAACAGCCAAAGTTGGAATAGTGGGGGCGGGAATGGCGAGAAACATGGCGGCTGTTCCTTCAGGTTAGCCTTGGAATTGGCGCCATTCATGCACGGCGCGCAGCAAGCTATGCTACCATGATCATTCTGCTTTTCAAGAAGGTTGGGGTTGACCCTTCGCCTGAGATCACCGCACCACAAAAATCCGTGGCCGTATGGTGCGGTACTGCCCGCGCGTGAGGGCAATGAACACCAGAACCGTGCATGTCAGGGCGGTGGTCCACCAGGCCTGGGTTGCACCGTAATGGATGCAGGAAAAGACATAGGCCGAAAGAAACCCTGCGGTGATGCCGGGGGCCAGCGGCACATGGCGTGCGCCAACGCGGCCAATGGTCAGCAAAATAAGCGCTGCGGCGCTCCATGCGCCGACAATGCCGAGTTCATACCAGAGTTTGAACAGGATCGAGGTTGGCGCCAAGGAGCCCAGCACGTGCGCCGCCTGCGGCAGAGAAGCGGATTCAAACCCCTGCCCGGAGATAACCTGCATTGGCTCCGACAGCAGCACCCTCCGACCGATCCTGAGCCAGGAAATGAAGGGCACTGAGCCGGTGGCGGCCGCAATCGGGTACAGGACAAAAGGCAGCAATGGCGCGAAGGCGATCAATCCGGCGGCAATTCTCGCAATCCATTGCACTGCCCGGGCTTTGAACACCATGACACTGACATAGCCAGCCGCACCAATTGCGAAGGCGACGACCGAGTCGCGCTCTGGTGCGCAAACCAGCGCTGCCACCAGCACAATGACCAAGCTCACTGCCAGAATATCGCGGTGGCGCGATCTGAGCCAGGCGAAAGAGGGCCAGAACAGCAGCACCACCACCTGCAACCCGCGTTGAAACACATCAGAGAACTCAGCGGATTGCCTGCCCGGAAGTAGAAAAAACTCGGCAGCGAGCGCCAGGAATGCGGCTATGCCGACGCCGAGCGGCAGAAGGTAAAGATTGGGCGAGCGCATCCGTTCCGGCAGAGCAAGGTAGCCACAAAAAATCATGGCGATCGTCAATGCGGTATCGCTGAGCCGCTCCATACCTCCGGCGGGAAAGGGCGACCACAGCAGGGAGAGCGCGCTCCAGGCAAAGAGCAGCAGACCGACCAGTGTGGCAGGAGAGAAAAAGAAACGTTTGAGGCTTTGGGTTAGCGGCAGGCGATTACCGTCGAGGAGCGCCGAAATCACCAAAAGGGCAACGGCCACCGGCACAATGATGACGAGGGCGCGCCGCCCCAGCACCGCCGCGACTGGCATTACCAGAAACAGCAATACGAAGGCGAGACGTCGCAGCAACGTGGCCGATTCGGCCAAGGGATCTCCAATGATCGGATTAAAACGCTCCATTGCCGGACGTCATCACCTTTCCTTCAAATTGCAAACGCGCTCGCACTCTAGCCGAGCCCGCGTGCCGGCGCTGTCGGTTTCGTGCAACACTCAAGGTAAAACAGGTTCTATGCGCAAGAATTTCAAGGTGGGCGGGCCAGGAATCAACGCCGGGAGCCCCTTCAGGTGGTTAATTGCGCGCTGCAACGCAGTTTACATCCTTTTTGATCGGCGTCTCAACACCGATGCGGCGCGAAAAGCCCGCCTACCGGCGACGCGCCGTTGTAGCCGAGAAAAATGCCGTTTAATATTCCGTCTCGCAGGATCGAAACAATACCTGTGACCGGGTGCCAAAGCGCCGAATACCACTGCGAGTTAACGATTTTCCCCGCAAGCGTATTATACCCACCACCCCCCCCAGAAAAACGCAGCTGATACAAAACGCGCGGCCAATGCAGGTCCGCCCAGCCGCACGACCCGGCGCGCGAGCGCCATATGGGGCGGAAAGGGAGTTGCTGAAAATGCTTTGATGAGAACATAGCCGCTCAGGACAAAAAATATATAAACGGCAGAATACCCGTCATAGAGAAAGAACAAGGACGACGCATGGATGTAGCCCGCAACGGTTCCTGTCGCCGGGCTGGATGAGGTGAGGCCCGGCATGAAGGCGGTAAAACAATGGAGCAAGATCACCTGAACCGCTGCCAGCCCGTGCATGGATTCGAGATAACCGATCCTGCTTTGGACGCAGTACGAACGTTTTATGAAGGCATGTTCGTTATATGGATGGTTCTCCTTGGCCGCATGGCATGAGTTCAAAATTATTTACATTTCCGTTAAACAGCAAGCGCCACACAGAAATGTGGCGCGTCACTGATTTTTTGCAGTAATTTTGTCTAAGATCGCTCTGCCATCCCGTTGATGGGCCCTGATCTCCCGGCTTGTCGAAGCCAACTTATTCGGGCTAGCCAGGCCGTAAAATTTACGCATTCAAAAGGCTATTTTTTCAACATATTGATAATGCATGAAAAATCATCCTTGCCTCGGCCGAGATTGGCGTTGACGCCGTAAAGCTGTGTTGCTTCAGCGCCAAGCGGCGTTGTGACGCCCGCCGAGAGGGCGGCTTCCTGCGATAGGCGCATGTCCTTGAGCATCAACTCGGTCATGAATCCGGGCCGATAGGCGTTGTTGGCGGGAGATGTTGGCACCGGCCCCGGCACTGGGCAATTGACAGTCAATGCCCAGCAGGAGCCGGATGAGGTCGAGGCGACATCGAAGAGGGCTTGCGGCGACAGGCCGAGCGCTTCACCGAGCACGAAGGCTTCGGCCACGCCGAGCATCGAGATGCCGAGAATCATGTTGTTGCAGATTTTCGCGGCTTGTCCCGTGCCCGCGTCGCCACAGTGGATGACGCGCCGCCCCATCTTCTGCAAAATCTGTTCGCCTTTGGTGAAGGCCGCACCGGAGCCGCCGACCATGAAGGTGAGTGTCGCGGCCTTTGCACCGACCGTGCCGCCGGAAACCGGCGCGTCGAGCGCGAGGCGGCCTCTGCTTTCGGCGAGGGCATGGACCTTGCGGGCGCTGTCGATATCGATGGTCGAGCAATCAATCAGCAGGGCATCGGGCCGGGTGGCGTCGATGACCTCGCTCCATAGCGCCACCACATGCTTGCCCGCAGGCAGCATGGAAATCACCACATCGGCGTCTTCAACCGCATTGCGTGCGCTGGCGGCGATGGTAACGCCATCTTGTGCGGCAGCCGTGCACGCCTCCGGCACGAGGTCGAAGCCCAGTGTTTCAAAGCCGCCCCTGACGAGGTTGGCAGCCATCGGGCCGCCCATATTGCCGAGGCCGATGAAAGCGATTTTGGTCATGCTTGTTTGCTCCCTTGAAAACGCCGGGTCAGGCCCGGTCGGAAAGAAGATGGCGGGCGATCATCAGGCGCATGATCTCGTTGCTGCCCTCGAGAATTTGGTGGACGCGCAAATCGCGCACGATCTTCTCGATGCCGTAATCGCTGAGATAGCCGTAGCCGCCATGGAGTTGCAGCGCCTGGTTGGCGACATCAAATCCCACATCAGTGGCAACGCGTTTTGCCATCGCGCACAGGGTAACGGCGTTGGGCAATCCGCCATCAAGCGCATCGGCTGCACGCCATAAAAAGGTGCGGGCGGCTTCGAGTTCGGTTGCCATGTCGGCTAGCCGGAATTGCAGCGCCTGAAATTCATCAAGCCTTTTGCCGAAGGCGCGCCGCTCTTTCATATGGGCCAATGTTTGCTCAAGCGCCCGTTGCGCGCCGCCAAGCGAACACGCGCCAATATTGAGGCGTCCGCCGTTGAGGCCCGCCATTGCCATCTTGAAACCTTCGCCCTCCGCGCCGAGCCGGTCGCTCTCAGAGACGCGCACACCCTCCAAAATCACCTGCCGGGTTGGCTGGGCGTTCCAGCCCATTTTCTTCTCGTTGATGCCGAAGGTGAGGCCGGGGGCATCCCGGCCCACAAGGAAGGCGGAAATGCCGTGTGCGCCCGCGCCGCCCGTGCGCGCCATAACGAGGTAGAGGTCGGATGCGCCCGCGCCCGAAATAAACTGTTTGGTGCCGGTGAGAATGTAATGTCCGCCATCGCGCACGGCGCGGGTCTGTAGCGCTGCCGCATCGGACCCGGCGGCGGGCTCGGTCAGGCAATAGGAGGCGATCATGGCCATTGTGGCGAGGCGAGGGAGGTAGTTCTGCCGTTGTTCCGCGCTGCCATGGGCGTCGATCATCCAGGCAACCATGTTGTGGATCGAGAGGAAGGCGGCAATGGTTGGGCATCCGGTGGCCAGTGCCTCGAAAATCAGGGCGGCATCAAGCCGGGTCATCGCAGAGCCCCCGACATCCTCACGCACATAGATAGCCGCCATGCCGAGTGCTGCGGCTTCCCTTAATGTTTCGACCGGAAAGTGTTTCTTTTCGTCCCATTCAAGGGCAAAGGGCGCAATGCGCTCATCGGCAAACTGGCGCGCGGTGGCCTGAATAGCGAACTGGTCTTCGGTGGGCGCGAGCATTTATGTTGTCCCTCTCGACACTTGCCTTGCACCCGATCCTCACGCGAGCCTTACCGCCCGTCATTCGCTGAAAATGGTAGCGCTGTGAGATGGGCGGTAAAGGTAGCAATTGGGCGGGCTGGTTTCGCGGAGCTGTGAAAAAGCGGTTTGCCGGGGCAGGGAGGTGCGCTATTGCTGTGCCGGTATTTTTCCGACGGAGGCGTGAATAATGGCATCGAAGCTCGAACAACTGCGCAAGATGACGGTCGTAGTCGCCGATACCGGCGACATTGATGCGGTCGGACGCCTCAAGCCCGAAGATTGCACCACCAACCCCACCCTGATTCTCAAGGCGGTTGAAAGCGCTGGCGGACAGCCGGTTCTTGAAGAAGCGCTGCTGTGGGGCCGCAAGCAAACGGGCAATGTCGAGGCGGTTGCCGGTGCGGTGAGTGATCGTTTGGCAGTGGCGTTCGGTGCTGAATTGTCCAAGCTGGTCCCGGGCCGTGTCTCGACTGAGGTCGATGCCGATCTCTCGTTCGATACCGCCGCAACCGTTGCCAAAGCCCGTCAGGTGATTGCCGCCTATCAGGCGCTCGGCATTGGCCGCGAACGCATTCTCATCAAGATAGCCTCGACCTGGGAAGGCATCCGCGCCGCAGAAATCCTGCAGAAGGAAGGCATCGACTGCAATCTCACGTTGCTGTTCTCGCTCGCTCAAGCTGCGGCTTGTGCCGATGCCAAAGCCTTTCTGATCTCGCCCTTCGTGGGGCGTATCCTTGATTGGCATGTGAAAACCGGCGGTGGTCCTTACCAGGCCGAGCAAGACCCCGGCGTTGTCTCAGTGCGCCAGATTTATGCCTATTACAAAGCCCATGACATCAAGACGGTGGTGATGGGTGCGTCTTTCCGCAACGCTGGCGAAATTGAAGCTCTCGCCGGTTGTGACCGCCTGACGATTTCGCCCGCTTTGATTGACGAGCTTGCTGCCGCCTCCGGCGATTTGCCGCGTCGCTTGTCTCCGGCCTTGGCCAGCGAGGCTCCGGCCCGCCTGCATCTCGACGAAAAGGCGTTCCGCTTTGCCCTCAATGAGGACGCGATGGCGACAGAAAAGCTCTCGGAGGGCATTCGCGCCTTCGTCAAGGATCTGCGCAGCCTGCGCGCACTGGTGCAAAAGCGCCTTGCGGCCTGAACACGAAAATATGGAAGAAGCAAACGGCCCCGGAACGTGTTTCGGGGCCGTTCCTATTTAGAGAAACGGCTTCTCATGCCGGGCTGCGTAAAAGCCTCAAAGCATTGGCCGTCACCAGCAACGTCGCGCCGGTATCGGCGAGAATAGCGGGCCATAATCCGGTGATGCCGATGAGGGTGGTGACGAGGAACAGCGCCTTCAGCCCAATGGCGATGGTCAGGTTCTGGTGGATGTTTCGCATGGTGCGACGGGCGAGATCTATCAGCCCGGCGATATCGGCAACCTGTCCGCGCAGGATGGCGGCGTCGCCCGTTTCCAGTGCGATATCGGTTCCGCCACCGGGGCCGCCGGCCATGGCGATGCCGATATCGGCCTGGGCCAGTGCGGGCGCATCGTTGATGCCATCACCGACCTTAGCGACCACTTCGCCACGGTCTTGCAGCTCGGCGACGATGCGCAACTTGTCTTCGGGCAGCAATTCGCTGCGGGCTTCGATGCCGAGCGTTGCGGCAATGGCTGCAGCGGTTGCGCCATTGTCGCCGGTCAGCATGATGGCCTTGACCTTGCTCCTCGTCAGTGCCGCCATGCCTGTGATGGCATCGGCTTTCGGCTCATCCCGCAGGCCGATGATGCCGGTAATGGTTTTGTCCGCCACCACGACAGCCACGGTTTTACCTTGGCCATACAGGGCGTCGATCAAGCTCTGTTGATCCGGCGAGAGCTTTGCTTGTTCCGCAGCCTGTTTGGGAGAGCCGACGAAAATCGTCTTGCCTGCCACAGTGCCGGTGACGCCTTTGCCCAGCACGACAGTCGCCTCTGTGGCGACGGGAATGGTGATATTGCGTTCATTAGCGATCGCCATCACCGCCTTGGCGAGGGGATGGCTTGAGGCGGTTTCCACGGCGGCGGCCTCGGAAATCATCGTGTTCTCGTCCACGCCGAAGGCTGTTGCATCGGTCACACTTGGCAAGCCGGTGGTGAGGGTGCCGGTTTTGTCGAGGGCAACAACCGTTACCTTCGCCAGCTTTTCCAAAACCTCACCGCCCTTGACCAGCAAGCCGCGCCGCGCCCCGGCGGCGATGCTTGAGGCAATGGCGGCGGGTGTTGAAATCACCAGCGCGCAGGGGCAGCCAATCAGTAGCACCGCGAGGCCGCGATAGATCCAGGTGGCCCATTCCTGGCCAAAAAACAGCGGCGGCACGACGGCCGTCGCCAGGCCGATGGCGAAGACAATCGGCGTATAGATACTTGAGAAGCGGTTGATGAAACGCTGGGTCGGTGACTTGCGGTCCTGGGCCTCTCCCACCATGCGGGTGATGCGGCTGATGGTGCTGTTGGCGGTATCAACAGTGACGCGGATCCGCAGAGCGGCGTCGTGATTGATGGAACCGGCATAGACTCGGTCGCCGCTTTTCTTGGTTTTCGGGGCGCTTTCGCCGGTTACGGGCGAATCGTCGATGCTGGAAATACCGGAGACAATCTCGCCATCGGCGGAGATGCGATCGCCAGGGCGGGCAACGATGATGTCGCCTATCTTGAGATTGGTGATCTGTTCCTCAGTGATGACGCCATTGCGTTCGACCAGTGCAGTTTGCGGGATCAGCGCAATCAGGCCCCGGATACCGCGCCGGGCGCGGTTCGAGGCTATGCCTTCCAGCAGTTCCCCAAGGAGAAACAGCACAACGACGACCGCGGCTTCCTCAACCGCATCGAGCGCCACCGCACCAAATGCCGCGACCACCATCAGGGTGTCGATGGAGAAGGGAAAGCCTTGCATCGTGCTGCGCCAGGCCTTGCGTGCCACCGGCAGAACCCCAATGAGCATGGCAGCGAGCATGCCCCCCTTTTCCATGGCGGGAGAGATAAAGCCGATGAGATAGGCCGCACCGATCAGCAGGACGCAAGTGATTACCAGAAGACCGTCTGGTGTGCGCCACCACGGTCGCGAATCATCATGGGCGTGGCTGTGATCGTGGTGATCCATGTCCTCTTCGGCGTCGTGCCCGTGTTCCGCGTGGTCATGCTTGGCATCTGCAGCGCCATCCCGGCCTTTTGTCATGACAGATACGCCATAGCCGAGGGCATCCAGCTTGTTGGCAAGCATTGCCATCGACACGGTTTCCCCGTGGAGCACGGTCACGCTCTCCCCGGTGACAGAGGCGTCCACACTGCTCACGCCGGGTATGCGACCAAGCGCCGTTTCGATTTTTACCGCGCATGAGCCGCAATCGAGACCCGATACCTTGAAGAAGGAGGTCTGCTCGCCAGCGGCGGTTTTGGGGGATGTCGTCTCATTCATAAGAAGGTCTTTCCTCATGTTTCGAAGAGATGGTACAACCTCTAGCGACTAGAGGGACAAGGTAGAAAATAATGCTTTTTTCGATTGGTGAACTGGCGCGCGAAACCGGCGTCAAAGTGCCGACGATCCGTTTTTATGAAAGCATCGGCTTGCTGTCTGAACCGTTGCGCAGCGAGGGCGGGCAACGGCGATACGGGGCCGAAGATATTGCGCGCCTGAGCTTCATTCGCCACGCGCGGCAACTGGGCTTTGATGTTGATGACGTGCGCGAGCTCATCGTGCTCAGCGCCAATCCCGATCGCCCGTGCACGGAGGCCGATGAAATCGTTCATCGTCACCTGCGCGAGGTCGAGGACAAGATCGCAAAACTCACTGCGCTACGCGAAGAGCTGGCGCGCATGGTGTGTGGCACCCGCCACGGGCGCATTGGCGAATGCCGCGTCATCCAGGTGCTGGCCGATCACGGGCAATGCCATGATGACGCCCATTGAAGTGGCCGCTTGGGTTGACAACGCTTGCCAACACAGCGTGAACATGCTTGATGCCGCTCAAAGATTGAGGAGACATACGATACCATGAACGAAACGATCGAAACGGATGTCGTGATCGTCGGGGCTGGTCCGGTCGGCCTGTTCGCGGTCTTTGAACTCGGGCTGCTGGATATCAAGGCGCATCTCATTGACATCCTGCCGAAAGTCGGCGGGCAATGCGCCGAGCTTTATCCCGAGAAACCGATCTATGACATTCCCGGCTATCCGGTGATTGGCGGCCAGGAGCTGGTCGATAACCTGATGAAGCAGATCGAGCCGTTCAAGCCGGTCTTCCATCTCGGTGAAATGGTTGAAGAGCTGGAAAGCCTCGGCACGGCTGAGGCCCCGCGCTTCCGCATCAAGACCGATGCCGGAACGGAGTTTCTGTGTAAGACGGTCATCGTTGCCGCTGGTGGCGGATCATTCCAGCCGAAGAAGCCGCCGATTGAGCATATCGAGGCTTATGAAAACACCTCAGTATTCTATGCCGTCCGCAAGATGGAAGCGTTCCGCGGCAAGCGCGTGCTGATCATCGGCGGCGGTGATTCCGCCCTCGACTGGACCGTGAACCTGCACCCATTGGCTGAGCGCATAACGCTTCTGCATCGCCGCGACGCCTTCCGTGCCGCGCCCGACACCGTCAACAAGATGCGCTCTCTGGTCGCTGAAGGCGATATGGATATGCATCTTGGTCAGGTGGTGGCGTTGAAGGGGGATGCTCCGGTTCTGCAAGCCGTCACCATTCGCCGTGATGATGGTTCAACCTTCGATGTCGATTGCGATATCGTGTTGCCGTTCTTTGGTCTCACCATGAAGCTTGGGCCCATCTCCGAGTGGGGGCTCAATGTCCACGAGAACCTGATCCCGGTTGATACCGAGAAGTTTGAAACCAATGTCCCCGGCATTTTTGCCATTGGCGACATCAATGTCTATCCGGGCAAGCTCAAGCTCATCCTCTCCGGCTTCCATGAGGGTGCTTTGGCGGCGCAGAAGGTCCATCGCTACGTCTACCCGGAGAAGAAGCTCCTGTTCCAATACACCACGTCATCGAGCAATCTGCAAAAGAAGCTCGGCGTTACGGGTTGAACTCTTCTTGATCGTCAAAAGCCGGGAACTTTCCCGGCTTTTTCATGCTCCGCTCCTGCTATAAGCCCCTCAGCCCGTTGGGCCGAGCTTCAGCTCCATGCCGTCAAGCTCGGGGGTCCAGAGGATCTGGCACGAGAGGCGCGAGCTTTTCTCCACCAGCGGCAGGGCGTCGAGCTGGAGTTCTTCCTCCTCAAGGGCAGGGTAGAGCTTTGGTAGCCATTGCTCATCGACATAGACATGGCAGGTGCCGCATTCGCACGCGCCGCCGCAAATGCCTTCCATCGGCAAACCCCAGTCGCGGATAATTTCCATGATGCGCCAGCCCTCGATGCACTCAAGGGTGTGGCGATTGCCGTCGCGATCGGTCACGTGGATGACGCCCATTCCAGGCCAACTCCTGCATTTCGTATCATCGCATCACGGCGCGTTGCGCAGGCGATGCGGTCAAATGAATAAAAAAGGTGGGTCAATACCCACCCTGAGACAGCGTCTTCTAATCCCTGCGGATGCAAAGGGGAAGGCAAAAAGCGCGCCTCAACCAGGGCGGCGGATGGCTCAGTCAATCATATGCGTGAGCTGGGCAATTTGTTCGAGCGCGGCGCGGCGAATGATATGAATGTCACGCCCTTTAATTTCGATATCCTGCTTCTTGAGAGCAGCGAAGGTGCGCGACAGGTTCTCGGGGGTCATGCCTAGATGCGACGCCAGTGTTCTCTTGTCGAAGCCGATCCGGAAGCGGCCTTTGCCGCCATTGATAATGTCGGTCTTGAGAATCCAGGCGGCGAGGCGCTCCAAAGATGTGCGCAACTTCAGGTTCTTCAAGGAGCGTAGATAACCGCGCGCGGTGCGCCCCAGTTCCGTATACAGGGCTTTGGCGAAGAGTGGGTCGGTTTGCAGCAGTCTCTGGACCGTTTCCATGGGAAATGAAGCGATATCGCTGGGGACGAGCGGGCGCGACGATTCCAGATAGGGCTCGATGAGGAGAACAGCACCGAGTGAATAGCTCGCTCCCGGTGATATCATCGCCAGCGTCGTCTCGCGGTCGCCATACCTTGAAAACAGTTCAATCATTCCTGTCACGGGGATATGCAGGAAATCGGGCTTTTCGCCTTCACGCGTTAAAACGTGCCCCGCCGGGACGCTTTCCAGACGCCCAGCTTTTGACAGTTCGACGAGAGTTTCCTCCGGCAAAGCCTGGAAGATTCTGAGGCCTCTCAATTCGGTTGGATTAAAATGCAATAGACCGCTCATCAATAATCAATCTGCCATGGGTTGAAATGGGCGAAATCCTCGGGAAATGTTACCAAAATGCGCGCGGCGCAACGAACCCTTGAATTTTTGTAGTTTCTCGGCATCTACTTAGGCAACGGGGTTATGATATATCTGTAGTTCATCGACACACATTTTTCAAATGATTTAGGTCAAGTTTTCCAAAATGACATAGATCAACAATGAAATAATTTACTAAACAAAATAATTTACGATGTACATCGATGTAATTACATGTGGAAATGGAGAAAATTTATATTACAACTAAAATAGAATCCATATAATTTATTTTAAGTGAAATATCAAAAAATTATTGATTTTGCGGACTAAGTAACGTTGATTCATTCTTCGAGATTCCTTGCCTTCCGACCGCAGATTTTCGGGCCTTCTTGCCAAGATGGAAACGATCTGGCATTCCTCAAATTCGCTCTATTACAAGGTGGCAGAATTGGCAACTTGATAATAAAATATTTTAATATTATTATATTAACTCTATCTCTCGGGTACGCTCCCCACGGTCCGTGGTATCTCTCTTTCACTTTAAAGTTTCCCATTGCTCCAAGTTTTTTCTGAAAATTAGACGAAATGAGTCTAAGTATGGCTGGAGACAGTTTTAGTTTATATAGTTCATTTAAATAAAAATGGCACAACTTGGCAAATCATGGCACGTATTGCCATTGGTGCGTTATATTGACTTACGTCAAGAAGCTCGCCGCATGGAGTGGTCGCCAGTGTAACGGCTTTGTGTCAGATTACTTACGTCATTGGCGAATCGTGCTTTCTCATGGGGCTTCTATAGCAAAGCACTAGTACTATCTTAGTGGGACCTATGTTCCAGATTATTTTTCAATGGCTTGGCTTTCAATGCCTGGGTCATGGCCTGTCGGACCCAGGCCCGCGCAGACAACGGATGCACTTGTCCGCGAAAAATAAAGAGCGCGTGTAATTGACCTGCCCCCATTGAATTCTTCCACTTAAAATTGGAGTCTGTCCTTTCATGAAGGGGACAGATGGATGAAGAAGAGCCGATTTACGGAAGAACAGATAATCGGAGTGCTACGAGAGCAGGAAGGCGGGCTATCGACGGC
>JAVBJU010000028.1:0-57883 GCA_031546825.1 Microvirga sp. | reverse complement strand
ATACCAACGGTCGCTCAGTGTGACTCACGTGGGATTCCCAAAACGGCATTTCTATGATTCTTTTGGTGCGGGAGGATTCGCACCATGCCTGCAGCGGTTGGAATGAGGACGGACTACTCGGCATTTGAGCTTCGGCGTTTAGCGGCAAGCTCCAAACATGCGAACCAGAGCCGACGGCTTTTATCGCTTGCTGCGGTTCTTGACGGAATGAGCCGGGAAGATGCGGCCCGCATTGGTGGCATGGACCGGCAGACGTTGCGCGATTGGGTGCATCGGTTCAATGCCGAGGGCCCAGAGGGGCTAAAAGATATCCGCTCAAAAGGCCATCCACCCCGTCTGACGCCGGACCAACTGGCTGCTTTGAGCGAGATTGTCGAGAGAGGTCCGGATTGGACCAGTGACGGTGTGGTGCGCTGGCGCCGTGTCGACCTGAAGCGGGTTATCGAAGAGCGTTTTGGCGTCGTCTATCACGAGCGTACAGTTGGCAAGATATTGAAGCAGATTGGCTTCTCCCATATCAGCGCTCGCCCGTATCATCCTGGCCAAAACGCCGAGACAATGGCGGCATTTAAAAAAACTTCGCGGCAACGCTGACGGCGCATACGGGCCACGTCCCCAAGCATAAGCCCATCGAGATTTGGTTTCAGGATGAAGCCAGAATTGGCCAAAAGAACGACCGCGTGCGTCAATGGGCTCGGCGCGGTTCACGACCGAGGCAGCCAGCAGATCAACGTTATGAGAGCGCCTATCTGTTCGGGGCAATCTGCCCGGCTCGAGGCGTTGGCGCGGCGCTCGCTATGCCTTTCTGTGATACCGAAGCGATGCAGGCCCACCTCAATGAGATCAGCCGCACGGTCGCAAAAGGCGCACACGCCGTCCTGCTCCTGGATCGCGCAGGTTGGCACACCACTGCCAAACTCACCATGCCGAAAAACATAACCATGATCCTGTTGCCAGCACGCTCACCAGAGTTGAACCCGCAGGAAAATATCTGGCAGTACATGCGCGAAAACTGGCTGTCGAACACGGTCTTTGAAACCTATGACGACATCATCGATATTGCTTGCGAGGCATGGAAAAAGCTCATCGCTCTCCCAGAGGTCATAAAATCAATCGGAATGCGGGAATGGGCTCATGTCGGTCAATAAAAGAGGCCGATGGTATCAATCAGCAAATTGACCTTCTCACAGCCTTTGGCCTTGAGGCGCTGTTCCACCTCGTCCATTAGCCGCTTGCCGAGCTTTTGCCCGCGATGGCTTGCCGCGACCGCCAGCCGATAAATCCAGCCGCGCCTGCCGTCAAAACCGCCCCAGACGGTGCCAATGATTTTGCCATTCTCCTCGGCCACCAGAATAAGCTCAGGGTCGCGTTCGATCATGCGGGCCAGAGCCTCGAGAGTGTCAGAACGGCTCGGGTGCAAGCCGACCTCCTGCCACAGGGCGAACGCAGCTGCGGCGTCGGACAGGGCGAGGGGGCGGATATGCGCAGTCATGGGAGTTGCCGTTGATTGAAAAGGTTGTCGGTCGGGAGCGCTATCTGTACAGGGTAATGCACTGAGTTGCCAACTGGAACCGAAGCGATGAAGCCCGACCTCACGCCCCGCCCCGCCAATGCCGCCCCGCCCGCGCCGCAGCTTGTATGGCCGGGGGATAAGCGCTCCGCCCTGTTTCTGAGCTTCGATGTTGATGCCGAGGCAGTTTGGCTCAATTTGGAGCCCGAGGCTGCTGATAAGCTCATTACCTTGTCATGGGGCGGGTACGAGGCACGCGTTGGGGTTCCCAAAATCCTTGAAGTGCTGGCGCGTTACGGCCTCCGGTCCACCTTCTTCATTCCCGGCTGGACCGTTGAGGCCCATCCGGCGATGTGCGAGAGCATCGTTAAAGCGGGCCACGAGATCGGCCACCATGGCTATCTCCACAAACGCCCGCGTCCCGAGGATTTTACGGCGGCAAAAGAAGAAATTGATAAAGGCCTGGATGCGCTCCAGCGGGTACTCGGGGTTAAGCCGGTCGGATACCGTGCGCCGTCAGGCGAGAACTTCCACGAGTTGCTCGCCTATCTGGCGCAGTCGGACATCCGCTATTCGTCATCCTTCCGCGATGATATCCGCCCCTATCGCCATGTGCTGCCCGATGGTCGTCGCGCGCCGGTGGAAATCCCGGTTGATTTCGCCATGGATGACTGGAATTACGGCATGACGCACCGGCTCGACAGTGGCGTTTTGATGCCGAAGGAACATGTGCTGTCGATTTGGCGCGACACTTTTGAACGTATCCATGAATGGGGTGGCGTTACCACCGTGATGATGCACCCCCAGGTTTCGGGGCGACCGATGCGCATCGGCATTCTCGAAGCCTTCCTCGATCATGTGATGGTGCGCGATGATGTCTGGATGGCAACGGGGGCCGAAATCACCGCCGTTTACGAACAGAGCGAAACGGCAAAATAATCCCTTTATCTTTGATTTGAAGAGGTTATTGTCGCTTTTTCCGGGCTGCGACGATTTCGTGCGCGATGAGCGCTTCCGCTCGGAGACAATTTTGATTATGCCGTTGGTTCCATGGCCTGGAAGCGGGGGAAGTTCCCGGGTCAATCCAACCTGATAAGGCGTTCGAGGAGCTCTATGGCGGGACACGCTGTACAAGACGAACCAGTGGGTGCTAAATCGGGCCAGGTCCGCAACGCGCTTCTGGAAATCGCCCATCTGAAAATCGTTCCGCGCCGTCATTATGGTCGGGTGTTTTCCGCCGCGTTGGTTGTGTGCGTTCTTGGCGGGCTTGGTTACGCCTTCTCGCAAGGTGATATCGCCTGGAGCGTGGTCAATCGCTACCTCACGGCCAAGTCCATTCTGGCTGGCGTACAGGCGACCATTATCATGGCTTTCTGCGCCATGATGCTCGGCATTTTCCTCGGCGTTATCTTTGCAGTCATGCGTATCTCCACCAACCCGGTGCTGAAGAGCGTGGCCGTGGGCTACATCTGGCTGTTCCGTGGCGCGCCAGCGCTGCTGCAACTGCTGATCTGGTTCAATCTGGCATCGGTATTTCCCGAGATGGGCATTCCCGGACTGTTCATGTTCAAGACCACCGATGTGATGACGCCGTTTGTTGCAGCGCTCCTTGGCCTTGGCATCCAGCAGGGCGCATACACCGCTGAAGTGGTGCGTGGCGGATTACTTGCGGTGGATCGCGGGCAATATGAGGCGGCTCAAGCCATCGGCATGACGCGCGGCCAGATGTTGCGCCGCATTGTCATGCCCCAGGCGATGCGGGTGATCCTGCCGCCGATTGGCAACGAGCTAATTTCGATGGTCAAGCTGACTTCTCTTGCCAGCGCGATCGCCTATTCCGAGGTTCTGCACCGCGCCCAGACCATCTGGTACGCCAATTCCCGCGTTCTCGAACTTCTGTTCGTTGCCAGCGTTTGGTATCTGGTCATTGTCTCGTTCCTGAGCGTCGGCCAATTCTTCCTGGAACGCCATTTCGGGCGTGGCTCTGGCCATAATGTGAAGCGCTAGGAGCCGCGATATGCAGAATGCAAAAAAGCCGCTGGTCCGGGCTGTCAATGTCAGCAAGAATTTCGGGCACTTTCAGGCGCTGAAAGAAGTTTCTCTTAATGTGGATCGTGGCGAGGTGCTGTGCATCATCGGGCCATCGGGCTCGGGCAAGAGCACGTTTCTGCGCTGTATCAACCAACTCGAGAAGATTGATGGCGGTGCCATCTGGGTCAACGATGAGTTGATCGGCTATCGCCGCGACGGCAACAAGCTTTATGAGTTACGCGACGCCGAAATCGCCCGCCAGCGTCGCCCGGTCGGCATGGTGTTTCAGCGTTTCAACCTGTTCCCGCATCTCACCGCGCTCGAAAACATCACCGAGGGGCCTATTCAAGTTCTGAAGGAAAGCCCGGCGGTGGCGAAGGCCCATGCCATGGAGCTTCTCGAAATGGTTGGGCTCTCTTTCAAGCGCGATGCCTATCCGAACGAGCTTTCTGGCGGGCAGCAGCAGCGCGTGGCGATTGCCCGTGGTCTTGCAATGAGGCCAGAACTGATGCTGTTCGATGAGCCGACTTCCGCGCTTGATCCGGAGCTTGTCGGCGAGGTGCTGCATGTGATGAAAAATCTCGCGGCATCCGGCATGACCATGATCGTTGTGACCCATGAACTGGGTTTCGCCCGTGAAGTGGCGGGCAGGGTTGCCTTCATGGATGCGGGCGAGATTGTCGAATGCGGCCCGACGCACGACGTGTTGTCCCATCCGCAGCAGCAACGTACCCGCGATTTTGTCACCGCCGTGCGCGGATGAAGTTTCAACTGGAGCACCAGTTCTGTCGCAGGGCGGAAGTGGAGTTCCCCTAAAACAAGAAGGTCAGCCCATGAAATACCGTTTCCTTCTCTCCGCTGCCGTTTTTGCCGTCGCCGCCACGGCAGCCCAGGCTCAGACCCTGCCAGACCGCATCAAGACCGCGGGCAAAGTGGTCGTTGCCCAGACCCCGAACTATCCGCCGCTTGAGTACAAGAACCCGGAAACCAACGAACTGACCGGCTTCGACATTGACCTTGGCAACGCGCTCGGCAAGGAACTCGGCGTCAAGATCGAATGGCAGGAGGTCAGCTTCGAGCAGATGGCCAGCTCGCTGTCCACGGGCCGTGTTGACATCATCATGAGCGGCATGAGCGACACGCCCGAGCGCCAGGAAATCATGGACTTCGTTGATTACCTCTCGTCGGGTGCGACCTTCTTCATTCAGGAGAAACGCGCTGGAGAAATCAAGGCGGTGGCTGATCTGTGTGGCAAGAAGGTCGGCGCTTCCCGCCGCACCACCTTCCCGTCGGAAGTGGCCGAGTGGAGCAAGACGAACTGCGAAAAGGCCGGTAAGCCCGCCGTGACTTTCACCGGGACCGATGGCTCTGCCGATGCGCGCTTGCAATTGCGCCAGGGCCGGATTGACGCCGGCGTGCAGGGTTCGGAAACGCTGCCCTACATCATGGGCCAGGAGCCCAATACCTATAAAATCGTCGGCGACCCCATCACCTCGCAGTATCAGGGTATCGCTTTCGCCAAGAAGGACACGCAGTTGCGCGATGCCTTCGCCGTGGCGCTGAAGAAGCTGATGGCCGATGGCACCTACGCCAAGATTGTCGCCAAGTACAATTTGCAGACCAGCGCCATCAAGGCTGTGGCTGTGAACGCCAAACCTCTCAACTGATAAGATGACGACGATGGAACCGGAACTTATTTCCCAGACTTTAGCGGACTTCATTACCCGAACCCGCTACGGGGATATCCCCGGTTCCATCGCCGCTAAAACCAGACGGCATATTCTCGACACTTTCGGCGCAGGCATCGCCGGGGCTTTGTCGGACGAAGCTACAAAACTCGCCCGCGTATTCGCCATTGCCGAAACCGGCGGTGACTGCCCGCTATGGGCAACCGGTCGCAAGGCCGGGCCACGCAATGCCGCGCTTGCCAACGGCATGGCTTGCCACACATTTGAGCTTGATGACACAGGCGGCTGCGACCATTCCGGCGCGGTTGTGATTCCGGCGGCGCTGGCCGTGTTGCCCCTTTGCGGGAAGCCGGTCTCGGGCCAGGATTTCATCACTGCCGTTGTTCTCGGCTACGACATTGCCCGGCGGGCGCTTGAGGCATGTGGTGCGTATGAAGCCCATAATGGTGCGGGTTGGCATTCAACGGCGACCTGTGGCACTTTTGGCGCAGCGGTGGCGTGCGGCTATCTCCTTGGCTTCGATGCCAAGACAATGCAATCGGCCCTTGGCCTCGCCGCCAGTGCGTCGGGAGGTCTGTGGGCCTTTATTCAGGATGGCGCGCAAAGCAAGCGCCTGCATCCGGGGCGCGCGGCGGAGGGCGGGCTGTTGGCGGCCTTGCTGGCCCGCGAGCAATTCCAGGGACCACGCCATATTTTTGAAGATATCTGGGGCGGCTTCACCAAAACCTTCGCGCCGACAACCGCCGATCCAGACGCCTGGACGCGGGAGCTTGGCGCCAACTGGAAGATGGGCCGTGTTTCCATAAAGCCCTATGCCTCTTGCCGTGGCACCCATGCGGCAGTTGACGCGCTAGGGCTGCTTCTCGGTGAAAACAGCCTTGAGAATGCGGACATTACCCGCATCGATGTGTGTCTCAGCGGTTTTCTCAATGGCATGTGCGGCGGACGCGCCGTGGACACATTGCCTGCCGCGCAGATGAGCCTGCCCTATGCGCTTGCGGCACGCCTTGTTTACGGGGCCGCCGGGCTGCAATCCTATCGTGCCGAAAAGCGGAACGACCCGCGCATTGCTGCGGCCCTCGCGCGTATTGCCCTAACGGTAGATGCTGGGCAACAGCCAGACGAGGAACCCTTCGTGACTGTCGTCACCCGGGATGGCCGCACCTTGATGAGGCGCGTTGAAATCCCGCTTGGTTCGCCGACAAATCCGGTGAGCGATGCCGATCTCATTGGCAAATACCGCGATATCGCCACGCTGGTATGGCCGGGCGCGGCCATTGCTGAACTCGAACGCATGACGTTGGCGTTGGATGAGGTGGCCGATATGGCCGAGATCGTTGCTGTCTTGGCGACACCGCCGGTCAATTCCGGCATCTTCTCATAAAAAACGGGGCGTCAGAAGACGCCCCGCGTAATTTCTCACGACAGCTTTCGCTTACTTGCCGATATCGAATGCGGCGAGCGCCGCCATATTGACGATGTCGGTATCGGTGGCGTTGAGCGGCACCAACTGCACCGGACGCGCGAGGCCAGTGATCATCGGGCCGAGCACCATGGCACCGCCAAGTTCCTGCAACATCGAAGTCGCGATGGCTGCCGAATGGGCGGCGGGCATCACCAGCACGTTGGCGGGGCCGGTGAGGCGGGTGAACGGATACTGGGCCAGAAGGTCCTTGTTCAGTGCAACCGACGCGGTCATTTCGCCGTCGAACTCGAAATCGACATTGCGTTCCGAAAGAATGCGCACCGCTTTGCGCTGGGCATCGCCAAGCTCGGTGACCGGATGGCCAAACGAGCCCGAGGCCAGCATGGCCACACGCGGCGTATAACCGAAGCGGCGCGCAACGGCTGCGGCCTCGATGGCAATATCGGCCAGCTCTTCGCCGGTTGGGCGTTCATGGATTGCTGTATCCGCAACCACCACAACCTGACCGCGCGAGATGCACAGCGAGACGCCGATCACCCGGCGGCTAGGATGCTTATCAATCACCCGCTCCACCGCTTCGAGCGCCTTGGACGTTTTGCGCGTGACGCCGGTGACCATGGCATCGGCGTCGCCAAGCGCCACCATGCAGGCCGCCAGAGTGTTCCGGTCCTGGGCAAGGAGGCGCACCACGTCGCGCTTGAGGAAGCCCTGGCGTTGCAGGCGCTGGTAGAGGTATTCGAAATAAACGTCGATGCGGGTCGACTTCTTGGTGTTCATGATCTCAATGCCGTCGCGACCCTTGAGGTCAATACCGGCGAGCTCAGCGGTCTCCAGGATTTGAGATTCGCGGCCAATCAGAACCGCGCTGCCCAGACCCTGGTTGACATAGGAGATGGCGGCGCGCAGCACCTGTTCTTCCTCGCCTTCGGCAAACACCACCTTGCGCTTGGCCTTGCGGACGCTTTCGAACACGCCGTTGAGCGCTCCCGAAACCGGGTCGCGGCGGGCGTGAAGTTCGGCCTTATAGGCATCCATATCGTCAATGTTGCGACGGGCAACGCCGCTGTCCATGGCGGCTTTAGCCACGGCGCAGGGAATGGTTGAAATCAGGCGCGGGTCGAACGGCGCGGGGATGATGTAATCACGACCAAAGCGGGGGCGCGAACCCTGATAGGCAGCCGCCACTTCATCCGGCACGTCTTCGCGGGCGAGTTGGGCGATGGCGTGAACCGCCGCAACCTTCATCTCCATATTGATGGAACGGGCACGCACATCGAGCGCGCCGCGGAAGATGTAGGGGAAGCCGATGACGTTGTTGACCTGGTTGGCGTAATCCGAACGGCCGGTGGCAATGATAGCGTCACTGCGGATGCCAGCCACTTCTTCCGGGGTGATTTCCGGGTCGGGATTGGCCATGGCGAAGATGATCGGATCCTTTGCCATCGACAGGATCATTTCACGGGAGAAGGCCCCCTTGACCGAAAGGCCATAGACCACATCCGCGCCCTTCAAAGCGTCGGCAAGCGAGCGTGCATCGGTCTGCACGGCATGGGCCGATTTCCATTGGTTCATGCCCTCAGTGCGGCCCTTGTAGATGACGCCCTTGGTGTCACACAGCAGCACGTTTTCATGGGAAATGCCGATGGCCTTGGCAAGCTCAACACAGGCGATGCCCGCGGCGCCCGCACCGTTGACAACCAGTTTGGTTTTCTTGATATCGCGTCCGGTGAGGTGGAGCGCATTGACGAGCCCTGCCGCTGAAATAATCGCGGTGCCGTGCTGGTCGTCATGGAACACCGGAATGTCCATCAGCTCCTTGAGGCGCTGTTCGATGATGAAGCACTCGGGGGCCTTGATATCTTCAAGGTTGATGCCGCCGAACGACGGGCCGAGATAACGGATGGCGTTGATGACCGCTTCCGGGTCTTCGCTATCGACTTCGAGATCGATGGAGTCGATATCCGCGAATCGTTTGAACAGGACGGATTTGCCTTACATCACCGGCTTTGAGGCGAGCGACCCGAGATTGACGAGACCGAGGATGGCGGTGCCGTTGGTGACAACCGCCACCATATTGCCGCGCGTGGTGTATTCATAAGCCAGCGACGGGTCTTTACCGATGGCGATAACCGGCACGGCTACACCTGGGGAATAAGCCATCGACAGGTCACGTTGTGTTGCCATCGGCTTGGTCGGAACGATTTCGAGCTTGCCGGGGCGACCTTGTGCGTGGAATTGCAGCGCTTCCTGATCAGTAAATGTGGGGCGGGAGCCTGCTGACGACTTATCGGACATTGTTATAGCCTTGTCTTCTTACGCTCCGCGCCTGCGCCTGTAATAAAAACCGCGCGGAAGGATGGGCAGCGCCATGAGTTGGTGCTCTGCCCCTCGGGAAAAGCCGGTGTTCGCAATTAACAGCCGAGCTCCAAAATACCGCCGACGCCTTGCGTGCCATGCGCCCATCGAAAGGGACGGGTTGCATGTCGTGATCGCAGTCGAAAGGGCGATTGCAACACAGCCTTATCACCGCGGATTTCGGAAAACACTCCCTAAAAGCAGGGACAGTTTGTTCTAGGCTAAAAATTTTAAAGTTTTTTCACAGCGCTGAGAAAGTCTGCCTGCGGAGAGATGCTGTCGGGATGATTGACCTGCGCCATAAAAGGTTCTTATTCTCCCCACGCACCGACTCGTATTTGCGGCAATCATGCCCTCAACTGGCGGCAGGAATTGAGTTTTAAAAGATACCCATGACGGTAAAACTTTCCCCTCGCACCGCGGGTTCTGAAGCTCCTGCCATGGTGAGCGCGCCCGCCGAGGCGGACAAGCGCGTCACGCCGATGATGGCGCAATATCTCGACATCAAGAAAGCACACAGCGATTGCCTTCTCTTTTACAGAATGGGCGATTTTTATGAGTTGTTTTTCAACGATGCGGAAGTTGCCAGCAAAACGCTGAGCATTGCCCTCACCAAGCGCGGCAAGCATCTCGAGGAAGACATTCCCATGTGCGGGGTGCCGGTGGAGCGCTCAGATGACTATCTCCTGCGCCTGATTGCCGCCGGCCACCGGGTTGCGGTGTGCGAGCAGACCGAAGACCCGGCGGAAGCCAAAAAGCGCGGCCCAAAATCGGTGGTACGCCGTGAGGTGGTTCGGCTTGTCACGCCCGGCACCATCACCGAAGACCGGTTGCTGGAACCAGGGCAGGCCAACCTGTTTCTGGCCGTGTCGCGCCGTCGCCATGATGAGGACAACTGGAATTACGGCTTGGCCGCCGTCGATATTTCCACCGGACGTTTCGTGCTGGCCGCAAGCGATCAGGCCGGTCTTGCCGCCGCCATCGCCCGGCTTGAGCCGCGCGAGATCGTGCTGCCCGAACAGATTTATTTTGACGAGAAGTTGGCCTCATTCTGGAGCGAAACGCGGGCCGCGGTGACGCCGCTTGCCGGTGGCGGACCAGAATCCGGTTCTGCCGAGCAGCGCCTCAAGAGCTATTTCGGCGTGGCCTCGCTCGACGCCTTCGGCTCCTTTAGCCGTGAGGAAATCTCTGCGGCTGGTATTGCGCTGTTCTACATTGAGAAAACCCAGTTTGCTGACCGCCCGGTGCTCCTGCCGCCGATGGGTGAGCAGAACGGCGCGACGCTTTCCATTGATGCTGCAACCCGCGCTAATCTCGAACTGACGCGCACCTTGTCCGGCGACCGCCAGGGCAGTCTGCTTGCCGCCATCGACCGCACTGCGACGCCGGGCGGCTCCCGCATGATTGCCGAATGGCTTGCCGGGCCGCTGATGGACACCGCCGCCATCCATCGCCGTCAGGAAGCGGTTGCGTTCTTCGTCAGCAATACGCCCTTGCGCGATTCCATTCGTGCGGTGCTCAAGAAAATCCCGGATATTTCGCGCGCCCTGTCGCGTCTCGGGCTGGGCCGCAGCGGCCCGCGCGATCTCGCCGCCCTGCGGGACGGATTATTCGCCGCGCGGGAACTCGCTGCCATTCTTGGCCGCGAACGTGGCGATCTGCCAGTGGACATCGCCGCTATCATGGCGACGATTGCCGCGCTTGATACATCGCTTGCCGATGAAATGGCGGTGATGCTCGCCGATGAACTGCCGTTGCTCAAACGCGATGGCGGTTTCGTGCGTGCTGGTTCGGTGCCCGAGCTTGATGAAACGCGCGAACTGCAACAGGATTCGCGCCGCTTCATCGCGGGCTTGCAGGCGCGTTATGCGACCGAGCTTGATTGTCGGACGCTGCGTATCAAGCACAACAACATGCTCGGCTATTACATCGAAGTGCCGCAAAATGTCGGGCAGACGATGTTTCAAGAGATGCGGGAAACTTACGTGCACCGGCAGACTATGTCGGATGCTATGCGGTTCACCACGGTGGAACTTGGCGATCTCGAAGCAAAGATCGCCTCTGCTTCCGACCGCGCGCTGCGCATTGAGCTAGGCGTTTTTGAGCGCCTGTGCAGTGCCATCATCGCCTTGTCCCGCGATATTGCCGCCACCGCCGATGCGCTTGCCGCGACCGATGTTTTTGCGGGCCTTGCCGAGCTTGCGGTGGAGCAGGATTGGACAAGACCGGTGGTTGACCACAGCCGCGCATTTGCCATCGAAGGTGGTCGCCATCCGGTGGTGGAAGCGGCCTTGCGGCGCAACGGGCAGGCTTTCATCGCCAACGCCTGCGATTTATCCGGCGCGGAAGAGGGCGCGCAGGCGGGCGGGCGCATTCTGCTGGTCACCGGCCCCAATATGGGCGGTAAGTCGACCTATCTGCGCCAGAACGCGCTGATTGCCATCCTCGCGCAAATGGGTGCTTACGTTCCCGCAGCATCCGCCCATATCGGTGTGGTGGATCGGCTGTTTTCGCGTGTTGGCGCGGCGGATGACTTGGCGCGTGGCCGTTCGACCTTCATGGTCGAGATGGTGGAGACGGCGGCGATCCTCAACCAGGCGACGAGCCACTCGCTGGTGATCCTCGATGAAATCGGGCGCGGCACCGCGACCTTCGACGGCTTGTCCATTGCCTGGGCAGCCATCGAACATCTCCACGAGATCAACCGCTGCCGCAGCCTGTTTGCCACCCATTTCCACGAACTGACGGTTTTGTCCGACAAGCTGGCGCGTCTTGAGAACGCAACGCTGAAGGTGACGGAATGGAAGGGTAAGGTGATATTCCTCCATGAGGTCACCTCCGGCACCGCCGACCGTTCCTATGGCCTCCAGGTTGCACGGCTTGCGGGCCTGCCGTCTGCGGTGATCACCCGCGCGAAGGTGATCTTGGCCGAGCTGGAACGCTCAGACCGCGAGCAGCCGAAACGCGCGATCATCGACGATCTGCCGCTTTTCGCCCTGGCGCAGGCGCGGGCGATTGAGGCGGAGCATGATGCACCCAAGGAAGACGGCTTGAGAAAAGCCCTCGACCAGATCGACCCCGACAGCATGACTCCGCGTGAGGCGCTGGAGGCGCTGTATCGGTTGAAGAAATTTAATTTTTTGTTGTGAATAGGCTTGATTTACCGGAGTATAGATTATCATAAAATGAAATTATTTTTCCATCTGAAGTTGAGTTTCTTATGTATTTTACTTCATCTCTGCTTAATAAAGCAAATTCATTTTGGTATGATTTTGTTCTCGAAATTTTTTCGTTTTTTAATGTAAATAAATTGTAAATTACATGTCTAATAATTATTGCTCCACGTAGTGCATTGTCATTATCATTTAAATTTTTATACACATCTTTCCAGTAAAGAGCTGGAATTCTTACTTTCATAAGGCGTTTATTGAATTGCTCAATATCTAGTTTTGTGCCTTTTTCAAATTCTACAGCTATATCTGATAATATAGATCTAAAATATTTTGATCTTTCACTAGAAAAAACATCTTTTTTCTGGAGTGAGTTTGAAGATTCAAGCACGAGACATGATAAACCATCGACTAGATCTGAGTATTTTCCGATTGGGTTGTTAAATATCATACATATTTTTTTATCGAAAAATACTGAATCTGGAATTAAACCATACCAAGTCCATGCCAAATTTAAATAAAAATCATGAGCGGTTGCGAGTTTTATAACCTCAGATCTGACGGAAGTTCGTATGGAGATTCTCATTTCGGCTGGAAGGCTCTTAAAAATTCTTCCATTTCCAGTTTTTGTTCCAGATCTTAAAAAATCCCCACCTAAAATAAAGGCTGCAATTTCAGAATCTTTTCTATTGTTAGAAAATAGCTCTGAACTTAACACATTGCCTATTTTTGTTTCGATGAAATTTTTTCTATCTTTTGCCGTATTCGTAATTATTGAGAAAAATTGAAGAGCAAAAGGCTGGAGTAGTTTATGAAGAGTAAATGCCTCATCTTTCATTAAATCGATAATTTCTTCAGTGGTCGCTTCAGTTGGAGCAAGATACTCAAAGCAGTTTGCAAAAAAATTCATCATAAGTATTTTATGCTTGTTATGCTTTGCACTTTTAATCGCGGCTTTAAAAAATTGTGCAGTTTCCTCTGTTTTTCTCCTGTTATTGTCAATTTTTAACTGTATGGCGAGGTGGTTAACCTCATTCCATTCCTGCTTCAAAATTCGTTTCTTTATGTGATTAAGCAAGTCCTTGACGGTATCAAATTTCCCCTCAAGAGAACGTGCGAAAAAATATTCAAGAAATGTTTGATGAGTGAAGCCATATAACTCATCTCCCACTTCTGTCAAAAGCCAAGCTCTGCCTGTAATGAAGTTTAAAAATTTTCTAACTTCTTGATACGCCTTTGTTTTGTCTGAATAAATAATTTCAAACTCAAATTTTATGAATTTTTCTAACCATGAATTCGGAACTCCGGCTGCCAGATCTGGATTTCCGTACATCTTTTCTGCGAGACTTGTAAAAATTTGAAGCCTATCAAAATCAGTTGTTAGGTCTGCATTTATTCCACGCGCCTGATCCCATTTCTCAAACATAAGTTCTGCGCACTTCTTATATATCTCAGGTCTGTTAGAGGGGACGTCACCATTCCTTAAAAATAGAGAGCCCATAAGCCCGAGCATTAGCGGGTTTTTGCGTAAGTCTGATGCATTTAATTTTGTTTGTTCTATGAATTTAACTGACTTTTTGTTTGCCTCTTCGTTTGACAAACCTCCAATTACACTCATAAAATTTGTAATATATTTTTTTATTTCATTCTCATCAAATTTTTCAAGAATAATTTCCTCGAACGCTTCCGGAAGCTTGGCGCTGTCATAGCCCACCAACCTAGACGTTACTAATACGGGGCAAAGCGGATGGCAATCGCAGAAAGCTCTTACCAAATCAACAAACTCTTGCCTTTTTGAGGTTTCGAGAATCTCGTCCAAGCCATCGAAAGCTAAAAAAGCTCTTCCATTTCGTAACAAATAGAGAATCGCAGGCCTAACATTTTCCTCGGTATCTGAACTAAAATTTACAAATTTTCTAACTATATATGTTAACAGGTCAAGTTGAGAATTTTCAGACCGTGCTTGTTCAAATTTTCTTAATACAATTCTAATTGGAAATTTAACATATTGCTCATTGTTAAGATGTTGACTATCGTATTGCAATAACAGAGCAGATTTTCTTGCCATTTCATAGCAGAGCTTCTGGCAAAACGTACTCTTCCCACCTCCCGGATCGCCGAGCACTACTACGTTACGAAATGATTCGGCGATATCATTGAAAGTAAATTTAGAGACTTCATAATAACCACCAGAATTTAATTCTGGCCGTTCCTTTTTGAGAGATGCTAGGCTACCTAGGTCGCGCATGAGCGTTAAATCTTGAATGCGTGCCCCGCTTCGAATTGCTAATTTTGGCGATATATAAATTTTATTTATATCGACTTTTTGCGGGCCCTTATTAGTTTCTACTTTAAGATATTTGTAATAAGTTTGTAAGTTTTTTGCCAATTTTAATAAAGTAGGCTGAATATATGTGAATTCTATTGCTGGCATATTGATGTTAACTTCCATTTTTTCTTCAATAGAAGTTAAGCGTTGTGCAATTTCTTTATTGGAGTGTCTTATTAATTCGAAAATAATCTTGTCTTTTGATATTTCTTTTACGGTTACCGAAAATGATTTCATCAGTCTTTCATATAGAAGCTCACCGTTTTCAATGTTTGAATCGCCTTTTATGAAATTATTATGGAGATTTAAAAAGTGATTTCTGACTTTTGGTGAATCTTTTCCGATTAGAGCATTCTCTACCATGAGCTCTATAATGCCTGATTTCTCAAGCTCTTTAAAAAATAAATCTGCTTTCTTATTAAATTTTGTATAATATAAATTTGCAACTTCATAGAAGTCTGAAACCGCAATGCTGCTTGCCGTGCTTTCTAAGGCGTCTCCCTTTAGGGCTTTGTCAATTCTATTGATTCTTAAAATTTTCTGAGCTGATAGCGACGCAGCACGGTGTAAGCCACCGATAAAAAGATCTGGCAGTAGGCTTTTTAGTGGTTCCATTTCAATCCCATTAAAGCACGCATACAAGGAAGAGTATCATCAGAATTCAGAGGTTGGAAGCGCTGCAATAATAGTGTCTGTTTATAATTATAAATTTTGTCATTTTCATTTTTTCTCTTCGGGTTGCTTACGTCTCCACCAACACGATCTCCGGCGGCACACCAAGCCGCACGTGAACCTTGCCCGTTCCCAACCCGCCCGAGACAATCAGGTGCCTGCCTTGTTCGATGATGTGGCCATAGGCGTAGCGGTTGCCGTAATTTGACGGCACGATGGGGGAATAGCCCAGTACGCGCACCTGACCACCATGGGTATGGCCGCAGAAGGTCAGGCCGATGCGGCTCGGAATGTGCGGGAAAATATCGGGCTCATGGGCGAGGAGCAAGGCGGGGGCGTCATCGGTAATCTGCGCCATGGTGCCGGGCAGGTCTTCCGCGCCGCGATTGCGGTTGAAGAAGGCCCATTGGTCGCCAAGCCCGGCGAGCCAAAAGGGCTTGTCGTTCTTCTCAAGCCGTAATACCCGGTTTTCGAGCAAGGAAATCCCGGCGCGTTGAAGCTCAAGCCCCATCAGAGGAAGCCCCAAGCGTGCGACACTGGCGTTTCGCGGTCATTCCACCAATCATGATTGCCCAGCACCGCATGGACACCAAGCGGTGCTTGCAAGCGGGCAAGCGCCTCGGCAATCTGACGGGCGGGGATGGTGCCGGGGCGCATGAAGGTGCCGGTTTGATAATCGCCGAGCAGAACGATGAGGTCTGGCTGCAGATCATTCGTGGCGTTGACGATGGTGTTGAGCCGCGCAAGGCTCATATAGCCTTCGCCCGCATGGATATCGGCCAGGGCGGCAATGCGCAGGTGTAAGCCCGGCGTCCAGTTTGGTGGAACGACATCGTAACGCTGGATACGCAAGCGAAAGCCCGGCTCAATGACGCTGCCATAAGCCGCTGTGCCCGAGCCAGCCATTGCCATGCCGATGAAACATTTGAGCGCCGTGCGCCGTGTGAGTGTCTTGCCCATGGCAGCTAGAAAGCCAGGGCTTTGTGCCCATGCTGGGGCTAACGTGTGCAGTTCCCCCGGAGAAAAGGCGCAAAATCGATGGAGATTACATCCGTCATTCATACGCGATGACAAGCGCAGGAAATCCAGCAGGGAGAAAAGTGTTATGTTCCCCTCTTGTTCTCTCGCCCGGTCAAGGTTACTGTGCGCCGTGCCGAATGGTCCCGCAAGCGATCAATCGAGGAGTTCGAGAGCATGGTGACCCGTGTTGCGACGGTTGCGTTCGAGGGGATCGAGGCTCGGGCGGTGGATGTGCAGGTGCAGGTGTCCGCAGGCCAGATCGGGGTGACGATCGTCGGGCTGCCGGATAAGGCCGTGGCGGAATCACGCGAGCGGGTGCGTTCCGCTCTGCTTGCCTCTGGGCTTGCTTTGCCGGCAAAGCGCATCACCATTAATCTGGCTCCGGCTGATTTGCCAAAGGAAGGCAGCCATTACGACCTGCCGATTGCGCTGGGTGTCATGGCCGCCATTGGCGCAATTCCCCATGACGCGCTGGAACGGTTCACGGTGCTTGGCGAATTGGCGCTTGATGGCTCGATCACCCCGGTTGCTGGTGTATTGCCCGCAGCGGTTGCGGCAAACTCCCGTGATCACGGGCTCATCTGCCCCCATGACAGCGGGCCGGAGGCCGCTTGGGCAAGCGATGGGCTCGATATTCTGGCGCCACGCTCGCTCATTCAACTGGCCAATCACTTCAAGGGCACGCAAATCCTCTCCCGCCCGCAGCCGAGCATCGCGCCGCCAGCGGCGAACCTTCCCGATCTCGCCGATATCCGCGGGCAGGAGAGTGCGAAGCGGGCACTGGAAATCGCTGCGGCAGGTCAACACCACCTACTTGTGGCAGGCCCGCCTGGCGCTGGGAAGTCGATGCTGGCGCAGCGGCTGCCCTCTATTCTACCGCCCTTGTCGCCGCGCGAACTGCTCGAAGTATCGATGATCCAATCCATCGCCGGGCTTCTGGCCGAAGGCGCGCTGACCAACAGCAGGCCGTTTCGCGCGCCGCACCACTCCGCATCCATGGCCGCTCTTGTGGGCGGCGGCATCAGTGCGCGGCCGGGTGAAATATCGCTCGCCCATAACGGCGTGCTGTTCCTCGATGAACTGCCGGAGTTCCAGCCGCAGGTGCTTGAATCGATGCGCCAACCCATGGAAACCGGCAATGTCATGATTGCCCGCGCCAACCATCGTGCCACCTATCCCGCCCGCTTCCAGCTCATCGCTGCCATGAACCCATGCCGCTGTGGGCACGCCACCGAGCCGGGCTATGTGTGCAAACGCCAGCCCAACGAGCGCTGCATGGCGCAATATCAGTCCAAGCTGTCGGGGCCGCTGCTTGACCGTATCGATTTGTCCATAGAAGTGCCCGCCGTTTCCGCGTCAGATCTGATGGCACCGCAGGCCGGTGAAAACTCGGCAACGGTGGCCGCGCGCGTGCAACGCGCCCGTGACATGCAAAGCAGGCGCTACGCGGCTCACGGATTACCCGACGGCACCAACGCCATTTGTCCGGCAAATTTATTGACAACGGTGGCCGAGCCCGATGCCGAAGGCATGATGCTTTTGCGTAAGGCTGCCGAAAGCATGCATCTCTCTGGGCGTGGCTACCACCGCGTGCTGAAAGTGGCGCGTACCATCGCCGATCTCGATGGTGAATCAACCGTGCGCCGTATCCACGTGGCCGAAGCCCTGACCCATCGCGGCGATGGCGGGCGGAGGTAAGATTACTTTGCGCCCAACGCTTCCGAAATCTTGAGAGCCGTTTCCCGCACCTTCGGGCCGAGTTCCAGCATGCGCTCTTTCGGCATGTAGAATATGACGCTGGCGATGGAGATGGCGGCGACAACTTCGCCGTTGATGTCGCGCACCGGCGCGCCGACGCAACGGATGCCGATTTCGTTTTCTTCGAAATCCATCACCCAACCCTGGGCGGCATAATGCTGCATGGTTTTGAGGTAATCTTGCCACGGAACCAGTGCGGGGCGTTCCGTCTGGTTGTGGCGAAGAACTGCGGCGATGTCGTAATACTGGCGCCATTCCTCGGGCGACATGTCGAGCATCAGCGCCCTGCCGACACCGGTTGAGGCAAGGGGCATTTTCTGACCGATGCGCGAGCGCATCTCGAGGCCCTTGCCGCCAGAAACCTTTGAAAGATAAAAGACTTCCGCTCCTTCACGGGTGCCCAGATGAACAGTGTCGCCGGTCAACGTGGCCAGTTCATCGAGGTAGGGTTGGGCGAGGGGCGCAAGCGGGCGCTGCTCGCGGGCGCGGGCACCAAGCTGGATCAGTTTGTAGCCGAGCGAATAGCCATGATAGGGCACATTATGCAGATAGCCCTCATTAACCAGGCTGTTGAGCATACGATGCGCCGTTGAGCGCGGCGTGCCGAGCGCCTTGGCGATGCCCTTGGCGTCGGTGATGCCGCGGGCAACGCATTCGAGAATCGTGAGACCGCGCAGAAGCGTCTGTGTGCCCGTCACTTTCGTGGGGGCCTGTTCTCCAGTCGTTTCCTTGCTGGGCGCAGCCATATCCATCCTTCTCCGATTCGCCAGAATAGTTGCTGATATCACGGCGTATCGGCGAAGCCTATGAGACTTCTTCCATCAGTTCCCTTTTCCGATGGCAGGTGTATGACCGCACCTTTCTTCTCAGCGGTTGCGCCGCCATTTTGTGACGAACGCGGTGGCATTGTCTTTCAGCTCGGTCATGGACATGCCGGGCTTATACAGCGCCGAGCCCAACCCGAAGCCGTTGGCGCCCGCCGCAAGAAACTCGGCCTGATTGTCCGGGGTAATGCCGCCAACCGGGAAGATCGGGGTGGCTTTGGGCAGCACGGCACGCATGGCCTTGAGCACGACCGGTGTCACCATTTCTGCCGGGAAGAGTTTTAGCCCTGTTGCACCGGCACGGATGGCCGCAAAGGCTTCGGTCGGCGTGGCGATGCCGGGAATGCAAATGAGACCACGGCAGGCGGCCATGCGGATCACTTCCAGATCAGCATGGGGCATGATGACGAGATCGGCGTTGAGCGCCACCAGACGATCCACGTATTCGGCTTCGAGAACCGTGCCCGCGCCAATGAGCGCGTCATCGGGCAAGAGCCGCCGCATCTTGCCGATGCTGTCGAACGGTTCGGGGGAATTTAGCGGCACCTCGATGAGGCGGAAACCGGCGTCATAAAGAATCTGCGCTGCGGGCTCGGCCTCTGCAGGCGTGATGCCGCGCAGAATGGCAACCAGCGGCAAGGCGGCGGCTGCAGCTTCAAAACGGACGAGGCGGTTACTCATGGCATCACTCCTGCATATCAGGACGCTAAAATACGGCAGCTTACAAGTTGTGTCAAATAAATGGATACTTCTTCCATATATTGAGACAATTTAATGATATTCCGATTGCTGCCGCTATGCCAGCACCGCGCCGATACCCATCTTTCCAAGCTCTGCCGCCACGTCCATTGGCTCAACGAAATGGATGCCATGCATGCCGCAGTTGCGTGCCATGGCGATGTTGGCGGCGCTGTCGTCGATGAACACACAATTTTGCGGTGCTAGATCGTAACGGCTGCACAACAGATCATAGATGGCGCGGTCTGGCTTCACCAATTGCTCATCGCCCGAGACAATGGCACCCTCAAACAAGTTGAGAAAATCGTAATCAGGGTGTTTGCGCAAAGCGCCGAAAGTCTGCCCGTTGAAATTGGTGATGGCGTAAAGCGGAACGCCCCGCGCCGCCAGCCGCCGCAACAGGGCGACGTTTTCGTTGACCACATCGCGCAGAGTGTCGATCCAGCGGGTCTGGTACGCGCGCAACGGCTCTTCCCATTGGGGAAAGGCGGTGACGCGTTCTTCGAATGCGTGATCCCAATCCTTCTCGCCGCGATCCAGCGAAACATTCCATTCCACGGTATGGGCCTTGGCCATATACTGGTTGACCTTGCCTTCGTCCTTGAGAATGCCGAGATAAAACTCTTCAGGCTTCCAGCGAACCAGCACATTACCGACGTCGAACACGACCGTGGTGGGCGAAACAGGCATCAGATACTCCCTGAGCAATGATCAGGCTGTTATCTGTCACATTGCGCCGAAAGCACAAATATGACAAATCCGCGCCTCCACCTTTTCGGGCGTTCCCTCAACAACAAAAAGCGGTTAAGAGTTCGAGGGGCTCAAATTGCCCCGCCACTCCATCAAGAACCGGAACCATGCTCAGCCAAACCGTCAGGGCCAACCTTCTGCTTTTGCTTTCTGCTGCCATCTGGGGCTCAACCTTTGGTGCCCAGAAAGCGGCAATGGCCCATATCGGCCCGTTCTGGTATACGGGGTTACGCTTTCTTCTCGGCGCGGTGATCGTGTTGCCGCTGTTGCTGCGGGAAAAGCCGGAGCGCAAGCTCGAAGGGCGCGACTGGCTCGTTGGTGTCGGCATCGGACTTTTGCTGTGCGCGGGTATCAATCTGCAACAGGTGGCGTTGATCCTCACCTCCGTGACCAATGCGGGTTTCATCACGGGTCTCTACGTGGTGCTGGTGCCGCTCATCGGCATCTTCGTCGGCCATCGTTACGGCTGGGGTGTGTGGCTCGGCGTGGCGCTGGCGGTGATCGGGCTTTATATGCTCAGCGTGCACGGCACGCTTGCGGTCAATTACGGCGACCTGCTGGTGTTGGCCAGCGCGTTTTTCTGGGCGTTCCAGGTCTATGCCCTGTCGAGCGCCGGAAGCCATTGCCTGCCACCGGTGCGGCTCGCCGTGACCCAGTTTCTCACCTGTGCCGTCATCTCGCTGACAATCGCCGCATTCATTGAGCCGATCTCGTTTGACGCCATCGGCAATGCCTCGTTCGGGCTGTTATGGGGTGGCATCCTTTCGGTTGGCTTTGGCTTCACGATGCAGGTTCTGGCACAGCGCTTTGCGCCCGCCACCCATTCCGCCATCATTCTCAGTCTCGAATCGGTCTTCGCCGCGCTCACCGGCTGGCTCGTCATGGGCGATGTTCTCGACGCCCGCGTGCTCAGCGGTTGCGGCCTGATGCTGCTTGGCACCATCATCGCGCAACTTACCCCGGCAAAGCAGCCGGTATCGCACGGCAAGATTGAAGACGAGACGATGGCCGTACCGTCGGAACGGACGGCCCCGAGCGAAGCGCGGTTAGGTTGAAACGCACTCCGTCCCAGATTCTTTTATGATGTGATGCCTTTGCGTTTAACCGGTGAACCCCTTAAAAACGCGCATTACTGTAAGGTCGCCCGCAACCATGCGCACTTTCCCGCAACCCCTTCCCATCGACGTTATTCTGGAGCCACTTTCCGGCGCGTTGAGTGGTGGCACGCGCCTCGTTGTGGTGGCGCCGCCCGGTGCGGGTAAGACAACGCGCATTCCGCTGTGGCTTCTCGATGAGCCGTGGATGGCGGGCAAAAAGCTGATCGTGCTTGAGCCGCGTCGCCTGGCCGCGCGCGCTGCCGCCGAACGCATGGCCGACACTTTAGGCGAAAGCGTCGGCGAGACCGTGGGTCTTAGGGTGCGGATGGGCTCGAAGATCTCGAAAAATACGCGCATCGAGGTGGTGACAGAAGGCGTTTTCACGCGGATGGTTCTGGATGATCCGGAATTGAATGGTATCGCCGCCGTCCTGTTCGATGAGTTTCACGAGCGCTCGCTCGATGCCGACCTCGGCCTTGCCTTCGCGCTCGATGCGCAGGGCGCGCTGCGCGAAGATTTGCGCGTTGTGGTGATGTCGGCAACCCTTGATGGCGCGCGGGTGGCGGGGCTTCTCAAGGATGCCCCGGTTATCCAATCGGATGGCCGCTCTTTCCCGGTCGAGACACGTTATCTCGGGCGCACGCCGCAGGGCCGCATCGAGGCCGACATCGACAATGCCATCCGCCGGGCGATCCGAGAGGAGACAGGTTCGGTACTTGTGTTCCTGCCTGGCCAGGGCGAAATCCGCCGCACCGAGAACCTGCTCGACTCCTGGGTCGATAAGGCCAGTATTGATATTGCCCCGCTCTATGGTGCGCTCGACCGCCGGGCGCAGGATCTCGCGGTTTCTCCCGCAAAGGCGGGGCGGCGCAAGATCGTGCTGGCGACGGCCATTGCCGAAACCTCGCTGACCATCGAAGGCGTGCGGGTGGTGATTGATTCCGGCCTCGCCCGCGTGCCAGTCTATGAGCCCGATATCGGTCTGACCCGGCTTGAAACCGTGCGGGTCTCCCGCGCTGCCGCCGACCAGCGCCGTGGTCGCGCCGGGCGCACCGAGCCCGGCATCTGCTATCGCCTGTGGGAAGAGGCGGCAACCGGGGCGATGGAGCCGTTTGCGCGTCCTGAAATTCTCGCCGCTGACCTCTCGCCTTTCCTGCTTGATTGCATTGCCTGGGGCGTGACGGACCCGGCCCATCTCGCCTTTCTCGATCCACCGCCCGCACCGGCCTTGAAAGAGGCGCGGCTGCTGCTCGAAGAGATCGGGGCCATCGACACCGGCACACGCATGACGACGCTCGGCGCGCGGGTGCAAAAACTGCCGCTGCCGCCGCGCCTTGCCGCGATGGTCCTGCAGGCCGCCGCTGCCGGAAGGGGCCGGGATGGCGCGGAGCTTGCAGCGCTTCTGGTTGAGCGTGGTATCGGTGGCGACGGCAATGAGCTTGACGACAGGCTTGAGCGCTTCCGTCGGGATCGCGCGCCCCGCGCCGAGGACACCCGCCGCCTCGCGCAGGGTTGGCAAAAGGCCGCGCAGAGCGCCGGAGTTGAAGCGCCGGTAGCTTTGGCGGAAAGCGGGGGTCTCGGCATTCTGGTGGCGCTCGCCTATCCGGACCGCATCGCCAAAGCGCGTGGCAAACCGGGCGAGTTCGTCATGGCCAATGGCCGAGGTGCGATGGTTGAGGCGCATGAACGCCTCGCCCGCGCGCCCTACCTTGCCATCGCCGAAGTGACGGGAAAGGCCTCAAGTGCCCGCATTCTCGCCGCTGCCGCGATAGAGCTTGCCGAGATTGAGGCGCTGCACCCGGAATTGCTGACCGAGCGCGAAGAGGTGGTGTTCGACCGCTCGGCCAAAGCCCTGCGCTGCCGTGCCGTGCGCCGCTTTGGTGCCATCGTGCTGAGCGAGAGGCCGCTGCCGGTGCCGCCGGGCGACGCTTCCGCCACACCCCTTGCCCGGGGCGTCGCCATGCTTGGCATGAAAAGCCTGTCATGGTCGAAAGCGTTGGCGCAATGGCGCGAGCGCGTGATGTTCCTGCGCCGCGCGGAAGGAGAAGACTGGCCCGACCTCTCCGATGCCGCGCTCGAAGAAAGCATCGAGACCTGGCTCGCGCCCTATCTTTCAGGCAAGGCTACACTTGCCGACATTGGCGCGGATGCGCTCTCAGACGCCCTGCGTAACCTTGTGCCTTGGGCGCTGCAAAAGCGGCTTGATGCCGAAGCGCCAACCCATTTTGAAGCGCCGACCGGCTCGGAAATCGCCATCGATTACGGCTCTGAAGAGGGCCCTTCCATCGCCATCCGCGTTCAGGAACTGTTCGGCCAGCAAGTCCACCCCGCCTTGGCGGGCGGTCGTGTGCCGCTCCTCCTGCACCTTCTTTCCCCCGCACACCGCCCCATCCAGATCACCCGCGACCTGCCGGGCTTCTGGAAAGGCTCATGGGCGGATGTAAAAGCGGATATGAAGGGTCGCTACCCCAAACACCCGTGGCCGGATGATCCGGCGAATGCAGCGCCAACGCGAAGGGCGAAGCCGCGCGGGACATAGGGTTTTTTAAGAGGCTTCTCCGGTTTCTACCTGCCATTCGGAGATGAACTGATCTCGAAATTGCATGAGAAACCCGAGCCTTGTTTCGGCCAGTTTGCGCCCCGCTTCCGTTTTCATGGAGCTTGGCAAATGTCTCAGTTTGGTTTCGATATGGTCGAGCGCGTAAGCCTTGTCGTCAAGCGGCCGTTGTGTAGCCAGTGGGTCAATACCATGCGCGAGTACACGCCCCAATTGCCCGCCGATATGGAACATGCGCGCCAATCCAATGGCGCCAAGCGCATCAATGCGGTCGGCATCTTGGACGATCATCGCTTCGATTGTCTTGGCGGGTATTCCCGCTGAAAAGCTATGCGCCTCAATCGCGTGTGCGACCGCCGCCAGTTGTTCTTTCGGGAAATCCAGTTTGGTTAGCTGGGATTGTGCCTCCTGTGCGGAAAGGCTGGAGGCCTGTGCTCGGTTGGGGCTGTCTTTCGGCGGGTTGATCAGGTCATGCAAATAGCAGGCTGCCATGACAACCAGCGCGTCGGCACCGGGGTGTGAGGTGAGCAGGTGTTGCGCTGTCGTCCAGACACGTTCCAGATGGCTGATATCGTGCGCGCCATCGCCATTCCCATACTGGCTTGCAAGGTGCTGTAAGCGCGGACGCCAAAATGCGATCTGATTATGCATGTGTTTGTTGGAACCGCATTTGTTAGGTTGAGCCGCCGCCGTGATTGTACGGCGACGGCTCAAATCATCAACTTAATTCGCTGCCCGCTTGGCGCTGGCATTCGCGGCGCTCAGCACTGCTTTCACCGAAGCGGTTGCGATATCGGCGTCGATGCCGATGCCGAATACTTTTGAACCATCGGGGCGCACGCATTCCACGTAAGCGGCGGCCTGGGCGTCCGCGCCTTGGCGCAGGGCGTGTTCGTGGTAATCGACGACGTCCAGCGTAAGCCCGCAGCCGGTTTTCAGCGCATCCACCACACCTGAGATCAGGCCGTTACCGCGTCCCGACACCGAGCTTTCGACGCCGTCAATGGAGATGTTGCCGACGAAGAGGCGCGGCTCGCCGGGGCGACGGGTGCCGTGTTCGACGTAATCGAGCAATTCGAAACGCTGCGTTCCCGCGAGGCAATAGGCGTTCTCGAAGGCTTTCCAGATATCGAGGCTCGTCAGTTCGCGGCTGGTGCTGTCGGAGATTTCCTGGATGACGCGTGAGAAGTCCACCTGGAAGGCCCGCGGCAGTTTCAGGCCGCGATCCTGCTCCAGCACCCATGCCACGCCGCCCTTGCCCGACTGGCTATTGACGCGGATGACCGCTTCGTAGCTGCAACCGAGATCGGCGGGGTCGATGGGCAGATAGGGCATTTCCCACATGCCATCGTTGCGCTTCTCATGGGCGCTGAAGCCTTTCTTGATGGCGTCCTGGTGCGAGCCCGAAAAGGCGGTAAATACCAATTCGCCCGCATAGGGGTGGCGCGGATGAACGGCAATCTGGTTGCAATGCTCAACGGTGCGCACCACAGTCTGGATATCGGAAATATCGAGAAGCGGGTCGATGCCCTGCGTGTACATATTGAGCGCCAGCGTGACGATATCCACATTGCCTGTGCGCTCGCCATTGCCGAACAGGCAGCCTTCGACGCGGTCGGCACCGGCCATCAGGCCAAGCTCGGTGGCGGCGACTGCTGTGCCGCGATCATTATGCGGATGGAGCGAAATCACCACCGAATCGCGCCGCGAGATATGGCGACAGAAATACTCGATCTGATCAGCGTGCGTATTCGGTGTCGCTACCTCGACGGTTGCCGGGAGATTGAGGATGAGCGGATTGGCGGGCGTCGGCTGGTAGACGTCGATGACGCGCTCACAAACCTCAAGGGCGAAATCAATTTCGGTGGAGGTAAAGTTCTCCGGCGAATACTCGAACTGCCAGTTGGTGCCCGGCTGCTTCAGTGCAGCATCACGGATACGGCTGGTGCCTTCAACTGCGAGTTTGACGACATCCGCTCGCTCCATGCCAAATACCACTTTGCGAAACAGCGGAGAGGTGGCGTTATAAAGGTGGACGATGGCGTTGCCGACGCCTTGAAGCGCCTCGAAGGTGCGGTCAATCAGTTCCGGGCGCGACTGGGTCAGTACCTGAATGGCGGTATCTGCCGGGATCAGGTTTCCTTCGATCAGGGAGCGCACGAAATCGAAATCGGTTTGCGAGGCAGAGGGAAATGCCACTTCGATTTCCTTGAAGCCCATTTTCACCAGCATGTCGAAGAAGCGCCGCTTCTTTTCCACGTCCATGGGGTCAATCAGCGACTGGTTGCCGTCGCGCAAATCCACCGAGCACCAGCGCGGCGGCTTGGTAATGCTTTGCGACGGCCATGTGCGGTCTGGCAAATCAATGGCGTTGAAGGATTGGTATTTGGCGTGCGGTGTTTTCAACATGGACATGATGGTCTCGAAATCGTGAGCGGAAAGGGCAGAGCAATACGGCCTCTAAATACAGCCACCGGGCAGCCGTCAGCCCCGGTGACTGCCGCGAAGTCGAAGCGCCAGCGCGCAAGGCCGGGATATGGGGCGGGCGATAGTTTTGAAATTCATGGGACACACGACAAATGCAGTTTTGTGGCAAGCGCGACGAAAACCCGACCTCCTCAGAGGGCCGGGTAAAGAAGTCGTAGCGAAAGTGCCAGTGTCATGCTCATGAAACGACCATGCTGTGGTTTTGTTGCGTTGTCAACGCCTCAATATATTGAAAATTACTCCGATCGCCAGTCCCGCGACAAAACCGGAAACGTGAGCGGAGAAGCTGACTGCGGTGGCGAGGTTGTCGAAAGCAGCCTGAAGCCCGAGGCAAAGCGCAACGGTTATGAGCGCGTTGCGATCATCTTTCATGCCACTTCTGCGCCAGCGCCATATCATATCAACGGTCTGGCCGCCGAATAGCGCAAAGATCGCGCCAGACGCGCCTGCGAGCACGGCGAAGGGCACGTAAACCCACCACATCAGCATGAGCACCGCCCCCATCGAGAGCAGACCCCCGAGGCCGTAAAGCACCGCCATCGGCCAGGAACCGTTGCGTCGCTCGTAAGACCGACCAAGTGACAATAGCATCAGCATGTTGAAGGCAAGGTGCGCCAGATTGACGTGGAGAAACAGCGCGCTGCCGAGCCGCCACCATGCGCCCGCCATCACAAGCGGCGGCCACATGCCGCCGAGCTTGGCGAGCATCTCCCCGCTTTCGGGGTTTCCCCGGTAAAGTTCAAAGGCGAATATCAAGACATTTGCGCCAATGAGAGTGAATGTAACCGGGGTGAGGCGTTGATGCTTGCCGTGGATGTCAGCGGCGCGGGTCATGCGTCGGCTGATGAATTCATCGAGCGCGGCACCAAGTTCCGGGCGGAGTGCGATGGTTGGGTCGGCACGGGGGGTGTCAAGCCAGATTTGGCCCAAGCGCTTCTTATCCGGGTCTTCGGTAGTGTTGATCTGCTGCTGGAGGTGGTCGCGTGCCTGAAGGTCACCTGCAGAGAGATGGGTGGCGTTTTCCATCCATTGGAGTTGCTCATCGCTGAAGGCGCGAATCTCGGGCTGGACCATCAGGAAGGGAAGGGCGTGGGTGCGCCCGGTGAGTTGCACAACACCGAGGAGCGTCTGGTTCAAAACCTGTGCCGAGGCCAAAGTGCTGGCATCGGCCAGTAACGCTTCAACCATTTCGTTGAGCCGCCCGGTTTCTCCCAATGCTCGGATGGTAAGCATGCGCTGAAAGGGGTCCTGCTGCGCGGTCGGGGTTGATGCGCCATGGGCAAGAATGCCGTTCCAGTCATTGAGCAGCCGATGACGGATCAGGCGTGCGGTGGTGGTGCGGCTTTCGGGAAATCGGGCGATAATCCGGTCAAGGCTTGCGCATTGCCCGGCAACGGTTGGCTCTGTTATTGCTTGTTCCACGGCCGCTTTTAAGCGCCATGTGAGCGACGGATGAAGCAATGTAGCCATCGTGAACAAGCGCACGCCCGCTTCTCGTTTCTGGCGGCGCATCGCCCGCCGCGCGAGGATGGTGAGGACGATGGGGGCAATGACAAAAACGAGCGTGATGCCAGCCAGCAGATATCCGGCACCCTCCCATTCAAAGTGATAGGCGAGGGCAGCAATGGCGACAATTACGCCATGGATGATGAGCCACAGGTAATCAAAAGCATGGCGATTGACCGCCATAATAACCAGGAATGCTACCGAAATTCCCGCAGCATTGAGAAGAAGAAGGATATCCGTCATGGGTGCCCGCCGCTACTGAGTAACACTTCTTCTGACAGATGCCGCTGTTGGTGACAATCTTGTGGCAGACCCAAGAAAAATGCCGGTATCTTTCGATACCGGCATCATCTTCATATCCATATGGTGAAGCGTTCAGTTCTTGGCGTTCTTGCGGCGCATGCGCACAATCACTTCAACGCGGACAATCTCGTGGCCTTCCGGCGGTTCGGGCAGGGCCGAGACCATAATCTCGTTATAGGGCATATCCATCAACACCTGTTCTTCTTCTGAGAAGAAGTGGTGGTGCTCATCGGGATTGGTGTCGAAATAGGATTTCGATCCGTCAACCGCGAGCTGGCGCAACAGGCCCGCATCGGTGAACTGATGCAGAGTGTTATACACGGTTGCCAGCGACACGGGGACGCGGGCACGAGTCGCCTCTTCATAGAGCGATTCCGCTGTCACATGGCGATCGCCCTTGGCGAATAGTAGCCAACCGAGCGACACGCGTTGGCGCGTGGGGCGCAAGCCGGCACGGCGCAATTTATCGCGCAGGTCCGATAACGGACAGCCGCGACCGGGCGCAACGCCTTGGCTAGGTGTGGTTCTATCCACTTTGGCAGTCTGGTTTGGCATCGATTGAACGCTTCCAATGTGCATCTGGTATGGGCGGATAATAGGTATCTCGACGCAAACCTGCAACCCATCGTCGCAGGAAATTAGTTTCACTTATGCGCTTGGTGCTCTAAAAAGATAGTTGCGAAACTATCCGGGTGTAACCGGGCAGGAGGCTTTGAACGTTCGCAGCACTGTGCTAACAGGGCGGCGTGACGGGCTCAGTGCCCTGAAAAGCGTGTCAATAACAGAGGACCAACGAGCAGGATGGCCGGACAGTCGAATTATACATATGAAGAGCTTCTCGCTTGCGGGCGCGGCGAGTTGTTCGGTCCGGGCAATGCGCAGTTGCCGTTGCCGCCAATGCTGATGTTTGATCGCATTTCGTCGATAGCCGAGGATGGCGGGGAATATGGCAAAGGCCATGTTCGCGCTGAACTCGATGTGCGACCCGATCTGTGGTTTTTCCAGTGCCATTTCAAAAACGACCCGGTGATGCCGGGCTGCCTGGGCCTCGATGCCATGTGGCAGATGGTCGGCTTCTATCTCGGCTGGCTCGGAGAGCCCGGTCGTGGGCGCGCTCTTGGCGTTGGTGAGGTCAAGCTCACGGATCAAGTTCTGCCGAGCGTGAAGAAGGTGGTCTACGGTGTCGACTTCAAGCGGGTGTTCCGTTCCAAGCTGGTTCTCGGCATTGCCGATGGCTGGCTTGAAGTCGATGGCAAGAGAATTTATGAAGCGAAAGATCTTCGGGTCGGCCTGTTTACGACCTAAGTTCTTTCCAAGTCGAAACAGTTCTTGCAAGATGGGCCGCTAATTTCGCCCGGCATCATTTCGGGTGATTGGTCCGAGGAGATTAAGATGAGACGCGTCGTTGTTACCGGCATGGGGATCGTATCCTCCATCGGCAATAATACGGATGAAGTGCTCGCTTCGTTGCGCGAGGCACGGTCTGGCATCGTTAAGGCTGAGGATTACGAGAGACTCGGTTTCCGCTGCCAGGTGCACGGAATGCCGAATGTCGACGTCGACGCTCTGGTGGATCGGCGCGCCATGCGTTTCCATGCGGGCGGCACGGCCTGGAACCACATCGCCATGGATCAGGCCATCGCCATGGCCGGGCTTGAGGAGCGCGAGATCTCCAATGAGCGCACCGGCATTATCATGGGTTCGGGCGGTCCGTCGGCAAAATCCATTGTGGAAGCCGCCGATATTACCCGCGCCAAGGGCCCGAAGCGCATTGGGCCGTTTGCTGTTCCGAAGGCAATGTCTTCGACCGCATCGGCAACCCTTGCCACCTGGTTCAAGGTCAAGGGCGTGAACTATTCGATTTCTTCCGCCTGCGCGACCTCAAACCACTGCGTCGGCAATGCCTATGAAATGATTCAGTACGGCAAGCAGGATGTGATGTTCGCCGGTGGCTGCGAAGAGCTCGACTGGACGCTCTCGGCGTTGTTTGATGCCATGGGTGCCATGTCGACCAAATATAACGAGACCCCTGCCAAGGCCTCGCGTGCCTATGACAAGAACCGCGACGGCTTCGTTATCGCGGGCGGCGCGGGTGTGTTGGTTCTGGAAGAGCTGGAGCACGCCAAGGCGCGCGGTGCGAACATTCTCGCCGAGATCGTTGGTTATGGTGCCACCTCGGATGGCTACGACATGGTTGCGCCTTCGGGCGAGGGCGCCATGCGCTGCATGAGAATGGCCATGCAGAACGTCAAGGGCCCGATTGACTACATCAACCCTCATGCGACCTCGACTCCGGTGGGTGATATCGCCGAAATCGGCGCGATCCGCGAAGTGTTCGGCGCTGGCGACAAATGTCCGCCGATCTCCGCCACCAAGTCGCTGACCGGCCACTCGCTCGGCGCGACCGGCGTGCAGGAAGCGATCTACTCCATGCTGATGATGAACAACAATTTCATCTGCGAGAGCGCCAATATCGAGGAACTGGATCCCGATTTCGCCGATATGCCCATCGTCCGCAAGCGGATCGATAACGCAAAAATCGGTACGGTTCTTTCCAACTCCTTTGGCTTTGGCGGCACCAACGCCACGCTGGTGATGAAGCGGCTGGAAGCGTAAGGCACATCTGGCGCGCGCCCCGCAAAAGCGGGAGAGCGCCGGTATCTTTTTTTCCCGGAAGATATGGGGCTGCTTGCGGCCGCTTTCTTCCGGTTTCTGTTCTGTCCGGACGAACGGTTCGGAAGCATTTCAATGACATATGATACGGATCGCAGGTCTCGTTGCTGGCGGGGGCGTTTCGATAATACGAGGAAACGATAACGTGACGGGAAATAACGGTTTGATGAAGGGCAAGCGCGGGCTCATCATGGGCGTCGCCAACGACCATTCCATTGCCTGGGGCATTGCCAAAGCGCTGCGGGAGCAGGGTGCGGAGCTCGCGTTCACCTATCAGGGTGAGGCGCTCGGGCGGCGCGTGGCACCGCTCGCGGAAAGCCTTGGTTCAAAATTTGTCTGGCCGTGTGATGTGGAAGATATTGCCTCTGTCGATGCCTTGTTCGAAGAAATCGACCGGCATTGGGACGGCTTCGATTTCGTTGTCCATGCCATCGGTTTTTCCGACAAGTCGCAGCTCAAAGGCTCCTATGTCGATGTGACGACGCGCGAGAATTTCTCCCGGACGATGGTCATCTCCTGCTTCTCCTTCACCGAAATCGCTCAGCGCGCGGCGAAGCGCATGAAGAATGGCGGATCGCTCCTCACGCTCACCTATGGTGGCTCGGTGCGCGTGATGCCGAACTACAATGTGATGGGCGTGGCCAAGGCCGCTCTGGAAGCCTCAATGCGCTACATCGCTTCCGATCTCGGCCCGCAAAATATTCGCGTCAACGCGCTGTCCGCCGGTCCGGTTCGCACCTTGGCCGGTGCTGGCATTGCCGATGCCCGCGTCATGTTCTCATTCCAGCAGGCCCATTCGCCGCTGCGCAAGTCTGTGACCATTGGGGAAATCGGCGGCTCGGCGCTCTACCTCCTGTCCGACCTGTCGGCGGGCGTAACCGGTGAAATCCATTATGTGGATGCGGGTTACAACATTATCTCGATGCCGCATCCGGACGCTGTCTAAGCCCCGAACAGTCCGCCCCCCCGTTTCCCATGGTGGAGACACCGGTTCTCAACCTGTGGATAACCTGTGGAAACCGGTGGGTAAGTTGGGCCGGATTATGCCGAAAAAGTAGAATACTTTGACCCGCTTGCAGAGATGCATAGCGGGTCGTTCACTTTTTGTTTTCCGAAAAATACTTTGCCGTGGCGGGTGGTTGGGGCGTGCTGCAGACCCAATTTAGCCACAAGTACCGGTCACTGATTCCGCCCGTACGATAACCGCAGGACCAATGCCCGATGATTTTATCCCGCCGCGCACTCATGACGTTGATTACCGGCATTGGTATGGGCGGGGTTGCCACCGCATTGCGCGCCGCTCCGCTTCCCGAGGGCGATATGGTGCCGGTCGAGCTGTTTCAGGATGCGCAGGAACTTGAGAGCGCCGTGCGCCTTGGGCATCCGCATGGCGACGTCATTATGATTGAGTTTTTTGATTATAATTGCCCATGGTGCAAGCGCTCCGCGACCGATCTCACCGCGTTGCTCAAGGCCGAACCAGACCTCTCTTATGTGCTCGTCAATTTTGCAGTGCTCGGCGAGGCGTCTGTGCAAGCCACCAAGGTAGCTCTTGGTTTCCGTAAGTTGATGGGCCCAGAGAAATACCTGGCGTTGCACCTTGCCCTGTTCTCGCTGAAGGGCGCGGTGAATGGCGAGCGGGCGATTGCCGAAGCGGTTCGGCTTGGTGCCAATGAAAAAGACCTGATTGCTGCGGCCAATGCCCCGACGACCATTGCTGAGATGAAGGCTGCGCTCGGGGTGGGCAATGCGCTTGGCTTCACCGTGACACCTTCGTTCACTCTTGGAAATATTGCCTATTCCGGCGGCCTGGCGCTGCCGCAGAAGCGCGCCATTATTGCCCACGCACGGCTGGGGTGAGCGCGGGCAATTTCGCCGGGTGACCCATGCCAGTGATTTTGCCACAACGGGGCGCGTTACCAGATGGCTCGCCTTATTCATTTCAATGCTCTAGATTAGATCCATGACAATATCCCGGTGTGAGCCGGGAGGTTGTGGTGTGTATTCTGAAATCATGGGAGCAGCCGTGTCCGATCCATCCACGCCGCAAAGCTCGAAATCCCGCCGTTTCCGCGGGAAGCAGCCGCCCACCATCGATATCGGCGCGACGCGCGTCGCCGAGGATGTGCCCGTGACGGCAGACCCTATTCCCGAGACCGTTCTGGAGGAAAATATGCGCTCAGAGAGCGAAACTTCTCAGGAAAAAGCAGTTCCGCCGGAAGCCATGGCCGAATCAGCGCCGACGCAGCAAAAGAGCGCGGGCAATTCGGGGCGGGCGGCTGTGACCGGGCTCATTTTTGGTCTCATCGGTGGCGTCGCCGGGGCCGGGCTCATGCAATTTGTGGTTTCGCCCACGGCATCGCCGCCTGCGCAGCAGGATGCTCAATTCAAGGCGCTTGATGCCCGGCTTGCTTCCGTCGAAACGGCTTCTCGTGAGGCACTGCAAAAAGTTGCCGACACCAATGCCGCCCAGCAAGCCCTGCGCCAGACAATACAGGCGGCGGCCAGCCGCATTGAGGCGCTGACCCAGCAACAACAGGCATCCCCGGTGAGCGCAGCGAGCACTGACGTGACCGCGCAACTCGACCAGCGGATTGCCGCGCTCGATGGTGCAGCCCAAGCGGCGGCTGCAAGCGCGAAAAGCCAGTTGGACAACGTGCAGCGGAGTCTTGCGACGGTAAGTGGTCGTTTCGATGCGCTTGAAAAGCAGGTGGCGTCGGTGGCCAGGCCTGCCGCAGACCCGATGCCCGCCATTCGCTATGTGCTGGCCCAGCGGCTCGACCAAGCCGTCGCAACCGGAAAGCCGTTTGAGCCCGCTTTCAAGGCCATGCGGGAATCCGGCATCAGTGCCGCGGACCTCGCTGACCTTGCCGCCTTCGCCGCCGTTGGCGCGCCGACCGCCGCGCAGCTCAAGGCAGATTTCAAGGAGCCGGCAGAGGTGATGATCGCTCAGGAGCGTGGTCAATCTGGCGAAACCTTCACCGATAAGCTCAGCCGCATGTCGAAAAGCGTTCTGCGCATTCGCCCGCAGGGAACGGCTGACGGCACCGATGTTGCTTCCCTGGTGGTGCGCGTTGAAGCATCCCTTGACCGCAATGCCTTTGCCGATGCCGCCGCCTTATGGAATAGCTTGCCGGACGCCATGAAACAGCTTTCCGCCCCATGGGGCAAACGCATCAATGACCGCGCTAAAGCAGCGAACGCCCTGACAACGCTGTCAGCAAGCGCCGTGACCGGCCTTGAAGCCGCAGCACGATAGGGGATGGGGCTATGTGGCGTATTCTTTTCTACATCATCATTCTCGCGGCTGCTGCATTCGGGGCGGTGTGGATATCCAACCTGCCCGGCGAGGTGACAATTCGCGTTCTCGGCCAGGATGCCTCGCCGCCGCTTTCGGTGGTGGTGGCTTTGCTGCTTGCCGCCGGTTTCGTTATCGCCTTCGCATGGTGGCTGATTTTCACCATCATCCGGCTGCCATCCCGCGTCGGGCGTGCATCGCGGGCCCGGCGCCGTAACAAGGGTTTGGCCGCTTTATCCCGTGGCATGATTGCGGTGGGGGCTGGCGATTCCGGCGAGGCGCAGCGCCATGCCCGCGAGGCGCATAAGCTCCTCGGTGAGGAGCCGCTGACCCTGTTGCTCAATGCTCAGGTGGCGCAGGTCGCGGGGGATCCGTCCGCCGCCGAAAAGGCCTTTCGCAAGATGACCTCCAACAAGGACACGCGTCTCATCGGCTTGCGTGGCCTGTTCATTGAAGCGCGCCGCCAGGGCGATCAGGCGGATGCCTATCGCCATGCGCGCGAGGCCGTGCAACTTGCACCCGCCGTGGGCTGGGCCAATGAGGCCGTGCTCGAAGCCCAATGCGCGGAAGGGGCGTGGGACGACGCTTTGGCGATGATTGATAAGCGCGTGTCCTTCGGCCTGATCGACCGCGAAACCGCCAAGCGCCATCGCGCCGTGCTTCTCACCGCCGATGCGCTTGCCCATGAACAGAGCGCGCCGGATAAAGCGTTTAACGATGTGTGGAAGGCGCTGAAACTCGCCCCGACCCTTGCGCCTGCGGCGGTGCTTGCCGGGCGGTTGCTTGGCCAGCGCAATGAGGTGCGCAAGGCGGCCAAGATCCTTGAAAATGCCTGGGCGGCGGAGCCGCACCCCGATATCGCCGATGCCTATATCCATTTGCGGCTTGGAGATTCTGCGCAAGACCGCATGAAGCGGGCCGAAGTGCTCAGCAAGCTCGCCAACTGGCACCCGGAAGCGCGCCTGGCCCTTGCCCAGACCGCGCTCGACGCGCGCGAATTTGCCCGCGCCCGGGAGACTATCGCCCCGCTTCTGAGCGACCGCCCGACCATTCGCGCCTGCCTGCTGATGGCAGACATCGAGCAGGCCGAGCACGGTGCCATCGGCCATGTGCGCGAATGGGTGGCCCGCGCCGCCCGCGCCCCGCGTGATCCCGCATGGATGGCGGATGGCGTGATCTTCGACCACTGGGCCCCCTTCTCGCCGGTGACCGGCAGCCTCGACGCTTTCCGCTGGCAAAGCCCGCCCGATACCCTTGCTCTGCCGGGCAGCCCCGATCTCGACCTCGCCAGTACCACGCCGCCGGTGGAGCAAAGCGCTAAGCTCATCGAGCACGCGGCGCCCGCGCCCACATCACCCCCGGTTGTTGTGGCCACGCCATCTGAGCCCGTTGCCGCCGTTATGGAAGCCGCGTCGCCTGTGGCAGAACCGGTTTCCTTAGTTGCCGAGAAAGCAACGACCCCAAAACCACAGGAGCCCAGCGCGGCAATTGTGGTCAAAGGCACCGCTGCTCCTCTCCCAGAAAAAACGCCGCAAGCCAGCATCGCCTCCGCCCCCGAGCCCATTGCCGATGGCAAGAGCGCCCGTAAGGAACCAGTCAAGGCCATAACGCCCCAGCCCGTGGTTTTCCCGGTTCTCCACGCCCCGGATGACCCCGGCGTCGACGAGGCCGCAACAAAGCGCAAACGCTAAACCTCGCCAATGCACGGAACGCGGAAGGGCCACGCGCCCTCCCTCGTTCCAATGCGCCAGAAATGCCTGTGGCAACGGGAGTATTACCCGCCGCTGCATTTCCCTCCACAACACCGCTTGCCAAGCGCCCCCCAAGCCGCTATGGAGAGCCCCTGTCGTGCAGACACTACGCCGCAATAGCTCAGCTGGTAGAGCACCTCATTCGTAATTAGCGGGTCAGCCGCTGAAAACGAAGTAAGCTCAATGAGTTGGTAAAGGCGGCTGAAAAATAGTAGGGTATTAGTAGGGCGCAGGCCTGAAGTGTGCCGCAATAGCTCAGCTGGTAGAGCACCTCATTCGTAATGAGGGGGTCGGGAGTTCGAATCTCTCTTGCGGCACCAATTGCCCTTCCCGATAAATCTCCATAGACCCATAAAGACCTTTTAAAATAAGGGATTTTCGCCTATTTTCGCGGCTTTGTTGTCTCCGTGAGTCCTGTTGCATCCACTTGCAGCCCCGCGATTTGGGGGTATATTGAGCCAAGTTTTGATTTTAATTTCACAAATGGGGTACCCATCTCCTTTTGAGCGGACCGACACCATTGCGCCTATCAACCGAGGTCGTACATGAAGCGCCTGGCATTCCTTTTGATATTCATTCCGCTGGCGATGCTCGCCGCCGGGTTGTTTGGCGTACTGCATGATCAGATCAGCTATTCGGTGTCGCCGGAATATTTCACGAAATTCAAATTTCTGCAGTTTGGCTTAACCGACTCGGACCTTCCCGAGCGTGTGCGCGCTTCTCTATTGTGGGGTTCTTCGCATCCTGGTGGATGGGTATTCCGCTAGGCATTTTGTGTGGACTCGCCGGGTTGATGCAGCGAACTCCGGCCCTCATGCGGCGTGCATTGATGCGTTCGCTGCTCCTTGCTGTCGGGGTTACTTTGGCAACCGCTCTGGTGGGGCTCGCGTATGGTTGGGCGCAAACACAGAACATCGATATTGCGGATTATCGCGGTTGGTTCATCCCTCCAGGTATCGGCAGCCTGCGGAATTATTTATGTGTTGGCTATATGCATAACGCGGCATATTTGGGAGGGGCAGTGTCGATCTTGGCGGTATGGATTTTCAATATCGCCTTCCGGCACTTCAGCTGGGGTAAAGCCCCTATTGCAACAACAGAGGGCCTTGTGTGACAGCGCGCGCCATTCCCCCAAGCAAGGTGCAAAAGATGGTTTCTCATTGCATGTTGTGAGAGTGTCAGCTTTCGGGTTGCCCGCACGCGGCTTCTCCGCTATGTAGATTCGGCCTCGCCAATGACCTCGGTCCGATGGCTTCCGCTTTATGGAGTGGGAGTGTTTTTCGGCTTGGGGGAATGTTGAGGGGCAGATTACAAACAGGCGGGGTTTTACCACATTATCCCAATCTGTTCCGTCTAATAAGAGTCTCTCTTTGTTATTGGGGCGTCGCCAAGTGGTAAGGCATCGGTTTTTGGTACCGACATTCCCAGGTTCGAATCCTGGCGCCCCAGCCAAATCTTCATAATCACTGATTATTCTGGCCTTTTTCCTGAAGCGGCCATGCGTTCGAGGAAATTGTACCCATGGGTGTCACACTGGCCTGTACCCCAACGGGGGCCTTTTCTGTGGTGCCATAGCATCTAAGCTCTTGAAAATATTTCAAAATCCCCAGCTTCTTTTCTGCGCCTCTTGCTGCTTCTCGCTGTCTTCAGCGTGTGCCCATGCCTCTCCCGTAATCCGCCCGCCGCATCCCAGCCGTGCCGTGAAACATTTCCCCGTGGAAGCTGAGGTTCCGGAAATAAGCGCTTGCAGAGCAGGCGGAGCGCGGCTATATAACCGGCTCCCGAGAGAAGCATATGGTATCGGAGCGTAGCGCAGTCTGGTAGCGCACCACGTTCGGGACGTGGGGGTCGGAGGTTCAAATCCTCTCGCTCCGACCATTCCCCCTAAGGGGGCAAGGTTTCCTTGAAATTCACTGGCGCAGAAATGAAGTCACCCGGCTGCGGGTTGGTTTTGCGTGCGGCGAGCACAGTTAATTCCTTTTGATATCACTAAAATTTCATCTCTCACCCATGCCCGCGCCCTCGGGTGGGGCGTGCCCATGAACGTCAGCAAAATAATTTTATTTTTTTTTCGAAACCCATGGAACCATCTCGGCGAACGCACGTTGTAATGGTATCCGACCTTTCTTTTTGCCCCCACGGGTCGGCACCTTGGCGCGGTCCTTTGAGACCGCGCTTTTTTTTATTCTGATGCCAGATCATGCGTGCGGCGCTGCACTCTCATGGTGTCTTCGGGCGCAGCGGCACCACGAGGCGGGCTGTCATGACCTGAACAAGCTCTTTGCGCTGATTGCGGGTTTCCGCGCGCAGGATGACCCGGCCGCGGTCGGGATGGGTGCGTGAGGGGGTAATTTCCACGATCTCGCTTTCCACCTGAAGAATATCATCGGGCCGTGTCGGGCGTGGCCACGAGATATGCACGCCTGAACCGATCATTCCGCCGGCAAAGGGTGGATGTTCCGTCAGAAGCTTCATGGTGAGCGCCGCAGTGTGCCAGCCGCTTGCGGCGAGCCCGCCGAACAGGGTGCCTTTTGCCGCCTGTTCATCAAGGTGGAAGGGTTGCGGGTCGAACGCACTGGCGAAAGTTTTTATTTGTGGGGCGTCGATGGTGTGTGTTCCGCTCAGGAAGCGTTGACCCACATGGAGCTCATCGAGATAGAAGGGGCCATTGGTGGGGAGAGGGGCGACCATGGGGTCCTCGGTTTCTGCAACGCGTTATTATTATAATGCTGCGAGCACGAATTTTGGGCAAAGAAAAAGGCGCCCGAGAGCGCCTTTTCATGATTGATGCCTTTTTCAGGCTGATTAGCAGCCCCAGCCGCGGCAGCGGTAGTAATAACCACGACCACCACCGTAGTAGTAGGAGTTGTTGTTCGACGCAGCGATGGCGCCGCCAGCAAGACCGGCAACACCGGCGATCACAGCCGCATTGGTGGCCTGCTCGGACTGGCGACGGTTGTTCTGGTAGCTGGCGTCGACGCAACGCTGATAACGCGAGGTGCCGGGCTTCAGGCCTGACTGACGGCACACGCTTTCAGCGTTGTACATGGACTCATCAGCGGACTGACAGCCAGCGAGCAAAACGGCGGCAACACCTGCAAGTAAAACGAAACGCATGATTCCCCACTTAAATTCTGGATAATTCGGACAGGGGAACAATAACCAAAGGGTTAACGGGAATCAATGTATTTTTATGCGCCAAATTCCGCCGCTTGCATGGAAAATAGCAGGCCCTACTAGCGCTGGGAATGAACTGGCTTTGGCTAAGTAATTTTGGCGCTTGCAAATTTTACGATCGCTCAACGGCAAGGCACATTAACTTGCAAGGGTGCGTGACTTTTTTAAACCATACTATTAGTTAAATTGAGTGCGATACATCGCCATGAAACCATGGGAGGTTGGCAAAAAATGGAGGGATCTCTCGAAATCCGGCGAAATGTCGGCGTCTGATAGTGCGGGTGCCAGGATTGCAAGGCATCTTTAAAAAGCCGGATTTTGGCAATTTTTAAAGCCATATCAAAAGAAATTCGGGGCAACCAGTGGGCATGTTTGAAGGATTTATGGGTGCTGAGAGTTGCCAACAAAACAACTGCCAGAGCGCTTATTAGCGTGCTTTTGGCGGGTTGTATGGTCATAGAGTGGTCCGGGCCAGCGGCTGCGTTTGACTTTTTTGGCCTGTTTGGCTCGTCTGATGCAGCGCCTGCGCCGAGTGCTACGGTCATATCTTATCAGCCTGACATTCAAGGCACCGATGACAAGGCGTTGAAGCAAGCCCTCAGCGATGTCTCAGCCCTGATTCGCCTCAAAAAAGAATCGCCGCCTGATGGTGAGGGGCTGGTGCGCCGTGCCGTTGCCGATATCCCGGCTCTGACCGATGCCTTATGGGGTTCTGGTTACTATGACGGCGCAGTGACAGTTTTGATTGATGGCGCAGATATTGCCCGAGGTGACAGTGCGGGCAGACAGGCGGCGCTGCAAGCGGAGCAGTTTCGCAATCGGGCGGCGGTTCCTGTCACAATCCTCGTGAAGCCCGGCGAGGCGTTTAAATTGCGTGGTGTGACGGTGCGCAACGCCGCAACCGGACGCCCATTTCCGGAAACCGTGATGCCGGACAAGACCGTCAAGCTCAACGCGGGTGATCCGGCGCCCACCGCCGGTATCCTGGCTGCCGAGGCGCGCATTGTTGATCGTCTGCGCAGCCTCGGGCATCCCTTCGCCCGCGTGGTGTCGCGTCAGCCGGTCATCGACCACCCCGCCCATGTGGTCGATATGAGCTTTACGGTGGAAGCCGGTCCAAAAGCCGGGATCGGGACGATTAATGTCACCGGCGCTTCGCAGGTCGATCCAGCGGTAGTGCGCTCCTTCATCTATGTGGAGGAAGGGGAGGCTTATTCTCCGCAGACGGTATCCAACATCAGGAAAACGGTTTCCTCGGTTGGCGCGCTGGGCTCAGTGCGGGTGCGCGAGGGCAAGGCGCTTGATGCCAACGGCAATCTTCCCATTGATGTCGAGGTGGCTGACAGGCCCCCCCATCTGGTTGGCTTCTCCGCCAAATATTCCACCACCGATGGCCCTGGCCTCAAGGGATACTGGGCCAACCGCAACCTGTTCGGGGGCGGCGAGACATTGCGGTTTGATGCGGAACTCACCTATTTGTCACTGCCAGATTATCTGAACGCTCCTGACAAGTTCGATTTGTCCCGTCTCGGTGGAAAGGTTGGCGTGAGTTTCACCAAACCGGCGCTGATGGGCTCCCGCAACGATCTGCTGACCTCGATTACCGGGGTGCGGGAATCCACGGATGGTTACACCGCCAAATACGTGAACGCCACGGCGGCCATCAAACACCGCTTCTCCGACAAGTTCTTCGTGCAGGCGGGCATTGAGGCCGAGCTCGGGCAATCCAAGGATGTGTTGGGCAAGGTTGATTACACGCTCGTCGGTCTTCCGCTTTCGGTGAGCTATGACAGCACGGATAATCTGCTCGACCCGACCAAGGGGGTGCGGTTACAGGCGTCCCTTGCGCCTTATCCGACATTCCTCGGTTCGACTGCCGGTTTTGTCACCGGCAAAGCACAAGGTTCGGCTTATTACGCCCTTGATGAAGATGCGCGATATGTAATTGCCGGGCGCGTCGCGCTGGGTTCCCTCGTGGGGGCAAGTATCGGGGACATCCCCGCAAACCGCAGATTTTATGCGGGTGGTGGCGGTTCTGTGCGCGGCTACGCCTATCGCTCTCTCAGCCCAACCTATGACGATGATCCGATCGGCGGCAAGAGCTTGCTGGAGGGATCGCTGGAGGCACGCATCAAAGTGACCGACACCATCGGTGTGGTGCCGTTTTTCGATGTGGGTACGGCCTTTGCCAAGAGCTATCCGGATTTCGGCGACAACCTCCAATACGCCGCCGGTATCGGGCTGCGCTATTACACTTCAATCGGTCCCATTCGCGCTGATCTCGCCTTTCCGCTCAATCCGCGCGAGGGCGATAAGCCGGTGGTGCTCTATATCAGCTTGGGGCAGGCGTTCTGATGCAAGACCAAAGCAAAAAGCGGCCGCGCCGCAAACTTAAGATATTTCTCGCAAGCCTCGCTCTGCTGGCGCTCGTTGTTGCGGGCGCGGTGGCAACACTCGTCTTCTGGCGGGGTAATGAGGGCGATACTTATCTCAGCGACATTGTCGCCAATACGTTGTCGAGCGATGGCAACAAGGTTGAGATTGGCTCAGTTGAAGGTGCCCTATCCTCGCATCTCGTGCTGCGCAATCTGACCATGACCGACAAGGCCGGTGTATGGCTCAAACTTGATCGTGCTGAGCTGGTGTGGAACCGTTCTGCCCTGCTAACCGGAAAACTCAGCGTTGACCTTCTGGCGCTCGACGTTGTTGATGTTCTCCGTATGCCGCAGATTGATGCGCGTGCAACGCCGCAGCAGACGCCGGTTGAAGAAGGCAGCGGTATCCCGGATCTACCGGTCAAGATCGTGGTGCGCTCTTTCCAACTCAAAGAGGCGCGGCTTGCCGAACCCCTCGCCGGTGTGCCTGCGCGGTTAACCGCGAATGGGCAGGTTGAGCTTGGTGATCCTTCCGAGGGCTTAAAGCTGAACTTTACCCTCAAGCGCCTCGATGCTGCTGGCATGGTGGGCGTCAATATGTCGTTTGTGCCAGATACGCAGGCCCTTTCTCTGGATATCACGCACGATGAACCCGCTGGCGGGCTTGTCGCGCGCCTGATGCATCTTGATGACTTGCCGCCGGTACAGTTCACCGTCCACGGGCGGGGCGTACTCGACGATTTCAAAGCAACGATGAATTACACGGCGGGCGAAAAGCTCGGTGCCAATGGCACGGCCACGCTCCAGCGTTTTGGCGCGGCGCGGCGTTTCGACATGCAGGCGGATGCACGGATTGAATCCATGTTGCCACACCCCGTATCGTTGCTGGTGGCCGGGGTTACGCGCATTCAAGGCCAGGCGCTGTTTGGCGATGACAAGTCTCTCACCATTCCGGGCTTTTCCATCACTTCCGCGTTGGCTGAGTTTAAGTTTGTCGGGGCGGTTGCTCCTGACAAGACGCTTGATCTGACGCTCACCGCCGCCGCCATACGCGGGCAGGATGGCCGCACCCGTGCCGCGGGCGGCGAGCTGGAGCGGCTCGCACTGACCACCACCGTTACGGGGGCGGCGACGGCACCGGTCATCAACGCCAAACTTGATGTCGGCGGCCTCGTGACGCCGCAGGGACGCCTTGCGTCCGGCCTCCTGACTGCAACGGCTGCGCCGCAAGGAAAAACGTGGAATGTGCAGGCGGATGCTGCATTCACTGGCATGGCGACGACCGAACGGAAATGGGCGGATGCGGCGGGCGGTTCATTAACGCTCGCCCTCAAGGCCACACGCCAGGAGGACGGCAATTTCAATATCCGGCAGTTCGACGTATCCACGCCGACCGCGCATGCCGATTATCAGGGCATGATTTCACCTAAGAGTGCAGATGGCTTGCTAAAGGTGGCACTCAAAGATTTCTCGGCATTTTCCGGCATCGCCAACCGCAGGCTTCGCGGTGCGGCCAATGTCGATATGCGCTTGAGCGGCGCGTTTGACACTGCTCTGGTCGCCGAGATCGACGGCAAGGCGCGGGGGCTGTTTTTTGATACGCCGCCCCTCGACGGGTTGATGCAGGGGAATGCAGCGCTCAACGGGCGCACCACCTTCACCCGGGATAGCGCAACCTTCGACAATCTGCGGTTCGATGCAGGCGAGATGCACGCCATTGTCAATGGGGTGCTTGATCGCGAAAAGGCTGATACACGGCTGTCTTTCAACATCAATGATCTGTCCAAGGCTGACGCGCGCCTCAAGGGAAAACTGATGGCGGAAGGTGCGCTCACTGGCGCGTCGCAAAGCCCCGACGTGGCGCTCACACTGCGCACGGAAAACGCCGTGGCGATGGAGCAGCCGGTCCGGCAATTTGAACTTGCCGTTCTTGGCAAGGATGTTTTGGGGGCGCTTGAGGGCCGTCTTGACCTCAAAGGCGAGGTGGGCTCTCGTCCGTTGACCGGCGCGATGCATGTCCAACGTCTCGACGCCGATGGCTGGCTGATGGACAAAGCGGATTTCCAGTTCGGCAGCGCGATGGCGGCAGGGCGGCTTTCAACAAAGGGCGGACTAGCGGACGGCAAACTCACAGTCCGGGCAGATCGTCTCGCTGATTTGTCGGTGCTGGCGCTGTCCAAACTCTCCGGTTCCTTCAGTGCCGATCTGACCCTCTCGGCTGACAACGCGCAGCAGGGCGGTCACTTGGTCGCCAAGGGGCGCGATATCGTTGCTGGTACGATGTCCGCGAAAGTACTCGACGCCGATCTCACTGGAAGTGACGTTTTGCGCAACCCCGTTCTCAACGGCTTCCTGACCGGGTCGGGCTGGACGGTTGCCGATGAAAAGATTGAGACCGTTTCGCTGAAAGCGCAAGGCGATGCGCGTGGTAGCGCGATTGCTCTGCAGGTGGCCGCACAGGGGCTTGCCATCAATGGTCACGCCAATGTCGTATCCGCTGCTGATGTCATCAGAGTGGCGCTGAGCGACTTTTCGGTGCGGCGGGGTCAGAAGGGCCTTTCACTGGTCAGCCCTGTTATGGTGTCGGTGCAAAACGGTGTCGTGAATATTCCCGCTCTTGCGATTGGTGCCAATGGCGGAGGCCGGGTAACGGCTTCTGGCGCGTTGGCTTCCGGTGTGGGGAAATCAAGTGATTTGACCGTGAATTTGGAACGCTTTCCGCTTGCCGTTGCCACTTTGGTTAAACCCGCGCTTGATTTGGCGGGAACGCTGGATGGACAGGTGAAAATCACCGGTGACCTTGGCAAGCCCCATGGGCAGTATGCCCTTGATATTCGCGGCGCTGCGACGCCCGATTCCCGTCAGGCGGGGTTGCCCGGCATTGATGTTTCCGCCAAAGGCCAATTGAATGGCGATGACACCACCTTTGACGCCACTGTCATCGGTGGACGTTTGGGGCGATTGACCGTCCATGGTTCTGCGCCGTTCCGGTCTGCGGGCAAACTGTCGGTGAAAGCGCAGGGGCAGCTTGATCTCGCCGCCGCCAACGGGATACTGGCAGCCGGCGGGCAGCAGGTGGGTGGCAAGGTTGATCTTGATGCGTCGGTTGGTGGCACTGTCGACAAGCCGCTCATCAGTGGCACCGCAGTTCTGGCTGGTGTGAGTTTTATCGACCCGTTACAGGGGGTGAAACTCACCAACATCCAGGGCAGGGTGACCGGGCAGGGGGATGCCCTCGTCATTGAGCGCATTACGGCTATGACACCGAACCAGGGTACAATTACCGTGAGCGGTCGTGTTGAAGCAGACCCCGCCAAAGGGTTTCCCGGCGCGCTCAGGATCGACGCCAATCGGGCCGAGCTTGTTTCCAGCACGCTCGTGACGGCGGTATCCAATATGGCTCTTACCATGAGCGGACCGCTTGCCCAGAGGCCGCAAATCTCGGGCCGCATTGATCTGGTGAAAATGGAGGTGTCTATTCCCAATCGCCTGCCAACCACGGCACAGCCGTTGCCGGGCGCAAAACACATTGCACCGCCAGCTCAGGTGAAAGCCCACCTGGAAGCACAGCGCAAGGCACAGAGGAAGGCGGCAAGAACGGCTCCCTTCGATGCCGCGCTTGATATTGCTGTCTCGGCTCCAAACCAGATTTTCATCCGTGGTCAGGGTGTCGATGCGGAAGTGGGTGGAGCATTGCGCATCACCGGTTCGTCGCGGGACCCCAAAGTGATCGGCGGTTTCGACATGCGGCGCGGGCGTCTCACCATCATCGGGCAACGCCTCGACTTCACCCGTGGCAAGCTGTCATTCACCGGCGACCTGACGCCAGACCTTGATTTTCTCGCCCAATCCCAGGCTGGCGATGTTACCGCGAAAGTGGCTGTCACCGGGCCAGCGAACCAACCATCGTTTGAGCTAAGCTCAACGCCCGAATTGCCACGCGACGAGGTTTTGTCGCGTCTCTTGTTCGAGAAATCATCGGGTTCCTTGTCGGCGTTCCAGGCCTTACAGCTTGCACAAGCTGTTGCACAGCTTTCGGGGAATGGCGGGCCCGATGTTTTCGATCAGGCGCGTAAGGCACTTGGCCTCGATAGTCTTGATATCACAACCGGCACATCCGGTGGTCCGGCGGTGGGGGCCTCGCGTTATATTAATGACCGCATCAGCGTCGGCGTGAGAGCCGGTGCAAACCCGGAAGACAATGCCGCAACCGTGAATATCGACGTCACCAAACGCCTGAAATTCCAGGGTGAGGTTGGGCCAACGGGCAACACTTCGGTTGGTGTCGGTGCGGAGTGGGAATACTAAAAAAAGGGTCGGTCGGCGCATCCGCCCGACCGGCCCTCCATCTTAAAGCCTATCGGCTTACTCTTCGATGATCTGACGCTTATTGAGCTTTTGAACCGGACGGTGATTGTCCGGGAAGAGCTTCGTGAACGCGGCGATCTGGGCCTTCGACATTTCGATGGGCCGCTCCATAACGATCCAGTTGACCTGCTCGGAGCAAGGCGGCGTTGTGAGCGAGCCGGAATAGACGACGGCTTTCTGATTCTTCGGCAGCAGCGTGCTGATATCAATCTTTGCTGGCGTTGCCGCGGCGTTTGCCGAGGGGAGGTTGCTGAACAGCGGTGCCAGTGCCTTGTTTTCAGCGCCGCGCTTGATGAATACGCCAACCACGGTGATGCCGCCGGAGGCGTTAGTGTTCACCAGATGCATCTCGAGCGGGTAGCTCTTGCCGGTGACGGTGTGCTCGCTCGGGTGGTGGAAGTGGAATTGCGCGAGCTTGTAGCCCTCACCCTTGAACGTCACCATTTCGTCACTGCCCGCAGCAGGGGTTGCCTGGACCGTGTGGCCGTTATTGACGGCGCTGACATCGGTGGCATTGTAGGTAACGACGAAGTCTTTTTTATCGAGATGGGCAGCCGTTCTCGGCTTGATGTCGATGGGAGACTGGTGCTGGCCGATTTTGCAGGTGGTATAGTTTCCGGCCAGTTCACCCCAATGCTTCGGGCCTTCTTTTCCGCCGTAGGTCCAGTGTGGGGCTGCGTGGGCAGCGGGGGCATTTTCAGCGAATGCAGGGGCAGCAAGACACAGCGCCCCGGTAATGGCGAGAGCAGAAGTAATATTACGCATTTTATAATCTCCGATGGCAGGACTGGCAGATCGTTGCCGTTGCCTGCGCTGCAAACTTAATACAGCTGGAGGTCGCCTATACCTCTTTTGGCTAGTATTAAATTCGGTTTATCAAGCGCGTTTAGCAGCTTGTGTGGAGGAGCACATAGCGATGGTGCAGGCATGGGACCGTCTTGAATTCTTTGTCCTGGATACTGGATTATTTTTTGATATTGATCGTGTTCGGGAGTAAACAGTTTTCCCGGTTTCATAAGCAGGATGTTGGCAAAAATGAATATCCTTTCGATCCAGTCACATGTGGCCTACGGGCATGTGGGTAACGCGTCTGCGGTTTTTCCGATGCAGCGGTTAGGCGTTGAGGTTTGGCCGATTCATACAGTGCAATTCTCGAACCATACCGGTTACGGTGCCTGGAAGGGGCGGGTATTTGATGGCCACTCGATTGAGGAACTGATCGATGGCATTGAGGAGCGCGGCGTGCTGGGCTCGTGCGATGGCGTGCTCTCGGGATACATGGGTTCTGCCGATATCGGCACGGCAATTCTTCAGGCGGTGGCGCGCGTCAAAAAGGCCAATCCCAAAGCGATTTATTGCTGCGATCCGGTGATTGGCGATGTGGGGCGTGGCGTGTTTGTGCGGCCTGGCATTCCGGAATTCATGCGCGATAACGCGTTGGCTATGGCCGATATTGTCACGCCCAACCATTTTGAACTGGAAAACCTTTCGGGCCATACGGTTCAAAACGTTGCCCAGTTGAAGGCGGCAATCACCGCGCTCAGCGGGCGCGGCCCGAAAGTGGTGCTGGTGACCTCCGTCGATACCCACGAGACGCCGGATGGCTCGATTGATCTCGTCGCAGGCGAAGGTGGAAAGTTCTGGCGGGTACGCACTCCCAAGCTCGACATCAGCATCAACGGTGCGGGTGATGCCATCGCGGCGCTGTTCTTCGTGCACTATCTGCGCAGCGCCTCGGCTGGCGTTGCGCTCAGTGAAGCGGCGGCGTCGGTCTATGGTCTGCTGCGGCGCACGAAGGAGGCCAATTCGCGTGAAATCTTGACGGTTGCGGCGCAGGATGAGTTTGTTTCGCCGAGCCAGCGCTTCACAGTTGAAGAAATATAATGACGGAGCCGGTTTCCATTCGCCGCGTGCGAAGGCTCGATACCCGTATTGAGCAACGAGACTGGAAATGGGCCAGGGAAAACGGCATTGCCATCGCCGCGTTTTGGCAAGAGGCCCTGTTGCAGAAGCCAAAGATGTTTAATGGCCGCGTTTTGCTCGTGGGTCGTTATGACGAGGAAGACGACCGCAGCACTGCAACCTATTTCGAAACCGATTTTGCCTCATTCCTGGCCTGGTCGCGTCGCGGGTTTCCCGACAAAGGCGTCGCCAATGGCTTCGCACTTGCGGCCCTGCGCGCATCCGATGGTGCTTATATTTGCGGAGTGATGGGGGAGCATACCGCCAATGCCGGAAAAATCTATTTTCCCGGTGGAACGCCCGACCTCAACGATATCAGAGCCGATGGTGCGGTTGATTTTATGGCGAGCGTCACACGCGAGCTTGAAGAAGAAACCGGCCTCAAGCCGCAGGATGTAACCATTTATGACGGGTGGATTGTGGTGCGGCAATGGCCATTGGTGGCCTATCTCAAACTGATGGATATTCCGATGCCTGCGGCGGAGGCGGTTGACATACTCAACGCCAATCTCGCCCGGCAGAGGGAGCCGGAACTCGCAGGATTTTGCATCGTTCGCAATGCGGGTGATGCCGGGAACACGAATATTCCCGGCTATCTGCAGGCGTTTTTCAAAGAGGCATTCCGCGCGCCGGTTTGAGCCCGGCGCACGTCTTCACTTTGCCTCGCGCAGTTTTGCGATGAGGGGTGCAACCGCGTCGAGTATGGGGGCCGCAGAGGCCTTCAGCCCGCTGCTGCCGTCGGTCGCCTGAAATTCGGCTATTTCCAGTCCAATCACTTCGCATTCCGCGAGGATGGCACAGGCCTCCTTGAGTTCAAGCAGCGTCATACCGCCGGGCACGTTGTATTCGGTTGGCGTAATGCCGGGATCGAGCACATCGCAGTCAATGTGGACATAAACAGGCCGCCCGGCCACCGCTTCGCGTAACGCAGGGGTGGCAGTCATGCGCGGCGCGAGCGCGATGATGCGGGTTGAATCAATCAATGCCTGTTCCGGCGCGTCGATATCACGCACACCGCCGAGGATGATGTTATCGAGGCTCAAACCGTCGCCAAGGCCGCTGTCCCACAAGCCAGCAGCGGCGGCGAGCACCAGACCGCCGAGATAGCCGGTGTCCGACACTTGCGGGGTATTGAGATCAGCATGGGCGTCAAACCAGACAATGCAGGCATCGGGCCGATGATGCGCAACGACCGGGATGGTGGCAAGCGCCGTGGCACAGCGGGGCAATGCCGTGACCGGGGTGAGACGTTCAGTGAAGACCGTATCAAGCCGGTGAGACAGCAATTTCAGGTCGGGCAGGGCGGCGTCCAGTTCTTCACGCCAACCGAGATAGGGCGCGGGGGCTACAGTTCCGACAATGGCGGGCTCGACCTCCAAAACATCCCGCATGGCAGAACCCATGCTTTGGGCGCCAGGTACACCGAGGCCATTGCGATCACCCGCCCGTCCTTGGAAAACGGTCAAAGCGATAGTCATTTATATTCAATCCTTTAGCGTGAGCAGTGCGCTACAATCGTTTGCCCATTCGTTCTTTACGGCGTTGCACGCCTCGCTCGCGGGGAAAGGACGAACCCGGCGAATTGGCACACTCTATAGCACCTTCAGCGCCGGACGGAAGCCGCGTCGACCATTATGAGGTGAAGAAAGGCAGATTGACATAGCGGTATGGTGCCGGGCAATGCGGGCGGTCCGGCGTTGGGGGAAAGTTAGAAAATGCGCTGCGGTCTCGCCGTGATAATGCTACCATGTCCGCTGTTCCCATTTCTGTCGGATATCAGGGGTGAGTCTGGATTCATCGCCGAAAAAAATGGCGGACTACGGCAAAGCCGTGGATCTCGATGTTCCGGTTCCCGAGGACGCTGAAAATTAAGGAGCAAAAAAACAGGAAAGTGGACCAAACGCCACATTTGAGAACGAGAGACTTAAGTATTAGTATGGAGTGGCATGGTGTTCGATCCCCGTTTGGGACTGCCGAGGCGGCGTCCGTGGGCGGGGGGAGTATTCAGAAACAACACACAGCCGAGGTTTCACAATGTCATTTGCACCCATCAAACCGGTTTACAAGGCACCGAACAAGAACGGCGTCCGCCCGCTGGGAATCATGGAAACGGTTCTGCGCGACGGGCATCAATCTCTCGCTGCGACCCGTATGCGCTACAAGCACATGGAGCCGATGCTGGAAGCATTGGACAATGCTGGCTACTGGGCGCTTGAGGGCTGGGGCGGCGCGACCTTCGATACCTGCCTGCGCTTCCTCGGCGAAGATCCGTGGGATCGTTTGCGCAAGTTGCGTGCCCGCTTGCCGAAGACCCCGATTTCCATGCTGCTGCGTGGCCAGAACATCCTCGGCTATAACCACTATGCCGATGACGTGGTCGAGGCCTTCGTCTCCAAAATGGTCGAGAGCGGCATTTCGGTGATCCGCGCCTTCGACGCACTCAACGACGTGCGCAATCTCGAAGCCTCGATCAAGGCCGCCAAGAAGACCGGCGCGCACCTTCAGGCCGCCATTGTCTACACCCTGAGCCCCTACCACTCCAACGACGGGTTCGTGAAGCTCGGTGAGGAACTGGCGGAGCGCGGTGCCGACTCGCTGGTCATCAAGGATATGTCGGGCCTGCTTGCGCCCTTCACCGGCTTCGACCTGGTCTCGAAACTGAAGAAGAACCCCAAAACCGCGCATCTGCCGGTGCATATCCATACGCACTATACCTCCGGCATGGGCTCAATGGCCTATCTGAAGGCCGCTGAAGCGGGTGCGGATGTGGTGGATTGCGCCCTGTCTCCGTTTGCGCTCGGCACATCGCAGCCTGCAACGGAATCGCTGGTTGCAGCCTTCGAAGGCCATGAACGCGATACCGGCATCAAGAAGGAAGACCTCTACCCGATCGCCGATTATTTCCGCGGCGTGAAGAAGGAAGTCGCTGACGAGTTCAAGCTCAACACTGCCTTCGATGTCGATGCCAAGGTGCTGACCTTCCAGATCCCCGGCGGTATGTTGTCGAACCTGCGTTCGCAATTGGCACAGCAGGGTTGGGCCGACAAATACCCGGCGCTGCTTGATGAAATGCCCCGCGTCCGCGCCGATGCCGGCTACCCGCCGCTGGTCACGCCGTCGAGCCAGATCGTCGGCTCCATGGCCGCCATCAATGTGGGCTTTGGCAAGCGCTATGGCACCGTGCCGGTGGAATTCCGTGATCTGTGCCGTGGGCTCTATGGCCGCACCCCGCATCCGGTCAACCCGGAAGTGGCTGAGCAGATCATCGGTGGTGCCGAAATCATCACCGAGCGTCCCGCCAACCGCATCAAGCCGCAGATGGATTCCATGCGTGCTGAGCTCGCTGAAAAGGGCTACCCCAACGCCAGCATCGAAGATGTTCTCTCCTATGCTGTGTTCCCGCAAATCGCCCTGAACTTCTTCAAGGCGAACCGCAATCAGGGCGAAGAAGAAACCGCCGCTGGCGTCTAGGACATATGATCTTCCAGCGCCGGGCCTTCCCCGGCGCTGGGCAACAATAAGAATTATTTAAGAGCGCGTCATGGTGTCGCGCGACGTAAGGGAAAGGGGCCACCGCCCACGGAAATGCCATAATGGGAGAGCGAGTAAACGGCTAAAAGCCACTACCGGATGGATCACTCGTGTGAAACCAGCCGGCTGAAGCGACAGGATACCCATTATGCACCGCGAGCGCATCCGTAACCGTTCCCTGTGGGACAAGATTATTTCGGCTGATGAAGCCGCCGCCATGATCAAGGATGGCATGACCATCGGTATGAGCGGGTTCACCCGTTCCGGCGACGCCAAGGTGGTGCCGCTTGCCATGGTGCGGCGTGCCAAGAACGAGCCCTTCCAGGTCAACCTGATGACCGGCGCTTCGCTTGGCAATGACATCGACAAAATACTGTCCGATTCCGGCATCATGGCGCGACGTCTTCCTTTCCAGGCCGATCCGGCTTTGCGCAAGCACATCAATGCGGGTGAGGTGATGTTCATCGACCAGCACCTCTCCCATACTGGCGAACTGTTGCGCTCGCACCAACTGGCCTCGCCGGATATCGCGCTGATCGAAGCGGTGGCGATAACCGAAAACGGTGGCATCGTCCCATCGTCGTCGGTCGGTAATTCGGCGAATTTTGTAGCGGAAGCCAAGCATATCATCATTGAGCTGAACATGCTCATGTCCGCCGATTTTGAAGGGCTGCACGACATCTATCTGCCCACGGGCCGCCCGCGTGACCCCATCCCGCTCAGGTCTTCGAGTGATCGGATCGGCACGCCCTATATTCCGGCGGATCCGAAAAAGATCATCGGCATCGTTATCAGCCACGAGCCCGACAGCCCCGCCAAACTTCAGGACCCGGATGAAGGCACCATCGCCATCGCCGGTCATCTGATCGAATTTCTCAAGCATGAAGTGAAAAAGGGCCGCATGAATGCATCGCTCCTGCCTTTGCAGGCGGGCGTTGGTGCCATTGCCAATGCGGTGTTGCAGGGGCTTGCGGAAGGCCCGTTCGAAAACCTCACCATGTATAGCGAGGTGTTGCAGGATTCGACCTTCGATCTGTTCGATGCGGGCAAGTTGCTATTTGCCTCGGCTGCCTCCTTTGCATTGAGCGAGGCCCGGCAGAACGAGATATTCCCGAAAATCGCCAGCTTCCGTGACAAGATCGTGCTGCGTCCGCAGGAAATCTCAAACCACCCGGAACTGGTGCGCCGCCTCGGCATTATCGGCATCAACACGGCGCTGGAATGCGATATCTACGGCAATGTGAACTCGACCCATGTGGCGGGCACCCATATGATGAACGGCATTGGCGGCTCGGGTGATTTTGCCCGCAATGCCCATTTGCCGATCTTCGTCACCAAATCTCTGGCCAAGGATGGCAAGATTTCCAGCATTGTGCCGATGGTGCCCCATGTGGATCACACCGAACATGATGTGGGGATCATCATCACCGAATGCGGCCTTGCTGATCTGCGTGGGCTTGCGCCGCGCGAACGTGCCGGGCTGATCATCAATAACTGTATGCATGCCTCCTACCGTGACCTCGGCCGCGATTATTTCCGCGATGCGCTGCAATACGGCGGCCATACCCCGCACATTCTCGGCCAGGCATTCTCGTGGCATGAGCGCTTGCGGACAACCGGCACAATGATGCCGGAGCCCGCCACGGCGAAGGCCAGAGAAACGGCGCGGGAAGTTCACCCGGCCTGATTGAATTCAGTTGCTGCTGCGCGCGCCCCGTGTTCACGCCCGGCGCGGCAGCAGCAGAATTGGGGCATAGACGGCGGCAAAGCCGAGGAATGCCGCAACCCAGCACATGGCGCTCAGCATGAGCAATATGGGTTCGTTGCCCTGGACCGCCGCGATAATCCGGGTAACCGCTGCAACCACCGCAAAGAGATAGATCACCTGAACCGCCGGAGAGGCTACCAGCGCCCGCCCGGTATGGCCGAGGCTGGCGCGTGACATGACCGCGAGGATTGTCAGCGCGAAGGCTCCCGAGGTCCAGGCATGGACGCCTGCGCTGGGCAGGACCAGCCCGAAAATGCCGAGACTGCCGAAGAGAAAACCGAGCGGCACGAACAGATAACCCACATGCAAGATCAGCACGAGGCGGTCACGCACGGTCCGGTCTCCGGCCCAGCGCATGAGCCGCACCAGTTGCAGGATACCGGCAAGCACGAAGAGAGCGCCCGTGACCATTGCCGCGGGCAGGGCGACCCAGGTGAGTAACGCCACGAGAGACGCGATAATGGCGACCACGTCGAAACGATTGAAGGGCATTGGCAGACGGCCGGGGTTTTCCCGCACCAGCCAATTGCGCGTGAAGCTCGGAATAATGCGCCCGCCGATCACCATCACCAGCGCGAGCCCTGCGGCGATCCCGATGCGGATGCCGTAATCGGCATAGCCCTTTATCGCGGCTTCCGCGAGGAACACCACATTCCCGCACGCCAACAAGGCGACACCGCCCAGCACCCGCAAATTTTTATAGCTTTTCCCCGCAACGATCTCGCGGGTAATGACTGCCGCCAGACACACGAGAAACGCGGCATCAATGAACGCGGCGATGGTGAGGCCAGTGAAGGCCGAAAACAACATGGCCACGCGCCCAAGCAGCCACAACAACGTCAACCCGCCAAGCGGCCAGCCAGAGACGGGGTAGCGCCCTGTCCAGTTGGGCACAGCCGTCAGCAAAAAGCCCGCCACCGCCGCCGGAAGAAAGCCATAGAGCATTTCATGGATATGCCATTCCAGCGGTGCCATTGCCGAAGAGAGCGTGAACTGGCTGTAGAAAACCGGCAGCCACACCAGAATGCTCAAGCCAGCATGGACCGAACCCAGGAAGAAAAAGGGGCGAAAGCCATAGGACAAAAACGCCGGGCCTTCATAGCCGCGGCGCCGCTGCACCGCATCAATATCACTTCGAGCCACAGGCCACTCCACTGGTTTGATCTATCTCAATAACAACCGCAGATATAGCCCGCAACAACACGGCGCATTTTGCGCCGCCGCAAGTTGCAGACAAGCGGCGGCACAAGGAGCCTTCAGGCAGGTTCAAAATCCATGGCGATGCCATTGATGCAATAACGCAGCCCGCTCGGCGGCGGCCCATCGGGGAAGACATGGCCGAGATGACTGCCGCATCGGGCGCAATGCACCTCGGTGCGCCGCATGGCGTGGCTGTCATCAACCGAGGTGGCAACCGCATCGGGCTCTGGCACCTGAAAGCTGGGCCAGCCGGTGCCGCTTTCAAATTTTTCGCCGGATTTGAACAAAGCCTGGCCGCAACCGACGCATGAGAAGGTGCCCGCCCGCTTTTCAAAATTTAGCGCACAACTGCCAGGCCGCTCCGTGCCCGCCTCGCGCATTACCGCATATTGCTCAGCCGTGAGCCGCTGCCGCCATTCCGCCTCGCTATATTGAACGGGGAATTCTAAAGGGGTTTTGTGGTGCATGGTCATGGCGTCCTTTCCCATTAACAGGTGCTCGCGTGTCCAAACCGCATGGGCTTCACGTGAACATTGTCATTATCCGTGCAAAGAATGGCGAGAAAATGCACCTATCGTAAGAAACACCGAAAAATCTCGCCCCTGGGGCTGGACAGCACCCCCGCGCTTTGTTACACGCTCCACCTCGGCACAAATTGCCGGTCGCCAAGCGACAGTGGGTGTTTAGCTCAGTTGGTAGAGCAGCTGACTCTTAATCAGCGGGTCGAAGGTTCGAGCCCTTCAACACCCACCATTTATTTCAAAGGCTTAGCACCGCTGGCTAGGTCGGCGTATCAAAGCCAAGCATCAAATAAGCATCACGCGAAAAACCTTGAGCGCAATCATCGGGTGTGAAGCCGCTATGTGATGGCTTGTTATCCGGCATTGAACGCCCCCACCGTTCTGAAAGTCTCCCCCCATATCCCCCGCCCTAAATCCAAAACAGGGGATAAGTGTGCGCCGGTACGGGTGAAGTGAGATAGCTCATCCCAACATTTTCTGAGCTTTCAGGATTGAAGATTAGCGCTGTCTGATTGTCGTAAGAATATAGCTCAACCCCTTATTTTATAGGGATTTTAAGCTATACATACTTCACGCAACATCGCTGATGCGCTCCCTAAGTTTTCACGAAGTAAGGAAGTCGTAAAATAGGTTCAACTTATTGAAATTTAATCAAAATTAGTTTCTGCTAGGCCAGCGTATTTTTACTTAGATTTTCATCATGTGGTACAACTATAAAGAGTGCTTACGTCGGTAGTCCCATCGCTCCTATGGTGTCGGAACTAATTCCGGAGTTTGTGACGTAATCTCAGGCCACAAATGCTGCCGAGAAAAGAGAAAGTTTATTTTCAAATATATTATTGAGACCTCTTAAATAATTCTGCCATAGATCCAGGGTGAATTGGCCAGTCACTAAGATAGACACTATCAAATGAATAATTTAAATCTATCTCAAACCCCTTGTATTTAAGCAATGAAGAATTAATTGGTTGACTTTTCCATTTCAAATTACCATTATACCGAGATAACGACTCAACATTAGTCAATAGATTGCCAATATTGCTTTCAAATTCCAAATTTGTCTTATATAATATTCTGTATTCTGTAAAAGGTTTGCCTTTCAAATTTGCTGATCCTGCGTTATATGATCCGCCACTTGTCAATATTGATAAATAATTTAAATCAGTTACATATGCACCATTTTGAAGTATTCCTACGCCAAATCCTTGGTTTAGTATCACAATCGGGATCACTGTAATATTTTCATTAGTGGTATTTAATATTTTTAGTATTTTATCTATATTATTTTTAACAGCAATAATTTTTCGGGATACTTGCTTAGATGCTGCAATCAATTTTTTATAATAATTATAACGCTGGTGTTGGTCATGAGGTGTTAAAAGACATTTAATTTCACATACAAATATGGTATTTCCAACACGGAATAACATATCAATTTCTTCATTTCCTATAGTTATAGCATCGTCAAGGCAATGTGTATCTCGTAAAATATTATTTTTCTCCAAGTTAGACGAAATAATACGCCTAACATGATCCTCAAAAACTAACCCCTTTGCCCTAAAATCGCGCTGGTTGGTAAGGCCGCCTTGCTCCAACCAGCTTTCCACCCTCCGTATCGCGCATCCTACCGCTAACACTGATCCAACAATAAGGTATTCTTCGTCAGTGCATTGAATTAGTGGGTGAGACCATACGCCCTTATTAAAGAGTTGTTTCGCATTGGATGAATTGCATGTAAATAAATTTAATATAAAATTAGCTTTATCTGAACAAAAATTTAATGTTGCCATCAAAATTGAATTTAGCTCGCCACGAGAAAACCTAATATCTAGGCTCTTTGCATCATTTTTATTAAGTTTCAATATTTTAATTCTTTTTAAAATCAGATCGGTAGCGTCGGAAATAACCCACCACGCTCTATTAAGGTCCGCACAGGTTATATGAAAGGAATTATCTTGATCTAAAAATAGCCGTTCATTAACGAATAAACCAACGTATGATCTGCTTAGCATGTGCTTTTCAGAAGTATGCATTCGTTGGGTCGATGAATTTTTATCTATATCAAAAATAAAATTTCTATTTCCCCTGTGTTTTCGCTATATTGAGTAAATAGTTTTGTAAAGGGCACTAGAATCAGCGGAAAATATTCCTTTTTCTTTCGTACCATAGGTCATATCTAGCATTGGTTCTAAAAGTTTATCTAATTCTATTCTTGAATACCATGCAAATTGTTTTTCAGTGTAAGCCTTATCAAATACTTCTATGTTTGTATTTTTAAATTTATTGCCTTCCCACAAAATTGAGAGCCATGAATTTTTCAACGATTGCTCTATAGATGTAATATGTAATATCAATTCAATTATGTCTATCCGTAATTTAGATAAATCTTGACTTGTGGTTGACTCAAAGTTCTCTAATTGGAATAACCAATATGGTATTACGTCAATCATTGTTTCTAACATTGTATCCGCTGTTAGAGTTTGCCCCGCAACTCCATCTAATAATCTCCTGCTTTCCATTTCTAAATGCGTATATTTTCCCTTTTTTGATTCAATTTTTGATTGTTCAAGTTGAGAATTAATTATTTTTAAAAACTCAGCGTTGGTTCTGGACACAAGCATGAAAATGAATATTTCTTTACTATAGGAATAGTCAAATATCTGATTATAAATATGTTTAATTTTTTTATATAACGAATTTATGAATAGGCTTGCTGATAGTAAATCGTGATCTCTTTGTGTTTTTTCAGAAATACTATTAAATTCAGATAAAATATTTCCCTCAGAAAATCCGTCAGAAGTTGGGTGTTTTACAGTTTTTTCTTTCGTTATTTTACGAAATAATTCTGAGCCTACTATGTAGGAGTTTCGAATTTCTAGATCCATTATCATGCCCTCTGACCTGCCTCCGAAGTTTCATCCACTGATAACTGGAGTCCGCTCCTTGGTTGTGGCGCTGGTTTGCGCCGGTAGGGCCATTGGCTTCCCCATGGGGAAGCCAATGGCAGCGATCTTTTCGGCATAGGCCGCCGGCGCCTG
>JAVBJU010000030.1:0-88867 GCA_031546825.1 Microvirga sp. | reverse complement strand
GCACCCACGCTCGACCACTGCCAGTCGTCCGGCCGCGCCACCAAACCGGCACGCACCGGGTTAAGGCAGACATAGCGCACCGCGTGGGCTAGATGCGCCTCATCCATCACCACCGAGCCGAAACGCCCCTGCCATAAATGGCCGGTCCATTTGTTGCGCGCATTGATGTGGGCGGTGTAGCGGCGATGGGTTTCGCCCAGCATGGCCCGCAACCCATCGGCGGCTTCGGGGATTGCCAAGAGATGCACGTGGTTCGGCATCAGGCACCACGCAATCAGCCGCGTGCCCGATTTCGGCGCATGGATTTTCAGGAGATCAAGATAAGCGCGATAATCCGCCGCCTCAAAAAACACCGGCTCACCCCGATTGCCGCGTTGCGTGATATGATGGGGGAGTCCGGGGACCACAAGACGAGCGATACGTGCCATTCTGCGATGATGACACAAAACGGGAGATAAGTAAACTGTCACCGTAATTGGAACGGGAAAACGGGAGTTGGGTAAAGTGGTCGCGTAGGGCAATATGGATGCGCGCCACGAAAAACGGCGACCCGAGGGCCGCCGCTCAAGTGAATGATGCCATATGCACCATTTAAACCCGTGGCTTTACTTTCACGCCGTGGCGTAAGGTGGCTGGGTATAGCCGCGTGGCGACATGGTGAAAATTTCGACGCCGGTCTCGGTGACGCCGACCGAGTGTTCGAACTGCGCCGACAGCGAGCGGTCGCGGGTGACGGCGGTCCAGCCATCGGAGAGGGTCTTCACATGGGGCCGCCCGAGGTTGAGCATGGGCTCGACCGTGAAGATCATGCCGGGCTGAAGCGTCACGCTGTAGGAGGGCTCGACATAGTGCAAAATCGTTGGTGCATCATGGAAAACCCGGCCAATGCCGTGGCCGCAGAAGTCGCGCACCACCGAGCAGCGCTCGGCTTCGGCATAGGTCTGGATAGCGCGGGCGATGTCCACCGTGGTGGCTCCGGGCTTGACCGCGTTGATGCCAAGCATCATCGCCTCATGGGTGATCTCGCACAGGCGCTGGGCCCGGCGCGGCACGTCGCCGATATAGTACATGCGACTGGAATCGCCATACCAGCCATCGAGAATGAGGGTGATGTCAATATTGATAATATCTCCGTCTCTCAAGGGCTTATCGTTGGGAATGCCGTGGCACACCACGTGGTTGATCGAGGTGCAGATGGATTTCGGGAAGCCGCGATAATGCAGTGTCGCCGGGTAAGCGCCGTGGTCGCGGGCGAAGGCGTAGGCCAGCTTGTCGAGGGCTTCGGTGGTGACGCCGGGCTTGGCGTGATCCGCCATGAGATCAAGCGCTTCCGCCGTCAGCCGCCCGGCGCGGCGCATACCCTCAAAGGCTTCCGGGCCGTAGATCGGCGGTTCCGGCGAGCGGCGGCGTTCGATTGTCGTTTCGTCATTCATGGTCTGATCCGGCTGCGGCAAGGCTGCGAGAGCGCTTGCGCAGGAAGGTAAGGCCGCCCGAAAAGGCGGGCCGTGATGCTCCGATCCCCAACTGGGATGCCTGCATGAGGCGCTAACCACGGTTTGGCACGCCGCGCCGATTTGTGCAATTGGATAGCGCCCGCGCGGGCTCAAAAAAAGGATGGCGGACATGCCCTGTTTCGCTATGGCCTTGGGCGTGCTGCCGTGTATAACAGGTTTTATTGGCCGTATCGGCCGGGAAAATCGGGTAATTTTTCGCTTCCATGCCAGAGCAATCCGAAAACGCAAAGCCTTATGGCGCTTACGAACCACGCGGCCTCATCCGCCGCGCGCTTCATTGGACGCGCCATCTGCCGGACACATGGCTCGGCTTGCGCGCGTCTTATTTCCTGCGGGCGCTGGTGATCCCGCGCCTCAAGGGTGCGCCGCTCGATGTGGACATGCTGGGCGTGAAAATGCGCCTGTTTCCGCTCAATAATATGTGCGAAAAGCGGATGCTGTTTGCGCCACAATCGTTCGACACGGTGGAACTCAACCTGTTGCAGGAGCGGATCACCGAAGACTTCCGCTTCATTGATATCGGGGCCAATGTGGGCGCTTATGCGTTGTTTGCAGCGGCCCGCTCGGGTGGGGCGGCGCGCATTCTGGCGATTGAGCCGCAGCCCGAGATTTTCGACCGGCTGATTTACAATATCGCCCAGAATCCGTTTCATACCGTCAAGGCCATTGCCTGCGCCGTGGCCGACAAGGCGGGCGAACTGACCTTGTTTCTCGACCCGGTCAATCGCGGGGAATCGAGCCTGAAAATCATTGGCTCCAGCCAAACGGACGCTATCCGCGTTCCGGCGCTGCCGCTCATGACGCTGATTGCACGCGAGAATTTAACCCGCATTGATGCCATGAAAATTGATGCGGAGGGGTCTGAAGACCTGATTCTCGGGCCCTTTTTCCGCGATGCCGAAGAGAGCCTTTATCCCGGACTGCTGATCATCGAAGACAGTCACACGCTATGGCAGTTCGACATTCCGGCGCTACTCATCGAGAAGGGCTATCGCTTGCTTGTACGCACCCGGCTCAACCTCATTTATGAGCGGCCCATCACCGCCGCGTGACGATGGGCACCGGGCGGCCAATGCTGATGCCGGTTGGGGCAATTTCACAGATATAGGCATTGCTTTCCACGCCGGCTGCGAGCGCAGCCTTGAAGGCGGCGTCGTAAACCGGGTCGATGTCGCGGGCGATATCAAAGCTGTCGGCCTGCATCTGAATGACATAAACGAGGGCGGCGCGCGCGCCCTGATCGACCATGCGGGCAAGCTCCTGCAAGTGTTTGGTGCCGCGCTTCGTCACGCTGTCGGGGAATTCGGCCCGCCCGCTTTCCCGCATCATGTGGCAGTTCTTAACCTCAAGATAGCAGGGCTTTTGCCCCTCCGCCGTCAATAGAAAATCAACCCGGCTCGCCTCGCCGTATTTCACTTCGGGCTTGATGCCGGTATAGGCCACAAAAGGCTCAAGCCTTTGTGCCGCAAGCGCTTCGCCAACCAGTCGATTGGGCAAGGAAGCATTGATGCCGATGAGTTGTGGACGCGCTCCATCGGGCGCGGCTTCCACCAGCTCCCACGAATAGCCGAGCTTGCGGTTGGGGTTGGTGGATTGCGAGAGATAGACCCGATTGCCCGGTGTGGCGAGGCCGAGCATAGAGCCCGAATTGGCGCAATGGGCGGTGACAATGGTGCCGTCACTGAGCGCCACATCGGCGAGGAAACGCTTATAGCGCTGGATCAGGCGGCCTTCGAGGAGCGGGGCAGAGTAGAGCATGGATTTCCCATGCATGGTCTCTGCACGTTTGTCCATCCAGCCATCGCTTATCCGCCACGGGTTGCCACGAAAAAGGCGTCTCTCCTGAATAATTACAATTCCCTTGCCGGTAATCGGGTATTAGAAATGAAGCGCGCACGGGATGGGAGCGAGGGGCATGACAGAGACGGTAACAGCGGCCATTTTGGTGATCGGCGATGAAATTCTTTCCGGTCGGACCAAGGATAAAAATATCGGCTATATCGCCGAATACATGACTGCGCTTGGCATTGACGTGAGTGAAGTGCGCGTGGTGCCAGATGAGCCGGACGATATTGTGGCCGCCGTCAATGCGTTGCGGGCGCGCTACACCTATCTCTTCACCACCGGCGGCATTGGGCCGACCCATGATGACATCACCGCCGAGAACATCGCCCGGGCTTTCGGTGTTGAAATCCGGGAAAATGATGAAGCGATTGCCATGCTGTTACAACGGTTCAGCCGTGACGAGCTCAACGAGGCGCGGCGGCGCATGGCGCGCATCCCGGTGGGGGCGACGCTGATTGAAAATCCGGTTTCCAACGCGCCCGGTTTCCATATCGGCAACGTCTTCGTCATGGCGGGGGTGCCCGCCATCATGCAGGCAATGCTGGATAATTTGGCGCCCTTGCTCAAAACCGGCGCAAAGATGCTGTCTGAAACCATTGAGGTTCCCGGCATCAAGGAGGGGGATTACGGCACCGGGCTGACCCGCATTGCCGAGGCTTTTCCGGCAACCTCGGTTGGCTCCTATCCGCGCCTCACCGAAAAGGGCTTTGCCAACCAGATCGTCGTGCGCGCCCGCGATGCGGACATGTTAAAATCCGCGGTAAAGGCAGTGCACGATTTGATCCGGGAGCTTCAAGCCCAAGGGTTTTGAGTGTAAAGCAACTAATCTCCATTTTCAGTCTGGCAAAGAGTATCGTTTCATGACGCCCGATCCCTCAAAAATGTTTCCCGTCTCCTGGGACCAGTTCCACCGAGATGCGCGGGCACTAGCCTGGCGACTGGCGGAAGCTGGGCCTTTCAACAGCATCGTTTGCATTACACGCGGTGGTCTCGTTCCGGCAGCGGTGATTGCCCGCGAACTTGATGTGCGCATGATCGAAACGGTGTGCATCGCCAGCTACCATGATTACAAAAATCAGGGTGAACTGAGCGTGCTCAAGGATGTTGCCGATACCATCAAGGCGACCAAGGGCGAGGGCGTTCTGGTGATCGATGATTTGACCGATACCGGCAAGACCGCAAAAATCGTTCGCGAAATGCTGCCAAAGGCCCATTTTGCCACGGTTTACGCCAAACCTGCCGGGCGTCCACTGGTGGATACCTTCGTCACCGAAGTCAGTCAGGATACCTGGATCTTCTTCCCGTGGGATATGGGGCTCGCCTATCAGGCCCCCATCAATAAAGACTCAAAGGGATAAGAATGCTGACCCAGTATCCCGCTACTCCGTTCGATGCCTCGAATACGCGCACCACTCTGTTTGGGGCACTGGTCAACGCCGTTCATAAATATGGCAGCGGCAAGGTTATTCTCGAAGATCACGAGCGCCGCCCCATAACCTATGGGCGGCTGATCGTTGCATCGCTGGTGCTTGGCCGGAAGCTGGAAGCGCTGACTTCGCCAGGGCAACGGGTGGGCGTATTGCTGCCCAACAGCCAGGCGCTTATCCCGGTGCTGTTTGGCCTCAATGCGTTCGGGCGGGTTCCTGCACTTCTCAATTTCACGGCGGGGCAGCGTAATCTCGATGCAGCCTGTCAGGCGGCAGGTCTCAAACTTATTGTCACCTCGCGGCGGTTCATCGAGCACGGCAAGCTCGACGATGCTGTTGCCGCTTTCACGTCTGCCGGTTACGCGGTGATTTATCTCGAAGATGTGCGTGACGAGATCACCTCATTCGATAAGCTGCGTGGCCTGGTGGGAAGGTTTTTCGCCCGGAAAATTCATGAAAAATCCGGGGTGATGCCAGATGATGACGCTGTCATCCTGTTCACCTCAGGCTCTGAGGGGCTGCCCAAGGGTGTGGCGCTGACCAACGCCAATCTTTTGGCCAATGTTCATCAGATCGACGTGCACGTGCGCCACTGCCTCTTGCCCGATGATGCGGTGTTTAACCCGCTGCCCATATTCCATAGTTTTGGCCTCACGGCGGGCCTGCTGCTGTGGCTGTTTACCGGGCATCGCGTGGTGCTCTATCCGAGCCCCCTGCATTTTCGCCAAATTCCCAGGCTTATCGCTGCGACGAATGCATCCATTCTCATCGCGACCGATACCTTCTCGCGCCATTACGTCCGTGCGGCTGAAGAGGGGATGCTTTCCAAAGTTCGGATCATCGTAGCGGGGGCCGAGCAGGTTAGAGCAGAGACGCGCCGTCTTTGGGAACCCTTCAACACGCTTCTTCTGGAAGGCTACGGCGCGACCGAATGCGCGCCGGTGATCGCGGTAAATCCACCGCACGCAATTCGCCCCGGCACGGTTGGCACATTCCTGCCCGGCATTGAAGCGCGGCTCGAGCCGGTTGAGGGCCTTACCGATGGCGGGCGGCTCCATGTGCGCGGTCCGAATGTAATGCGCGGATATCTTGATCTGGCGGGTGCGGACGGCGTGATTGCCCCCCCGGACGGGTGGCATGATACCGGTGATATCGTTGTGGTTGATGACGATGGTTATGTCTCAATCCGGGGACGTGCCAAGCGTTTTGCCAAGCTGGGTGGGGAAATGGTGTCGCTGGCGGCCGTCGAGGCGCTGGTGCAGAAGCTGTGGCCCGAAGACAACCACGTGGTTGTGGCCTTGCCCGATCCGCGTAAGGGGGAACAACTCGTTCTGGTGACGAGCCGCCAAGCGGTCGACAAGGATGATCTCATGGCATTTGGCAAGAGCGAGGGTTTTCCGGAATTGTGGATTCCGCGGGCCGTTCTGGTGGCCGAGATCCCATTGCTCGGCACCGGCAAGGTCGATTATGGCAGCGCCCTGGAACTGGCTGGCCGGATGCGGTCGATGCTCTGAGGGGCGTTCAAAATTCCGCGACGATGGCGACAGATTTGGCATAATGCGGTAAGGTTGCCGCACTTTACCATCATCCTGCTCGGGAGACATCCATGCGGAAATTCAGCGTTGTGGTCGCCGCTCTATCGATGGCCGTCGTGCTCACTGGCTGTCAGGCTGAGGTGGAGCGCAAGCAAGAGATGATGGCAGCCGCCGGGTTCAAGGTGAAGATCGCCAATACGCCGGAGCGGGTGGCGGAACTTGCAAAGCTGCCATCACAGCGGTTCACCATGATGACAGTGAAAAGCAGGGCCGTGCTCTACCTCTATGCCGACCCAGTCGGCTGCAAATGTGTCTATTACGGCGGTGAGGAAGCCTATGGTGCCTACCAGCGCATCGCGCAGGCGCAGGCCATTGCTGACAAGCAATTGATGGCAGCGCGCATGATGCAGGATGCGTCGTGGAACTGGGGCACATGGGGGCCGGGCTGGGGGCCGTATGGCCGCTTTTATTGAGCGTGTCTTTCGGCATGATCTTGGGCACTTGCTAAAACGCCACTCTCCCTATAAGTCAAAACGGCACGCGGACGTGGCGAAACTGGTAGACGCAAGGGACTTAAAATCCCTCGGAATAAACCCCGTGCGGGTTCGACCCCCGCCGTCCGCACCAAATGACTGACGCCCGATATCTGCCATTATCGGGCGCAATAAAGTGGGCCATGTCCTATAAAGCAATAGCATTCGATCTTGATGGCACCCTGCTCGACGGGCGGCGTCAGATTCGCCCGTCCAGCATTGATGCCATCAGGGCCGCGCGCGCAAAAGGGGTCAAGGTTATCATTGTGACCGGGCGTCACCACTCGGTGACGCGGCCCTACCATCACCAGCTTGAACTCGATACGCCTGCCATTTGCTGCAACGGCACCTATGCCTATGATTTTGTTGCGATGCGCGCGCTTTCTGCTAATCCGATCAAGCCGGAGCACGCAGCGCATCTGCTCAATCTCACGAAGAAGCATGGCATGCTCACGCGAGCGCTCTGCGCTGACGCCATGAATTACGTGACGATGGACCGCACCCTTAAATACTACCTGGAGTGGAGCGAGACACTGCCGGAGCCTTTGCGCCCGTTCATGCGCAAGCGCGATGATCTCACGCAGATTATTACCGAACAGGCGCATATCTACGGTTTTGTCGTGCTGCATTCCGAGCACGAAACGGCGAAAGCGCTTGAGCATGATATCATCGCCGAAATCGGCTTGAGTTGCGAATGGTTTGCCGCCGACGGCTTCGATATTGCCAACCACGGCAACAGCAAGGGCAACAAGCTCATCGAATGGGCAGCGGAGCATGGCATTGCGCCGAGCGAAATCATTGCCTTTGGCGACAACCACAACGACACCAGTATGCTATCAGCCGTTGGGCTCGGTGTTGCCATGGGCAATGCGGCGGATCACATCAGGGTGCACGCGGCCACAGTCGCCCCCGGCGACAACAATTCCGATGCCATAGCCGAGACGCTTTATCGCCACGTGTTGTGAGAGACTGTTTAGAGTAACGCGCGTTTTAAGTGGATCGCCGGTTAAACGCAAAGCGTTACGGCATCAAAGAATCTGGGGTGAAGTGCGTTTCATATTAAACGCACTTCACTCTCGTAAGCCGGGCCTATTTGCCATCCTGCCGGAAGCCGTAGAGCCATTCGTAGCGCCGTGCCATGCCCTGGGGGCCGAGGCGGCGCATGACGATGTTGCGCGGAAAGGCGACGGGCAGGGAGGCGTGGTAGATTTTGCCGTTGCGTCGGGCGTGTGATTGCACCTCAATGGCGCGACCAAGCCGCTTGCTTTGGTAGCGCAGCAGCGCGCCTGGAACATCCTGCGGTGACAGTTCGAGTTCCTGGGCGAGGCAGAACGCGTCTTCGATGGCGAGCGCAGCGCCTTGGGCCAGGAAGGGCAAAACCGGGTGGGCAGCGTCGCCGAGCAGCGCAATACGGCCCTTGGCCATTTTCTGGGCCGGAAGATCGGCCAGAGACCACAAGAGCCAGTTCTTTTGGCTCGACAAGAGTTTGGATAATTCAGGGGCGATGGTGCCGAAGCTTTTCAGCAGGGCTTCGCGGGTTCCGGGCGCGGTCCAGCCTTCGACCGAGGTTGCGCGCCGCTCAATGGCGACGATGTTGATCTGCTTGCCGCCTTTAACCGGATAATGCACCACATGTCCACGCGGGCCGAGCCATAGGCCGACTTCATTGCGTGGCAAGGTGGCAGGTGCCATCGCAGTATCAACAGTGGTCCGCCATGCGACGTAACCACGATAGGTGGGTTCGCGCTTGTCGCCCATCAGGGCGCGCATGGTGGAGCGCACGCCATCGGCTCCGATTACGAGATCCGCCGTTACGGTTTCATCGGCACCGCCATCGGAGCGCATGTGCAGAACGATTCCGCCCGCCCGTTGCTCGACGCTGGTGACATTGCGCCCAACCACGAGCTGGATCGCTTTCTCCGAGCGCACTGCATCAAGCAGGATCATCTGAAGATCAGCGCGGTGGATGACCCAATAGGGTGACTGGAAATTGTCGCGCATGAAAGCGCCGAGAGCGACCTCGCCGATCTGCGCGCCCGATGCTGACGAGCGAATGACGACGCGCTGCGGCTCAGAAACTGCCCGCTGTAAAGCCGGTCCGAGGCCGAGCGCCACCAGAAGGCGGCTGGCATTGGGAGACAGTTGCAAACCGGCTCCCACTTCGGAAAAACCGGTGGCGCGCTCAATCAGCGTGATCTGATGACCGGCACGTGCCAGCACGAGGGCCGCGGTCAAGCCGCCGATACCGGCACCGACGATGGCGATGGTTTTTGACACGTCAGGCGACCACGCCGCGCGATTCGGTATAAATGCAGCTGGCAGGCCGGGATGCGCCTGCTTCGAGCGTGGCGTCGTATTGGAACAACGTCGAGCAATAGGGGCAGACGATCTGGTCATCGCCACCCATATCAAGGAAGACATGGGGATGATCCAGCGGCGGCTTTGCGCCGATACACATGAAATCCTTCGAGCCGACTTGAATGGCGGCAACGCCGGTTTCGTTGTGGAAGTGGGGAATACCCTTATCAGCCATGACAAACCTCAATAGCGCGCGTAAAAACAGGCGATGTGCGCCGCAACATAATCAACTTGACGCATCAAGCCTAGTGTCCGAAGTGAGGTAAAATCACTTTCCGTCCGATTTGTTGAGATGGAACATGGAAATATCATGCAATTCTTTTCCTCCAACGGCGTTTCCCTCGCCTATATCGACCAGATGCCCGCCGAAGGCGCAGGCGAACCCATTCTGCTGATCCATGGTTTTGCCTCGACACATCAGGTGAACTGGGTCGATACCGGCTGGGTCAAGCTGCTGAATAACGCCGGTTTTCGGGTGATTGCCCTTGATAATCGCGGCCACGGCAAAAGCGACAAGCGCTATGCGCCTGAGGATTACGCCACCGATATCATGGCGCAGGACGCCATGCGCCTGCTTGACCATCTTGGCATTGAGAGGGCGGATGTCATGGGTTATTCCATGGGCGCGCGCATCACCGCGTTTGCGGCGAAGCAGTTTCCCGAGCGCGTTCGTTCGGCATTGCTTGGTGGGCTTGGCGATCATCTCGTTGATGGGGTCGGCTTGCCGATCAGCATCGCCGAGGCAATGGAGGCGCGTTCGCTCGATGAACTGAGCGACCCCATGCAACGGATGTTCCGTGCTTTCGCCGAGCGCACCAAGAGCGATCTAAGGGCGCTGGCCGCGTGCATTCGCGGATCACGCCAGACATTGACGGAAGCGGAGGTCGCATCCATCCTGGCCCCGACACTGATTTGCGTCGGAACCAAAGACGATGTTGCCGGTTCGTCTCACGCGCTGGCAGGAATGATGCCCCATGCGAGGGCGGTTGACATTCCGGGGCGTGACCACAATCTCGCGGTTGGAGACAGGGTTCATAAAGAGGCCGTGCTTGCATTTTTGGCTCAGCGCGCATGAATGGGATAAAGTGCTGTGAGGGCACGAAGGAAGACGCCATGAAAACTCTGAGCGATCATCGACAGCGGCAGGACACATCCGTCGCAATAGCTGACCCGGTATGGAACCGCGTGCGGCAGGAGGCGGAGCAGGTTTGCGTTGATGAGCCAGCGCTGGCCGGTTTTGTCCTTTCCTCAATCCTGACCCATGATACGCTGGAGGAGGCAGTGGCCTACCGCATCGCTGCCCGTATTGGTCATGGCCCTTTGCCGCCGGACCTGATCGTCCATGCTTATATGGATATGGCGGCGAAGCAGCCGTCCATTGCGATGGATGTGCGCGCCGATCTTATGGCGGTGGTCGAGCGCGACCCGGCCTGCGCGCGGTTCATTGAGCCATTGCTTTATTTTAAAGGCTTCCATGCCATCCAGATCCATCGGCTGGCGCATTGGTTGTGGAATGCCGGACGCGTTGATTTTGCGCTTTATCTGCAAAGCCTGTCGTCGCAGGTGTTGCAGACCGATATCAATCCGGCGGCCCGTATCGGCCGCGGTGTCTTTCTCGATCACGCCACCGGCCTCGTGGTCGGGGCAACGGCGGTCATCGGTGATGATGTATCGATATTGCAGGAAGTGACGCTCGGCGGCACCGGCAAGGAACGTGGCGACCGTCACCCCAAGGTGGGAAGCGGTGTGTTGATCGGCGCGGGTGCGAAGGTGCTCGGCAACATCACCATCGGCAACTGCGCGCGCATCGCGTCGGGCTCTGTGGTGCTGGAAGCCGTGCCCGGCAATACGACTGTTGCGGGCGTTCCAGCGCGGGTGATCGGTACGGCAGGCTGTGCCGAGCCGGCCCAGTCTATGGATCAGCTTCTTGCCAGCATGGCTAAAAAATAGCGGTTAGAAGAAATTTCCCGGTTGCCCGCGCTCGGCGCGCATGGCAAGGCGTGACACATGGTTTCAGTTTCAAGAGGTTCCAAAAGTGGAAAAAGCAGAACTCGTTAAAATCGAACGGTATCTCCGCCGCACGTTTTCCAACACTAATCTGACATTGCGGACGCTTGGCAAGAAGGGTGATTCCGCTGAAGTGTATATCGGCGAGGAATCCGTTGGCGTTCTGTCGCTTGATGATGAGGATGGCGATCGCTCCTACATCTTCACGATGTCGGTTCTCGATATCGACCTGGAAGACTAAGTTCTTCGCCTGTCGCACCTGATTGAGGACGCCATGTCCCTCTATGCACTCGACAATATCGCTCCCATTCTGCCAGAAGACGGGCGGTATTGGATAGCGCCCGGGGCCCAGGTGATGGGCAAGGTGCGGCTTGGTGTTGATGCCACCGTTTGGTTCGGTGCCGTGCTGCGGGGCGATAACGCCGAGATTGTTCTCGGTGATCGTTCCAATATCCAGGACGGCACGATCTGCCACACCAATGTCGGTATGCCGCTAACCATTGGCCGGGGGTGCACCATCGGCCATGGTGCCATCCTGCACGGTTGCACCATCGGCGATGGCACGCTGATCGGCATGGGGGCCACCGTCCTTAACCAGGCGGTGATTGGCAAAAATTCCCTCGTCGGCGCCCGCGCGTTGGTCACCGAGGGCAAGGTGTTCCCGGATGGAGTGCTGATTGTCGGCTCTCCAGCGCGGGTAATGCGGGTATTGACGCCCGATGAGATCGCCGGGCTCGTGCGGTCGGCGGATGGCTATGTCGCCAATGGGCAGCGTTTCCGGGCAGGCTTAAAACCCATTGCATAAAAAAAGGGCCGCTTTTGAGAGCGGCCCAAGTTACGCGTTATGTCTCGAAACAATTAGCGATTGGCGGTGGTGGTCGGCGAAGCGACGCCACCGAGCGAAACCCATTGTTGGTTTTCGTTACCTTCCTGTTTGACATAGGTATAGGGCGTTTCATTCCACGACAGGATGGCGTTTGTCTTGTTGTCGAGGATGTAGTCGCCCTGGGTGGTGCGAATCATCAGCACCGCATGGCCTTCGCCTTCTTCGTCGATCACGACCGTCATGCGCATGGCGCGGTGCGACAGGCCTTTTTCGCTCAGAATTTTACGCTTCAGAAGCTGGTAATCTTCACAATCACCATAACCGTCGGTGGGGAGGTCCCAGTGATCGGCGGTGCCCCAATGGTCCTGATCGGTCATCGGCTGGATTTTTTTGTTCACCTGGCGATTGGTCTGAACAATCTGGTTCCAGATTTTCGGCGTCATGGTGATGACGGCGGGCTCATTGGCGTTGATGGCGCATTCGGCGGGTTCACGCTGGCAGAAGTCGACCCAGGCGGCGACAGGCTTGGCCTTACGGCCATCGGGGGCGATGGTTTCCGTCGGCGCGGGCAGGGATGCCACGGTCTGAGCCTGGGCACCGGTCAGCACGGCCACGGTGACTGCGGCACCGAGCAGAGCTGATTTAACAATTTTGGTGACCGATTTGAGCATTGCTGGGGCCCATGAATGCCGGGTTAATATTTCGTTAATACACACTGCCAGTTTGGAGGAGGTGGCTCAAGTTGGAAGTTAAGAAAGGGTTAACGAGTGGGTTTCGCGGCGTTAACGGGTTCAGCGCAGCAGGGTGCTCACAGGATTTCGCGTGGGGTGGCTATGGCGGCGCGTCGCTTCGTGGCATGAATTACCCATGATGACTTCCCAGCGTCCGTCGGTGCGCCAGCCGATCTTCAACATTCCCGGCGTCGTGCTCGCCTTTCTTGCCGTTCTCGTCGGCATTCATCTCTTGCGGGAGTGGGTGCTGACCAATGCCGGGGATCTGCGGGTTCTTTATGATTACGCGCTCATTCCGGCGCGCTGGAGCGTGGCTTTCCTGCCAGACGGCGCAACGGAGGTGGTGAACGCCTTGTCCGATGGCAACGCTGCGGACAGCCGGTGGCAGCTCTTCCTGCTGGAGCGCATTTTGCGAGATCAGCAATCGGGTTTATGGACCGCCGTGACCCATGCGCTGCTGCACGGCTCATGGACGCATCTTTTCTTCAATGCAGTCTGGCTGGTCGCCTTTGGCTCCCCTCTCGCCCGCCGCTGGGGCGCTGCGCGGTTCTTGGTCTTCTGTGTGGTCACGGCGCTGATGGGGGCACTGACCTGCTATCTGATGCAACCCTATAGCCTCATTCCAACCATTGGCGCGTCGGGCATTGTCTCTGGCTTGTTCGGGGCATCGCCTTGGTATGTCTTCGACAAAGGCGGCGCCATCGAAAGCAATTTGCGGCTGCCGCGCTTCACTTTCAAAGGGATGCTGCGCAATCATACGACGCTGGTTTTTTTGGTGTTTTGGTTTGTGAGCAACTATGCCACAGCGACCTTGCCTGAAGTTTTTACCGGCGAAAACGTCAATATTGCCTGGCAGGTTCACATCGGCGGTTTCCTTGCAGGCTTTGTGTTGTTTCCCTTGATCGATGATCGCCTACCAAATGCCTAGAACCCTTCTGCCCTGTTTTGTGTTCTTCTAATGAGCCGGATTCGCAAGAGTCCGAACGAGAATGGGAGAATGTCTCTCGAGCAGGGAGGAAGCACGATGAGTGTCCAGCAGATACTGCATAACAAGGGTCCGAAGGTTATTTCGATCCGGCCGGGTCTGACATTAAGCGACGCGGCCAGCGCCCTTCATCACCACCGCATCGGTGCAGTGGTTGTCGCCGACGAGCAGACCGCGCTCCTGGGCATTCTCTCAGAGCGCGATATTGTGCGGGCTATTGCCGAGCGCGGCGCTGTGGCTTTGTCTGAAACGATTGCCGATAACATGACCCGGGATGTCGTGGTTTGTACCGGCCAGGCAACCCTGATTGAGGTTCTGGAGCTGATGACCAATCGTAAATTCCGCCACATGCCGGTGGTGGAAAACGGTTCGCTTCTTGGCCTGATTTCAATTGGCGATATCGTCAAATACCGGATCGCTCAAATTGAGGCCGAACGCGAGGAGATGCGCGATTATATCGCCACAGCCGGGGAAAGGCATCTGCCGACGGAGAATTGAGCAGGCGCGGCGGGCTACTCTTCAAACCGAAGCGTCGCCTGCCCATCCGCCTGGATAACCGAGCGATAGAAACAGGAATGCCGCCCGGTATGGCAGCACCCGCCATCGCCGCCAACGGTGACGCGCAACAGCAGGGCGTCCTGATCACAATCGACGCGCATCTCGATGAGCGTCTGGATTTGCCCGCTGGTTTCACCTTTGTGCCAAAGTTCCTGGCGCGAACGTGACCAATACCAGACCGAGCCGGTTTGTAGCGTTTTTTCAAGCGCTTCGGCATTCATATGGGCAACCATCAGTATCGCGCCGCCATGGGCGTCCACCGTGATGCAGGTGATGAGGCCGGCGGCGTCGAAACGCGGGGCGAAAAGGGTGCCTTGTTCGAGGTCTTTTTTCGAGACGGCTTCGAGAAAACTCATGGCGCGCTCCGTCGGACGAGCGAAAAGAATTGGGATTGCTTCAATGGGTCTTCCTTGAATATCCCGGTGAAGTGAGCGGTCAGGGTTTGCGATTCCGGCTGGCGAATGCCGCGCATGGACATGCACAGATGCTCCGCTTCCATTACCACGGCGACACCTTCGGCACTCAAGGTGTCCTGCATGGTCTGGGCGATCTCGGCAGTCAGGCGCTCCTGCGTTTGCAGACGGCGGGCCAAGGCCTGCACGAGTTTCGCCACCCGAGACAGGCCAACGATGCGCTTTGAGGGAATATAACCCACATGGGCCTTGCCGAAGAATGGCACAAGATGGTGCTCGCAATGGGAATAAAAGCGGATATCGCCGATCAGCACGATATCATTATAGCCCGCTTCCTTGGGGAAGGTGGCATCAAGGGTCTCGGCGGGGTCAGCAAAGTTACCCGCAAACAGGTCTAGAAACGCTTTGGTGACGCGATGGGGTGTCTCGCGCAAGCCCTGCCGCTGCGGGTCATCACCCGCCCAGCGGATCAGCGTGGCAACCGCCGCTTCCGCTTCCTCGCGGCTCGGGCGCTCGATACCGGGGGCGACGACGCTTTTCACGTCCGGCCGCTCTTTCATGTCAGATGCTCCGTGATGTCGTTTCACCACAACCGGCCGGGGCCTCGGTGCGGGGAGATTTGCGGGCGACTATAGCGCATGGTGGGGAAAGGGGTATGGGTTTTATTTCTTCTGATCCAGAGGTTCACAACTACAAAAAAATGAAGCGCAGTAAAATGGCATACCATTTTTCTGCGCTTCATTGGTCAACAAAACATGATAAACGGAGCTTGATATGAAAGTCCCGTATGCTCAGAAGGTATTGAATTTGTAGTTTATGGCTGCGCGCGCAATGCTTCCATTGATATCGGCTTTGGCACTTCCGATATATGTCCCGTTGTCATAAACAGAAGCCTTGGATTTTCCGAGGTCATAGTAGAGATATTCACCTCGGATTGTAATATTATTTGTGAGCGCATATTCCACACCGGCACCTGCAGTCCAACCTACTTTAGTGCTGGATTTGCTACCGTAGTATACAGAGCCATTGGACAGGGTGCTGGAGGCGCTGATATCGACATCACCATAAGCGAGACCACCGGTGCCATAGAACCAGAAGCGATCCCAAGCGAAGCCGAACCGGCCGCGTACGGTGCCTACGTAATTCTGCTTCACCCGCACGACGGAAGACACAGAGACTGGCTGTGTTGCTGCGGTCGATGGAGTTGTTGTAGCTGTGGTCTGCCCAGTTAGATCTGACGGCCCGTTTACAGTTGCGATATCATGGGGCGCGGTCCCGTCGGACGGATAAAAGGTTTTTCCATGGAGAACGCCACGCCCGTAATTTACGCCATTGATGGTCAGAATACCACTGATGGTCCCGGAATTACTGATATTTGCAGAACTCAGGTTAATTGGGCTATTACCCGCTTCAGGTGGTGTATAGGGAGTGCTGGCCATCGTCGGGAGGGACGGTAAGATTTCGGTCACCCCTGGATAGATACCATCCATCAGAAGACGCTGGGAAGCAGTAAGATAATCGATGTCTGCTTCGACACCGACAATCCAGCTGCCGAATTGATAGTTAGCCCCAATCTGAGCACCGCCGATGAAGCCGGTATTGCTCTTTTTACGCGCTGTCAGAGCTTCCGGCGTTTGCTCCAGAAGAAATCAAGGTTTTTTGGAGTGAAGATCGCTCCGGCATTCAGACCCGCATAAAAACCGGTCCAGTTATAGGGAGTAACGAAAGGCTGCGCGGCTGGCCTGCTGGGCTTTGAAGGCAGGTCTCCTGCAAAGGCAGCCCCTGCTGCTGTCATCGCTATAAGACCACTGATTGAGAGATATTGAATAACACGCATATGGTCCTCCAACATAAAAATACAACGCTTCAAAGCACTATGAATTTTCTATGCCTCAGCGTGATTGAAGTCTGTCATTTTTTTCGCAACAGTGCATAGGAAATTTATGTTTTTAAAATAGGTTATTGTAGCTGACTGATTCACAAAGCCGCTACATAATAAAACATTGCGATTTTCTCTTATGAGAAAGTATTACTGGTCCCAATCATGCTCGACGAAATCTACAACAAACGCATTCTCGAACTGGCTGCTGATATCCCGCGCCTTGGTCGTCTGCCTGCGCCCGATGCTTCGGCGCGGGTTACGGCGAAACTGTGCGGCTCTACGATGATTGTGGATCTCGTCGTGGCGGATGGCGTGGTTACCGATTTCGCCCATGAGGTCAAAGCCTGCGCGCTCGGTCAGGCGGCGGCGTCATTGATGGCGCGGCATGTGATTGGCATGTCGGGCGCGGAAGTACGCTGCTTGCGCGATACCATGCATAAGATGCTCAAGGAAAACGGCGAACCGCCACAGGGACGCTGGCAGGATTTTGCGGTTTTCATTCCCGTGCGCTCGTTCCGCGAACGTCACGCCTCGACCTTGCTGACTTTTGACGCCATTGTTGCGGCATTGGATGAGATCGAAGCTCGGAAGGTCTAATCCAGTTCCGTCGGCTTCACCGTTCCGAGCTTGCGTTCGGTCCAGCGGGCGAAGCGCAGCACCGGGTAGCAATAGGCGAAGTAGAAAGCGGCTACGACCACCCAGACGAACAGCACATGGCGCGGGGTCAACTGGATCATGTTCTGGCCCTGGCGGGTCAGCTCGGTGATGGCGACCACCGACAGCACGGCGGTGCTCTTGATGATCATCACATAAACGCCGCTCATTGACGGGATCATCAGGCGCAAAGCCTGGGGCAGAATGATCAGGCGCAGGGTCTGCATATGGGTGAGGCCCAGCGCCATGGCGGCGTTGCGTTGGCCTTCGGGCACGGTGGCAATGGCGCTTGAGACGATTTCCGAGACGTAGCTTGAGGTGTAGATCGACAGCGCAACAATGGCTGCGGTGCCAGCGTCCCATTGCAACCAGGCGATCTTGGTGTTCGGCATCACGAAATAGAAGACGTAGAGCTGCACCAGGAACGGCGTGCCACGCAAAATATGGATATAGAGCGCGAGCACTTGGTCGATGACCGGCAGGCGTTCGCTACGCAGAAGGCCGATGACGAAGCCGAGGGCCGAGCCGATCAAGATCGAAGCAGAAGAATATTTCAACGTCTGCACGAAGCCAAGCGTGAGGAAGGGCAGGAGCTTCAGGAAGACGGTATAATACTGGTTGAGGGTAAGGAGAATGCTGTCCATCATCGCTTACCTCTTCGCATTCCAGGCCGGACCGGCCAGGCGCTGGCGCACCACATGTGAGAGGCCGAGCAGGGTCGCGTAAATCAGCAGATAACACGCGGCGACGGTCAGAAAACTCTCATTGGGCTTGACGCGCTCGCTGTTGATGAGGAGCCCGGCGCTCATAATCTCGAAGACGGTGATGATCGACAGCAGCGCGGTGTCTTTGACCAGCACCGCGGTCTGACCGAGCAATGGCGGCAACACATTGGTGAAGGCCTGAGGCAGAATGATATGGCGCAGGCGCTGGCGGTAGTTCATCCCGACCGATTTGGCGCCTTCGATCTGCCCCTGGGGAATGGACACGATACCGGCACGGATGATCTCGCTCATATAGGCGGCGGTATGCAACGACAGTGCCAGAATGCCCAGCCACAATTCGCTCCAGCGCGCAGTGGAAGGAAACAAGACCGGAAGGCCGGAATAGATGAGATAAATCTGCACCAAAAGCGGTGTTGCCCGGATGAACTCAATATAAGCCGAAACCGGACGCCAGAACACGCCGCGTTTCGACAGGCGCATCAGGGCCAGCACCAGCCCGATGCCAACCGACAGCACCAGAGAGATGCCTGCGGCATAGAGTGTCTGGCCGAACCCAAAGGTCAGCGTGCCGAGATATTGCCCGACGATTTTATAGTTATAGTAGTCGAGGAGCCATTCCATCGGGATCATGCCGCGTCCTGCTTAAAGAGGGACGCCGTTATTCGCTTTCGGTTTTATGTTCATGGAAAGGGCGGGAACTTCCCGCCCTCTTTTCGCTTCAAAAGGCGCTGCCTTACTTGTGGTCCTTCTCCCAATCGGAGGAGACCCACCAGTACTGCAACAGCTCATCAAGACGCTTGTTGGAGGAGATCAGTTCGACATAATTGTCAAGCCAGAACTTCAAATGGTTGTGGCTGGGATGCACGGCGAAAGCAAGTGGCTCGCGGGAAAGCGTGCCTTCGAGTATCTTGATATTGCCGAGTTCCTTGGCGAAATTTGCGACGTTGGCGAGGTCGGAGATACCGGCGTCCACACGGCCTGAAGAAACTGCTTGCGCCACATCGACCGTACCACCGGAAAATTCCTTGAGAGTGGCCTTCGGCGTGAACTTCTTGGCGACTTCGCTATAGGAACTGGCCTGGGTCGCGCCAACAAGCTTGCCTTCGGCGTTCACGTCTTTCCAGCTTTTCAGCGGGGAATCGGTACGGGCGAAAGCAACGTTGTCGAGATAGAACATCGGACGCGAGAACAGGAGCTGGGCGGCGCGCTGGGGCGTGGGGGTCATGTCGGCGGCGATCATATCCACTTTGCCTGCGAGCAGGGCGGGGATCAGCGCCTTCCAGTCGTAATCCTGGATAACCAGCTTGACGCCGAGGTCCTTCGCCATCATCTCGGCGAGATCAATAGCGAGGCCGGTACGCTTGCCGTTCTTATCCACAAAACTGACGGGTGGGCCTTGCGTTTGCACGGCAATGCGCAATTCACCGCGTTTGAGTATCTCATCCATCTCATCGGCATGGGCGGGGATGGACAGACCCATCCAGCCGACCATAAGGGCCAGAGCAAGAGAAAGTTTCCTGAGTAACGCTGTCATCATCGGGCCTCTTGGCTTGCGGGGTCGTGAAACGAAGCGGCTGCAAGCGAAGAGCCGCTTCGGGAAAAGCTACAGTATTTTGTCGAGAAAGAGCTTGGCGCGTTCGGTCTTCGGGTTGTCGAAAAAGTCCTGGGGCGCACGCTCTTCTACCACCTTGCCTTCATCCATGAACAGGATACGGTCGCAGACCTGACGGGCAAAGCGCATTTCGTGGGTGACGACCGCCATGGTCATGCCGCCCTCGGCCAACTGGCCCATGAGGTCGAGCACGCCTTCCACCGTTTCCGGGTCAAGGGCGGAGGTTGCCTCATCGAACAGCATGATCTTCGGGTTCATGGCGAGCGAACGGGCGATGGCGACACGCTGTTGCTGCCCGCCGGAAAGCTGGCTCGGGTAACGGTCTGCAAACTCACCGATGCCGACCCGTTTCAGCAATGCACGGGCCTGGGCCTCCGCTTCGTCTGCGGGCCGTCCGCGCACAACGGTTTGCGGTAGCACGATGTTTTCGAGCGCTGTCTTGTGGCGAAACAGATTGAAATGCTGAAAAACCATACCGACTTCGGTGCGTAGCCGGTTCATATCGGTTTTCGGGTCGGTCAGTGCAACGCCATCAACGACGATGGAGCCGGAATCGACAGTCTCCAACCCGTTCAGCGTGCGCAACAGGGTGCTTTTGCCGGAACCGGACGGGCCGATGATGCACAGCACTTCGCCGCGCGAAATTGTCATCGAAACGCCATCGAGCGCGCGGAAGGCGCGACCGCCGTCGTGGAACGTTCTGGTGATGTTATCGACAATGACGATCGGGTTGGCGGATGGCATGATATATGGCGCGGTAGGGACAATAGCTCGCTTCGGTGTGTCGATCAGACATGCCGTAACGGTAGTTGCCCAATGGAGGAAGGGAGATATATAGGCGATGATGATGCGGAAAGCGATTCAGAAAAAGTGGTAAATGGCTATTGTTCAAAGCCTATTTGTGAGCAAAGCCCATTGCGCTTAGAATGGCGCGCATGAGGACTGCACCTTTGTCAATCACCAGCAGGATCGCCCATTACGCCATTCGTGGCTACCAGCTCACCTTATCAGGCCTGGTCGGTCGGCAATGCCGCCACTGGCCGTCGTGTTCAAGCTATACCGATGAGGCAATCCAGCGCTTTGGGCTGTGGCGTGGCGGCTGGGTCGGTGTTGCGCGCATCTGCCGGTGCGGACCGGGCGGCAGCCATGGCATTGATCTTGTCCCCGAACACCTTGCCGAGAACGCCGCATGGTATCTGCCATGGCGCTATGGCCGTTGGTGTGGCGTCAATGCGCCGCCGCCACTGGAATGCGTTGCTGTGGAAACCGACGCGGTGGACAAGTCGAGATGATGTCCACCGCGTGGGCTTAACAGGTCAAGTTCAAGCGGTTGGCTGTTCCGGCTTTTTGCGCGAGAGAACCAGGCCGGTGGCGATAACGATAATCGCGCCAACAGCCGCCGCCCCGTAATGCAGGGTAGGTGACGGAGAAAAGGCTGAGCCGGTGAAGGCATGTGATGCCTTGACCACGAGGTTGGGGAAGCTCTCGGACAGCCATGTCAGCACCACCGGATCTGCAACCACCATCTCTCCGGCAATCCAGCCGAGCAGGGCCGCGCCCGCCCAGACGAAAATCGGAAAGCGCTGAATGAGCGACATGATCAGGGTTGAGCCGATCATGATCAGCGGGATCGACAGCAGAAGCCCGAAGATGAACAGTTCAAAATGGCCGCGTGCAGCAGCGGCGATGGCGACGACGTTATCGAGGCTCATGACAACGTCAGCGATGGCGATGGTACGCACCGCCCGCCACAGGTTATCAGAGGTGCGGATTTCTCCATGTCCATCCTCATCCGACAGCACAAGCTTGACCGCAATCCACAGTAGCAGCAGGCCGCCAACGATCTTCAGATAAGGAACGCCAAGAAGTTCGGTCACCAGGATGGCCAGCACGATACGCAGCGCAACGGCTGTTCCCGCGCCGAGCACCATACCGAGTTTACGCTGCTGGGGTGGCAGTGAGCGGCACGCCATTGCGATGACGACGGCATTATCACCGGATAGCAGGAGGTCGATCCAAATGATCTGCAGGATCGCCAGGAAGAAGGTGAAAGAGAAGTATTCCATTGAGCTATTGTTCCATCTCGCTGTGGGACAATCCGCGGTGGGTGAGACCCGTTATTGACGTCCTCACCCAACCGCGGAAAATGTTATTTTACTTTTTGAGCATGGCTTCCGCCTTGGAGGCAATATGTGCGGCAGTGAAACCAAAATGCTCGAACAATTGTCCTGCGGGAGCCGATTCGCCGAAACTATCGAGACCGATAACAGCATCCGCGTATTGATACCAGCCATTGGACACGCCAGCTTCAATGGCCAGCGCCTTGCAATTGGGCGGTAACACCGCGTCGCGGTAGTTTTGCGGTTGGCGGCCGAAGGCGTCGGCACAGGGCATGGAAACGACCCGCACGCTGTTATTCTTCATGACCTTGGCCGCTTCAACCGCGATGGCAATCTCAGAGCCGGTGGCGATCAGGACGATGTCCGGCGTTCCATCGCAATCGACCAGCACATAACCGCCCTTGGCGATGGCTTGCAACTGTTCCCCATTGCGCGGGATAACCGGAAGGTTCTGACGGGAGAGCGCCAGCACCGCCGGGCCATCCTTGCGCAACAATGCCTGCTGCCAGGCGACGAGCGTTTCCGGCACGTCACAGGGGCGCCAGACATCTAGATTGGGAATGAGCCGCAGGCTTGAAATCTGCTCGACGGGCTGGTGCGTCGGCCCGTCTTCGCCGAGACCGATGGAGTCGTGGGTGAAGACATAGATGTTGCGCAGCTTCATCAGCGCTGCCATGCGCAGCGCATTGCGGGCATAGTCAGAGAACATGAGGAAGGTGCCCGCATACGGAATAAGGCCACCATAAAGGCTGATGCCGTTCATGATCGCACACATGCCGAATTCACGGACGCCATAGCGCACATAATTGCCTGCGGGCGTTTCCGGCGCAAAGTCGTGGCTTCCCGACCAGAAGGTGTTGTTGGAGGGGGTCAGATCCGCAGACCCACCGATCAATTCCGGCAATTCCGGGCCGAAGGCGTTGAGCGCGCGCTGGCTTCCCACACGGGTTGCGATATTCTCCGCCTTATCCTGGGCGGCACGGATCGCATCGACGCTGCGCTTCTCAAAGCCCGAGGGCAGGTTGCCCGCAACGCGGCGCTCGAATTCGGCTGCGAGTTCTGGATGCGCTTTCTTGTAAGCGGCAAACAGCGTTGCCCATGCGCCTTCACGCTGTGCGCCCCGGGCCTTGGCATCCCATGACGCCCGGATATCAGCCGGAACTTCGAACGCGGGATGGTGCCAGTCGAGGGCTACACGGGTGGCGGCGATTTCATCTGCGCCCAACGGTGCGCCATGGACATCATGGGTGCCTGCCTTATTGGGGCTGCCCTTACCGATGACGGTTTTACAGCAGACGAGCGTGGGACGCTCCTTCTGCTTACGGGCAGTCTCCAGGGCCGCCCGGATTTCGTTGGGGTTATGGCCATCGACGTTGCGAATGACGTGCCAGCCATAAGCCTCAAAGCGCTTCGGGGTATCATCTCCAAACCACTTTTCCACATGGCCGTCGATGGAGATGCCGTTATCATCATAGAGGGCGATGAGCTTGTTGAGCTTCCAGGTGCCTGCCAGCGAGCAGACTTCGTGGGAGATGCCTTCCATCATGCAGCCATCGCCGAGGACGGTATAGGTGTAATGGTCCACCACCTCAAAACCTGGGCGGTTGAACTGCGCCGCCATCATCTTCTCGCCGAGCGCCATGCCAATCGCATTCGCAATGCCCTGGCCGAGCGGACCCGTGGTGGTCTCGACGCCGGGCGTATAGCGAAATTCGGGATGGCCTGGGGTTTTGGAGTGGAACTGGCGGAAATGCTTCAGTTCATCAAGCGGCAGATCATAACCGGTGAGATGCAGCAGCGCGTAAAGCATCATTGAGGCATGGCCGTTGGACAGCACGAACCGGTCGCGGTTGCTCCATTGCGGATTGGCCGGATTATGGCTCAGAAATTCATTCCACAGGACTTCGGCCATATCGGCCATGCCCATCGGCGCGCCGGGATGGCCGGAATTGGCCTTCTGTACGGCATCAATGGCGAGAAAACGAACCGCGTTGGCGCGTTGGGATGGTGAAACGGACATAGTGTGCTCCCTCTAAAGGGTGAATGACTTAGCTTACTAAGCGGCGCAACAAAAAACATGACGGCGGGCTTCACGCGGAAAGGCCGCCGATATCATGGTTTTATTTCTTCTCGCTATCCGATGGAAGCTGGCTGCCGCATCTGTGATGCGTAATCCTGTTTCCAGCGATGTGTTCTCACATTTCTTGACCTGTCGTTTCAGCGATATCATTTGATCGCCGGAAACAGCAAGTTACTTTCTGGTCGTTTCCTTATTACTCCGCCCCATATCGTGCGCATAGTGCCGTTCTGGCGGGTTGTTTTTTCCCTTCATGGCACGCATGACTTGCGCGATTCAATAGGCTTGGGGTACAGCTTCAAATGCGGTTGCTTTGCGCCGTATCTGTTGCCCTCCATGGACCGCTGGAACCGGCTGGCTGGAAGGCTGTTGAACCCAAGAAGGCTTACCTGCTTTGTTTGCAGGAGTGAGCAAGGAGTGACGTTGAAGTGATTACCCTGACATTCCCCGATGGCGCATCGCGCCAGTATGAAGCCGGCACAACGGGTGTGGCGGTCGTTGAAGGCATTGCCAAGTCGCTTGCCAAGAAGACCGTGGCCATGGCGCTGGACGGCGTTGTTTGCGATCTCGCTGACAAGATCACCCATGATGCCCGCATCGAATTTGTGACCCGTGACGACCCGCGCGCGCTCGAACTGATCCGCCATGATTGTGCCCACGTATTGGCCGAGGCGGTGCAGGCGCTGTATCCGGGAACCCAGGTGACCATCGGGCCGGTGATCGAAAACGGCTTTTACTACGATTTCGCCCGCGAAGAGCCTTTTACCCCGGAAGATTTTGTCGCCATCGAAGCCAAGATGCGCGAAATCATCGCCGCTGACCGCCCCTTCACCAAGGAACTGTGGAGCCGCGAAAAGGCCAAGCAGGTGTTCCGTGACAAGGGCGAGCTTTACAAGGTGGAACTGGTCGATGCGATTCCGCCCGGCGAAGACCTGAGAATTTACTATCAAGGCGATTGGTTCGATCTGTGCCGCGGGCCGCATATGACCTCAACCGGCAAGATCGGCACCGCCTTCAAGTTGATGAAGGTGGCGGGCGCTTACTGGCGTGGTGATTCCAATAACGCCATGCTGAGCCGCATCTATGGCACCGCCTGGACCAATCAGGCAGATCTCGACACCTATATCCACCAGCTTGAAGAGGCCGAAAAGCGCGACCACCGCCGCCTTGGCCGCGAGATGGACCTGTTCCACTTCCAGGAAGAGGGGCCGGGCGTTGTGTTCTGGCACGCCAAAGGCTGGACGCTGTTTCAAACGCTTATCTCCTATATGCGCCGCCGTCTGGCCGCAGATTATCAAGAGGTCAACGCGCCGCAGATTCTCGATAAGGTTCTGTGGGAGACCTCCGGGCACTGGGATTGGTATCGGGAGAACATGTTCGTCACCGATACCGAGGACGACCGCACGTTTGTCATTAAGCCGATGAACTGCCCCGGGCACATCCAGATTTTCAAACACGGCCTGAAATCCTACCGCGACCTGCCGATGCGCCTTGCTGAGTTCGGCTCGGTGTCACGTTATGAGCCGTCAGGCGCGTTGCATGGTCTGATGCGAGTGCGCGGCTTCACCCAGGATGACGCCCATATCTTCTGCACGGAAGATCAGATGGCGGAAGAGTGTCTGAAGATCAACGACCTCATTCTCTCGACCTATGCTGATTTCGGCTTTGGTGAGATCGTGGTCAAGCTCTCCACCCGACCTGAAAAGCGTGTGGGTTCCGACGCGCTGTGGGATCACGCCGAAGAGGTGATGACCAAGGTTCTAAAACAGATCGAAGAACAATCCGGTGGGCGCATCAAAACTGCGATCAACCCAGGTGAGGGGGCGTTCTACGGGCCGAAGTTCGAATATGTGCTGAGGGATGCCATTGGCCGTGACTGGCAGTGTGGTACCACCCAGATCGACTTCAACCTGCCGGAACGGTTCGGAGCGTTTTATGTCGATCACGACGGTCAGAAGAAGACGCCTGTGATGGTGCACCGCGCCATCTGTGGCTCGATGGAGCGCTTTACTGGTATTCTCATCGAGAATTTTGCCGGTCACTTCCCGTTGTGGCTTGCGCCACAGCAGATCATGGTGTGCACCATCACCTCGGAAGGTGATGAATACGCGCTTGAAGTGGCGGAAGCCTGCCGCAAGGCAGGGCTGCGCGTCGAGGCCGATCTGCGCAACGAGAAGATCAACTACAAGGTGCGCGAGCACTCGCTGGCCAAGGTTCCGGCTCTGCTGGTGGTTGGCAAGAAGGAAGCGGCTGAAAAGACAGTGTCCGTCCGCCGCCTCGGCAGCCAGAACCAGACCAGCATGACGCTTGAAGAAGCGCTTGCCATGCTGGTCAGCGAGGCGCAGGCCCCGGACCTTTCCCATTAACTCCATCCACGCGAGGGCGCTGAAAACCCCTCGCGTGGATGCGACTTTGGACGAGCCCCGTGGGGGCTCGAACGCGACGACCGGCACTTGCACATGAGGTGCGGGCTGGCTATTCCTTTTTTGAGAGAGTCTCGTCACCGATGCGCTTCCAGGCAGGTGCATGATTATTTCCGGCGACGCATGGCACCAGCTTGAACATGAATTGCAGCGAGGAAATCAGGTTATGGTTGAAAATCACCGGTCCAACAGCTTTTTTTCTGCGAGCCTTGCGGATCAGGACCCGGAAATCGCCAAAGCGATTGCTTTGGAACTTGGCCGCCAGCGCGATGAAATCGAGCTGATCGCTTCCGAAAACATTGTCTCGAAAGCGGTGTTGGAAGCGCAAGGGTCGGTGATGACCAACAAATATGCGGAGGGCTATCCGGGCCGCCGCTATTACGGCGGTTGCCAGTTTGTCGATATCGCCGAAGACCTCGCCATCAAGCGCGCCTGCCAATTGTTTGGAGCGACGTTCGCCAATGTGCAGCCCAATTCCGGCAGCCAGGCGAACCAGGGCGTGTTCATGGCGCTGATGAAGCCCGGTGATACCTTCATGGGCCTTGATCTCGCCTGTGGCGGGCATCTCACCCACGGCTCGCCGGTCAATATGTCGGGCAAGTGGTTCAATGTGGTGAGCTACAAGGTGCGCCCCGAAGACCAGATCATTGACATGGATGAGGTGGCTGCGCTCGCCCGCGAGCACAAGCCGAAGATCATCGTGGCCGGTGGCTCCGCCTATTCGCGCTTCTGGGATTTTGCCCGCTTCCGCGAAATTGCCGATGAGGTTGGCGCTTACTTCATGGTCGATATCGCCCATTTCGCCGGGCTCGTTGCCGGTGGCGCGCACCCGTCGCCGTTCCCGCACGCCCATGTGGTTACCACCACAACCCACAAAACCCTGCGCGGCCCGCGCGGCGGCATGATCCTCACCAATGATGAGGACATTGCCAAGAAGGTCAATTCGGCCATTTTCCCCGGCCTGCAAGGCGGTCCGCTGATGCATGTGATCGCGGCAAAGGCCGTGGCACTGGGCGAGGCTTTGCGTCCCGAGTTCAAGGCCTATGCCGAAGCGGTGGTTGCCAACGCCTCGGCTCTGGCTGAGGCGCTCAAGGCCGGTGGCGTTGATCTCGTGACCGGTGGCACGGATAACCACCTGATGCTGGTTGATCTGCGCAAGAAGAAGCTTACCGGCAAGGCTACAGAGGCGGCTCTCGGGCGCGCCCACATCACCTGCAACAAGAACGGCATTCCGTTTGATCCGGAGAAGCCGTTTGTCACTTCCGGCGTTCGCCTCGGCTCGCCCGCTGTGACGACGCGCGGGTTTGGCGTATCGGAAATGCGGGAAGTCGGTCGTCTGATCGTCGAAGTGCTCGATGGTCTGCGCGACAACGGCGAGGAACAGAACGCCAATGTCGAGGCGACTGTCCGCGTTCAGGTGCAGGCGCTCACCCAGCGTTTCCCGATTTACGGCTAAGGGGAAGCCCCATGCGCTGTCCTTTCTGCGGCAGTCTCGATACCCAGGTGAAGGATTCCCGGCCAACGGATGATTCCTCGGCCATCCGTCGCCGTCGGGGCTGCCCGGATTGTGGCGGGCGCTTCACGACTTTCGAGCGGGTGCAATTGCGCGAACTCGTTGTGGTCAAGCGTTCTGGCCGCCGCGAGGTGTTTGATCGCGACAAGTTGCAGAAGTCTATTGATATCGCGTTGCGCAAGCGTGCGGCGGATCCCGAGCGGGTGGAGCGCATGATAAACGGCATCGTGCGGCAACTGGAAAGCCAGAGTGAGGGCGAAGTGACCACCGAGCAGGTCGGCGAATTGATCATGGAAGGCCTGAAAGGGCTTGATGATGTCGCCTATGTCCGCTTTGCCTCTGTTTACAAGAACTTCGAGGTGGCGAGTGATTTTCGCGCCTTCCTTGGCGAACTCGGATCGGTTGAGCCTGTGAAGGGCATCGACAAAGAGCGCGATTTGCGGAAGCGTTGATGGCGAAACAGGCACAGCCCAGCCCCAACGATGAAGCCCATGATGCCGACCGGCATTTCATGGCGCGGGCGCTTGCCATTGGTTACCGCCATCTCGGAATGACCTGGCCCAATCCTTCGGTTGGCGCAGTGCTGGTGCGCGAAACCCCGGATGGGCCGGTGATTATATCTGAGGGCATCACGGCGCGTGGCGGGCGGCCGCACGCCGAGCGCGTGGCGCTGGAGGCGGCAGGTGAGGCGGCGCGCGGCGCAACGCTTTACGTCACGCTGGAACCCTGCGCCCATATCGGGCGTGATACGCCTTGCGCCAACGCGGTTGTGGCCTCTGGCGTCAGCCGGGTGGTCGCCGGTATTCTCGACCCTGATACCCGCGTGGCCGGCCAGGGCTTTGCCAGGCTGCGGGACGCAGGCATTGCGGTGCATCACGGCGTGCTCGCGGAAGATGCCGAGCGGTTGCATCGCGGGCACCTCAGGCGCGTTGTCCTGAAGCGGCCTGCGATCACGCTGAAAATGGCCCGCACCCGCGACGGCTTTGCTGGCAGTGGTGATCCGCAAAAGCGGCTGATCATTACGGGTGATGCAGCCAATGCCCGCACCCATTTGATCCGCGCCCATTCCGACGCCATCCTTATTGGTGTTTCTACTGCCAATGCCGATGATCCGCATCTTGGTGTGCGTCTGCCCGGGATGGAGCACCGTTCGCCGGTGCGCGTTGTTTTCGATAGTTTTCTGCGGATCAACCCCGATCTGCAAATGGTGAAAACAGCCGTGACCATGCCCACATGGGTGGTGACAACTGCGGAAGCCGATCGGGTCAAGGAAGCGCGCCTGCGCGATGCCGGCGTGGATGTGCTGCGGGTTGCTTCCCGTACTGACGGTATTCTCGACCCGGTTGAGGCGATGCACCGGCTGGCGGAGCGGGGGATTTCAGTGGTGCTTTGCGAAGGCGGGCCAACGCTCGCTGCCGCTATCGCTGAATGCGATCTCGCCGACAAGATTATCCTTGTGACTGGGGCAGATCCCTATGGCGCGCCGGGACTGCCGGCGCTGTCGCCATCGCTGGAGCACAAGCTCACCCATGATTTCCGCCTCAGAACAACCGAATGGGCCGGGCGCGACGAATTCTCGTTTTATGAGAGGGTAAGGTAAATGTTCACCGGACTGGTTTCGGATATGGGCACCGTTGTTGCCGTCACTGAGACGGACAAGTTGCGGCGTATCCGCCTGGAATGCTCATTTGATGCGAATACCATTGCGATGGGAGCATCTATCGCCTGCGGCGGTCCGTGCCTGACAGTGGTCGCCTTCGGGGCGCGACCGGGCGGGGCATGGTTTGAAGTGGATGCGGCGGCGGAGACTTTGGCGAAAACCAATGTCAGCGAATGGACCGTTGGCCGCCGGGTTAATTTGGAACGCTCGCTTAAAATCGGCGATGAGCTGGGTGGTCATATGGTCACGGGTCACGTCGATGACGTTGGCACCATCGTGTCGCACCGCGTTGTGACGGGTGCCGACAATCCGTGGGGCGAGACAGCCGAGTTCGTGATTGCCGTGCCGCATGACTTGGCGCGTTTCATTGCGGCGAAGGGGTCGGTCTGTCTTGATGGCACCTCATTGACAGTCAATCGCGCCGAGGGCGATACGCTTGCGGTACTGATCATTCCGCACACGCTGACCGCCACCACCTGGGGTGAGCGTAAGGAAGGTGACCGGATCAATGTCGAGGTTGACCTGATGGCGCGCTATGCGGCGCGGCTTTTGGAGTAACGCGCGTTTTAAGTGGATCGCCGGTTAAACGTAAAGCGTTACGACATCAAAGAATCTAGAGCGATAAACCTCAGGCAAAAATTTCATTGATCACAGGCACCTGATCCGGGTAGAGGGCGATTTTGCCTTCGTAGCCTGCGGCCATCGCGACCTGGCATTCCCTGCGGAAAGTTGCGGCGTCGGCGCTCAATGATGGGGTGTCGAAGGCAAATACCTTGGCGGCGCGCGCAGCCATCAGTGTCATGGAACGTGCGAAACCGGCGACATCCCGCGGCAAGCCGTAGCCTTCGCTCCCGAGTTCCGACGACAGGGCGATTTCATCCCAGGACAGTCCATAGAGCCGCTTCAATGGAGGATGGCCGGAGGCTGGCGAAAACCCGGTGGACGCAAGCACGCCTGCCGAGGTTTCCCCGGATACGGCGAGAATGCGCGTCGTGCCGTCCTCCATACCGTATTGTGCTTCAATGACTGACAACAGCGCGGACAGACTGGCGATATCCTGCTGGCCAACCGAGGACGGCAGAAGAACGCCCTCTGGCTTGATGGACATCACGCATCGCAATTCCACTTCCGTGCGTCCGGTTGCCGGATGGCTGGCGCGGACAAACAGCTTTGAGTGTGATGCGCTTTTCTTGAGGGCATCGGCAATGGTGTCTTTCAGAGCAACGCAGTTGAAGCCTTTGCCTTTGCAGCCTTCGATGCTGCACCCCATCAGATCAAGCACAATGCAATCTGCGCCGCAGGAATAGGCGCGCTCGAGCAGTTCCGTTTCATGGGGGGAAACGAGGAGGAGGGAGCGGAATGGTTCCATCATGGCGCGTGGCCCTTAGCTTCCGAATTGCTCGGCAACGATGCGTTCGTCGAGACTGTGGTTCGGGTCATGCAACATGACGAGATCGACGGTTTGGTCCATGGAGATTTCCACGGACGAAACGGCATTGATCTCGGTATGGTCGGCGACGGCGCTGACAAGGCGCGTTTCCGGTTCGCACACATTGATGACGATTTTGACATTGTCTGGCAGCAATGCCCCGCGCCAGCGGCGGGGGCGGAATGCGGAGATGGGCGTGAGCGCCAGCAGAGGCGAACTCAATGGCAGGATCGGCCCATCGACCGAAAGGTTATAGGCCGACGAGCCGATGGGGGTAGCCACCAGCATCCCGTCAGCAATCAGCTCTGGAAGCCGTTCGCGTCCATCAATGGAAATCGCGAGCTTCGCCGCCTGATAGGTCTGGCGCAGCATCGAGACTTCGTTGATCGCGCGGGCGGTGTGGGAGTGGTTCTGGATATCCCATGCAACCATCAGAAGCGGATGAGTGACAGAGCGGTGCGCGGCTTCGAGGCGTTCCAGCAGATTATCGGTTCGGTACTCATTCATGAGAAACCCAACCGAGCCCTTGTTCATGCCGAAGATCGGCTTGGCGGTGCCCATATATTGATGGAGTCCACGCAGCATCTCGCCATCTCCGCCGATGGCGACGATCACATCGGCTTCATCCGGGTCCACCGATGGGTAAAGTTTTTTCAATTCCACAAGGGCTTGCTGCGCTTGCGGTGCGGCACTGGCAGTGAACGCGACCTTTTGAAACTGCTGCACCGTAGTCCTTCCTGAATTGCAGATGCGTGTGTCACCCGAAAGCGAACACCTCGCCTGCATTCCTTATATTACTCCACCTTGCACCAAAAGAGGACTGCTTAGTTCTTCCCAATCGGTATAAATCGAAAACCACCTTGCGCTTTCTCAATGAAGCCCGTTGCCGGGAAAGGCGCATGGAAGAACGCGACCTGCGTTTTTTTGGCTTCGGCAAGCCCCAGAAACTTCTTGCGGGTGGTGACGGCAAGTTCAGGAAGAATGTCGAAAGTGGGTGACCAGTCGGGGTGGCGCGCAAACAATGCCGGGTGGTTGATGATGTCTGACAAAATCAGCAGTTTGGTGTCTGCCGAGCGCAGTTGAAAAGCACTGTGCCCCGGCGTGTGACCAGGAGCGGCGAGCGCTGTCAAGCCCGGCACTATCTCATCGCCAGAGCTGAATTTTTCCACGCGATCATGCATCGGCAGGAATACCCGCTCGGCGTTTTTCTGCTGGGTTGCTGCCATGCCTTCCAGCCCTTTGACTGGCGCTTCTTCCATCCAGAACTGCCACTCCGCATCCGGTACCAGAATGCGGGCATGGGGGAAGTTCTCGAAGCCGTTTTTGCTGCGCAACCCGTTGATGTGGTCGCCGTGAAAATGGCTGATAACGACGTTTTTGATATCTGTGGGTGCGTATCCGGCGGCCTTGAGATTTTCCAGCATGAAACCGTTTGTCTCTGAGCCCATGTCGCCGTTACCGGTATCAATGAGCGTCAATTCGCCGCTATTTTCGATGACTAGGGGCGTGAATGTGATGGGCAGCGCATCGGTTGGCAAGCCAGCTTCAGCCAATGCTACCTCAGCCTCCGCGACACTGGCGTTGCGCAGAAGGCCGTCGAGTGGGCGGCGATTGAGGCCATCGTGGAGCGCAGTCAGGTTTACGTCACCGATCTGGTAGCGGAAAAACCCGTGGTTGCTTGGGGCATGGGACATCAGACATTCCTTCCGGAGGAGGATGAAAAACTTGAATTATTTTTAAGGCGTCAGGCGCAGTTGATGGAGTGCGATGCCGCTCGTGGTGGCGACGTTGAGAGAATCAAACGCACCCGCCATGGGAATGCGGACAGTCTCGACGCATTCAAGGATTTCTTCGGGCAATCCTGGCCCTTCGGCCCCGAGAAGCAGTGCGGTGCGACCGGGACGCGGAGCAAGCTCCCGCATATCCTTGTCGCCCCTGGGGCTCAGCGCCAAAATCGAGAAGCCATTGGCCCGGAAAGCACAGATCATCTCTTCCGCTGTGCCTGAACGAACAAACGGCACGCGCAAAACCCCGCCAACCGACACGCGCAATGCCTTGCGATAGAGCGGATCACAACAGGTGTCGTCAAGCAGCACGGCCCCCGCGCCGAACGCCGCAGCATTGCGAAAAATTCCGCCGATGTTGTCATGGTTGCTGAGGCCAACAAGGCCCAGCGCCAGCGTTTGCGCGGGCAGGTTAGAGAGAAGCTCTGTGGCACTCCGCTCTGTCTGCTTGCGGCCAACGGCTAACAGTCCACGATGGATGTGAAAGCCAACAATGGCATCCATCACCTTCTGCTCTGCCACATAAACCGGCACATCATCCGGCACGGCAACTCCGGCACGGTCAAGAAAACCAAGCTGTTTCTCGGAAATCAACAGACTTTCGACCGCATAAGGCGAATGCAGCAGCACATTGAGCACCACCTCACCCTCAGCAATAAACCGCCCCTGCCGCCCGGTCAGGTCGCGTTCCTGCACGGCGCGATAGGGTTCAATGCGCGGATCATCGGGATGGGTGAGGGGGATGAGCATGGCAGTTTATTGGTATTCGTCTTTTTTCGCTTCGATGAAATTTTTCAGCCAGTTAGCAATATGTAAAATATCTACTTCTTCGCCGTCCTCAATCCGCTTTGATATCATAGTCACAGCGCTCAACTGCACGGTTGTTTCTCGGTAGCGCAAGACCGCGTCGGTTCCATATTGGTCCGTTACCTCCCACCAAGCCAAACCGTCGATGAAGTTGATGAGCGCGTCACCAAAAATGACGCCGAGTGCCTGCAGTTCCCATGTTTGCTGTCTGGAAATGAGCTTTGCATCCAAAATCTTTTGCAGCAGAATGAAGCTCTTCTGCCCTGGCCCAATAGTTTCAGATGGAAAGTGCCGAGCCACAAGTTGAGCAATAGCTGCGCGTTGCGCATCCATGTTCTGCCTAATTGCGAGAGATATCTCTTTCTTGAAAGCGATTGTGTTGGATTCTGAACTCATGAAAGGAGGGCTTTCACTTTGGAAGTATGGGGCAAACTATCTGCTCAACCTGCCGTTGTCACGAACACAGATTGTGCTCCATGCCAGATCATTATCAACTAAAATGAGACAGGCCTTAGCAAGTCATTCTACAAAGTCCTCGACACCAACTGCCATCTCGCTTTCCGCCGATTGATACATCGCTTCAATCAGCGCCACCGCGTTGCGGGCCTGATGGCCATCGACGCTCAGTGGGGTGCCGTTGCGGATGGATAGAACCATTTCTTCGATCTGCTGCTTATGGCCTTCAAAGCTGATCTGATCCGGTGCGCTGGCACCTGATCCGGCTCCTTGCTGGCCGATGCTGGCGCGAATGGCGTCGTCTTCGGGAAGGGGGGTGGCAAAATCCCAATGCACAATGCGGTCGTCTTCAATTGCCACTGAGCCGTGTTGGCCACAGATATCGATGCGCCGTTCCCAGCCGGGCCAGGTTGCGGTGGTGGCCTCGATGCTGCCGAGCGCACCATGGGGAAAGCGCAGGCTGGCGACGGCGGTGTCTTCCGCCTCAATCTTCTTATGAACAGCGCGCGTTTTCCATGAAAACACTTCAGATGGCATGCCGACGAGCCATTGCAACAGGTCGATGGCGTGGATCGACTGGTTGATGACCGCGCCCCCACCATCAAGTGCGAGTGTTCCTTTCCATCCGGTGTAATAGGCGTCGGACCGATGCCACTTCACATAGGCCGAGCACAGAACCAGTGGGCCGAGGCGTCCAGCATCAAGGGCCTGCTTCACCAGCCGCGCGCCCTTGCTGAACCGCGCCTGGAAAATGGCCCCAACCTTGACATTCGCCGCCTTTGCCGTGGCGAGGATTTGATCGACACGGGCTGTCGTGATTTCCAGAGGCTTTTCGATAATCACGTTTTTGCCAGCCGCGATGGCCGCCAATGCGGGTTCGAGGTGCGCGCCGCTTGGCGTGAGAATGCAGACAACATCGATATCCGGCCGGGCAACGAGTTCTTCCACCTTGTCGGTCGCAAACGACACCTGATGGCACTTGGCAAAATCATTGGCTTTCTCAAGCGCGCGAGCCGCGACGCCGACGAGGCGGATATTATGTTTTTCTTCCAGGGCTTTGATGGCCTTGGCGTGAAAACTGGCGATCATGCCGGTGCCGATTAGTCCGAAGCCAAGAGCTTTTTGAGCCATCATATCCATCCTGTTGGCGGTGCTTGCAGTTGATCCTAAAGATGGCGGCGCAGCAATGCCAAGCCAATTGATATAAAAACGCCGTGTGCTGAAAAATTCAGACACACGGCGTGAAGGGAAGCATCAGGAACAAAGATGCCCGAAAAGGATCACACGCCCGAATACGCGGCGAAACCGCCATCGACCGGCAGCACCACGCCGTTGACGAAGCCGGAGGCCGGCTCGCTGGCGAGGAACAGCAGTGTTCCGACCAATTCATGCGACTCGCCGAAGCGGCCCATGGGGGTGTGGTCGACAATCTTCTTCGCCCGCGCCGTGAACGCCCCGGTCTTGGCATCAATCAGCAGCGCATGGTTCTGCTGGGTGATGAAGAAGCCGGGGGCAATCGCATTGACGCGGATGCCCGCCTTGGCGAAATGCACCGCAAGCCATTGCGTGAAGTTGCTCACCGCTGCCTTCGCGCCGCTATAGGCGGGAATGCGGGTGAGCGGCTTGAAGGCATTCATCGACGAGATATTGATGATCGAGCAGCCCTTCCGGCCAATCATCTGCCGCGCGAAAACCTGGGTCGGCAGCAATGTGCCGAGGAAATTCAGGTTAAACACAAAGCCGACGCTGTCGGGATCAAGATCGAAGAAGGTTTTCAAATCGGGGTCGCCCAGATCCCCTTCCTCGAACTGGTCTTTTGTGGTGGTGCCTTTGGGGTGGTTTCCGCCGGCACCATTGAGCAGGAGATCGCACGGGCCGAGCTTAGCCAGCACGGTCGCCGCAGCTTCTTCCAGCGAGGCGCGCTCCAGCACATTCGCTTTGAGGCCAATGGCTTCGGCTCCCGTGTCACGGATTGCTTTTGCTACCTTTTCGGCGTTCTCGCCATTGAGGTCGAGCACAGCAATTTTCGCACCACACGCGGCGAGCGCCGTGGCGAACTCCGCGCAGAGCACCCCGCCGCCGCCAGTGACGACGACGGTCTTGCCCTTAAGGTCGATATCAAAGGGAAGCTGCATGGCGCTGTCCTTATTTCTTGGTGGCTTTGTGGGTCTTGGCGATGCCTTCCCACAAACCATTGAGATAAACCGCGCCGAGCGCCCGATCATAAAGGCCATAGCCGGGCTTGCCGGTTTCGCCCCAGATCATGCGGCCGTGGTCGGGGCGGTAATAACCATCGAAGCCGGTCTCATAATAGGCGCGCACCACTTCACCCATGTCGACGGAGCCGTCTGAGGAAAGGTGCTGGCTCTCGTAGAAATCACCCGCGGCGTTGGTCTTCACATTGCGCAGATGGGCGAAGTGAATGCGTTTGCGGGCCGAAAATTCGCGCACCATGGCGACGCAGTCGTTGTTGAGGTCGGCGCCCATGGAGCCGGTGCAGAAGGTCAGGCCATTGGCAGGGGTGTCGATGATGGCCAGAATCTTGTTGAGGTCATCGCGGTTCTTGACGATGCGCGGCAGGCCGAAAATCGGGCGCGGTGGGTCATCGGGGTGAATGGCCATCAGGATACCAGCTTGCGAGGCAACCGGGATGATCTTCTTGAGGAAATATTCGAGATTGGCGAACAGCTCCTTGTCACCAACCGACTTGTAATCGTTGAGCAGGGCTTGCAGCTCTTCCGGCTTGTAGCTGGCATCCCAGCCCGGCAGTGAGATGCCTTTGGACACGTCGATGCGGTCGGCCACTGCCGCCTCAAAAGCGAGTGAATTGGAGCCGTCCGCCGCCTTGCGTTCCAGGTCGGTACGGGTCCAGTCAAACACAGGCATGAAGTTGTAGCAGATCACCTTGATGCCGCATTGCGCGAGGTTCTTGATGGACTGGCAATAATTCTCAATCAGGCGGTCGCGGCTCGGTTTGCCGAGCTTGATGTCCTCGTGAACCGGAACGCTTTCGATGACTTCAAGCGTGAGGGCGTGGGCCTCGACTTTGGCTTTGAGGGCGCGGATGTTTTCAACCGGCCAAACTTCGCCAACCGGAATGTCGTAAACCGCGGAAACGATGCCATACATGCCGGGAATCTGGCGGATATTTTGCAGCGTGACCGGGTCAGAATCCCCATACCAGCGAAACGTCATCTTCATAGCCAAATTCCCTTTCCATCGAAATACGTCGTGTCTCACAGTAAACGCATGCCTGCCCGAATGTGGTTCCAGCGTTGGAGCGGAAATCACGGCGGAAGCGTCATTCTTTGCGGCCATATTGGTAAGGCCAGATGGGCTTTATAGCGCTGTGCCATGGCGGACGCAAGCATCTGGTCTGACCAAAAATGCATGACCCCGGTGCACCCGTAAAATCACTTTAATTAAGTGATGTCTCAAAAATTAAGTGATGTCTCAAAATGCATCTGTGCAGTCCGGATGTCGAGGCTTGGCGGTGAGGGGGGCTTAATGCTAGGCTCATTCCAATGTCTCCGGGGGCGGCCTCGCAGGAGTTTGCGTGTCGCGCCCGAGGCTTAGTAAAAGGGAAGGGCATCATCATGAAGTTGAAACTGTTGTCGATGACCGCGCTATCCGCGCTCGCCGTTGCTGGTCTGACCACTGCGGCTGAGGCGAAGGGGCGTTTGACCGTTTATTGCAGCGCTACCAATGCTATGTGTGATTCCGCTGCCCAGGTGTTCGGCGAGAAGTACGATGTTAAGGTTGCCATTGTGCGCAATGGCTCCGGTAGTACCATGGCCAAAATCGACGCCGAGAAGCAAAACCCGCAGGCGGACGTATGGTATGGCGGCACGCTCGACCCGCAATCCCAGGCTGGTGAAATGGGGCTTTTGCAGGCCTATCAGTCGCCCAACCTCAAGGAAATTTCAGACAAATTCCGTGACCCGGCCAAGGTGAAAGGCAACCTTTCTTCCGCCATTTATATTGGCGTGCTTGGCTTCGGGGTAAACACCGACCGCTTGAAGGCGAAGAAACTGCCGATCCCGGCGTGCTGGTCGGACCTGTTGAAGCCGGAATACCGCGACGAAATCCAGATTGCCGATCCGCAAAGCTCCGGCACGGCTTACACCGCCCTCGCCACTTTCATCCAGCTATGGAATGAGGACAAGGCGTTCGACTATCTGCGCAGCCTCAATGCCAATATCTCGCAATATACCAAGTCTGGCATTACGCCTTCGCGTAACGCTGCGCGCGGTGAAACCGCCATTGGCATCGGCTTCCTGCACGACTACGTGCTTGAGAAGGAAAAGGGCGCGGCCCTGCAACTGATCGTGCCGTGTGAAGGCACCGGTTATGAAATCGGTGGCCTTTCCATCGTGAAGGGTGCGCGCAACCTGGAGAATGCCAAGCTGTTTGTTGATTGGGCCTTGTCGAAGGACGGGCAGGAGAACTCCTGGAAGAAGGGCGAATCCTACCAGACCCTGACCAACACCACCGCCGCAAACTCGCCCTCAGCGATGAAGCTCGAAGGCATGAATCTCATCAATTATAACATGGACGTCTATGGCGCCTCCGACACGCGCAATCGCCTGATCAATAAATGGGTCGATAGCGTCAAAATGGACCCGACCAAGAAAGAAAAATAGTCCATCACAATCGGCCTCCCTCGGGGGAGGGAGGCCGCTCCATCGGGGAGGGTATCAGGTGGAATTGGCTTTGGAGCGGCAGGCTTCCATGCGCCGCAAGATAGACCCCATTTTCTTTTGGGTTCTGCTGGCAGCGGTCGCATTTCTCGTGTTGCCGACATATCGCATTGATTACGGCATTCTCGAAGCAACCCATGATGAAATCTGGGAGGCTTACGGCTGGACGAGCTATGGCATTGCCTGGGGCTGGTTCACTGCGCCGCTATTGCTGTTGTTCAGGCCGCTCGGGGTTCCGTTGCGTCAGGATGTGGGCCGCCATCGCTTTGACGCGGCCTTTGCCGCTGTCATCGGTATCTGCGCGCTTGCTTCTGCCTGGTTGAACGGCACGGGTATGGGGTATTCCACCATCGTGCTTTACCTGTCGCTCGGTATGGTTGTGACCCACGCGCTTTCCCGCCTCGACTGGATGGGCGGGGACAAGTTCGTGATCGGGTCGATCCTCACGATCGTGCTGCTGATTATTCTGTTCATGGTTTTCCCAACCATTGCCATTTTTAAGCCCATGCTTGTCGATGGCAACGGCCAGTTCATGCCGTGGCAGTTTCTCGATATTCTCAAGCGCAGCTATATCCAGCGGGTAATCTTCAATTCCATGCTGTTGGCGACGGCCGTGGGGCTGACCGCGACATTCTTCGGCCTGATCTGCGCCATTTATACCTCTCGCATCGGTGTGCGCACGGCGTTTATTGGACGCTTCTTCTCGATTCTGCCGATGGTAACACCACCTTTCGTGGTCGGGCTCGGCGCAACCCTGATGCTCGGGCGCTCTGGCTACGTGACGACCTGGATGGTGAACACGTTCGGGTTCACCCAAACCAACTGGCTTTATGGGTTCAATGGAATCTGGATTGCGGAGGTTCTGGCTTTCGCACCCATGTCCTTCATGATTTTGGATGGGTCCATCAAGTCGCTTTCCCCCGCCGTGGAAGAAGCCTCCTACACACTCCGGGCCGGTCGCTGGCAGACGTTCTGGTATGTTTTCCTGCCGCTTCTGCGCCCGGCGCTTGCCAATTCTTTCCTGATCGTCTTCGTGCAATCGCTTGCCGATTTCTCGAACCCTCTGGTTCTTGGCGGAAGCTTCGACGTGCTGGCGACGCAAATCTATTTTTATATCGCAGGTTCACAACTGAATTACGCCGCAGCCTCCACGCTTGGCGTGGTTCTGCTGCTGTTTTCGTTGGCGATCTTCTGCGTCCAGTATCTGTGGATCGGTGATCGCTCCTATGTGACGATTTCAGGTAAATCCTCCCGGGGCGATGCCCAAGGGCTGCCCAAAGGGCTCGCAGTGGTAATCACCGTCATTCTTGTGCTGTGGACGGGTTTCAATCTCGTTCTGTATGGCAGCATTATGTATGGCAGCTTCACCGTGAACTGGGGCGTCGATTACACCGTCACGCTTGCAAATTATGCGCGCCTGTTCGGCGAAGGTTGGCGCAGCGGTGCCTGGCCCTCGCTGATCACCACCTTGAGTTACGCGGCGGTTGCTGCGCCGCTGACGGCGGGCTTCGGGCTGCTGATCGCCTATATCATCGCGCGCCAGAATTTCCACGGCAAACGCACGCTGGAGTTCGCCACCATGCTGTGCTTTGCCGTGCCCGGCACAGTGGCTGGCGTCTCATATCTTCTGGCGTTCAACATGCCGCCGATTTTCCTGACGGGAACAGCGGCCATCGTGGTGATCTCCATGGTGATGCGCAACGTGCCCATTGGTATTCGCGCTGGCCTCACCAGCCTCGGCCAGCTCGATAAATCGCTGGACGAAGCCTCGCTCTCCCTTCGGGCTGGCTCCTTCCGCACGGTGATTTACGTTATTTTGCCACTGCTCAGGCCTGCTATCCTGTCGGCTTTGGTTTTCTCGTTCGTACACGCCATGACCACCGTTAGCGCCATCATCTTCCTCGTGACGGCAGAAACCCGTGTTTCGACCGCCTATATGCTCAACCGGGTTGAAGACGGCGAATACGGCACAGCCAACGCTTATGGCACGCTGCTCATTGTTGTGATGATGGTGATTATTCTCTTGTTTGACTGGCTGATCGGTGAGGCGCGTACCTCCCGTTCCAAAGCCAATAAGACCATTTAAGATTGGACCCCGCCATGTCAGAGACCGGCTTCGTCTCCCTTCGCAATGTTGTCAAAAGCTTTGGCTCCAACAAGGTCATCGATAATTTCAATTTCGATATTCCCAAGGGCCATATGCTGACGCTGCTTGGCCCTTCGGGGTGCGGAAAAACCACCATTCTGCGGCTTGTGGCTGGGCTTGAGCGCGCGACTTCCGGCCAGATTTTCATTGATGGCGAGGATGTGACGGACCTCTCCGTGCAGCGGCGCGACATCTGCATGGTGTTTCAGTCATACGCGCTGTTTCCGCATATGACATTGGGCGACAACGTCGCTTACGGCTTGCGCATGATGGGCACGCCCAAGGCGGAAATCGCCCGCCGCGTTGAAGAGGCAATGACTCTCGTTGATCTCGAAGGTTATGCCGGCCGCTATGTTGACCAGATTTCCGGCGGCCAGCAACAACGTGTGGCGCTGGCGCGCGCGCTTGTGCTGCAGCCCAAGGTGTTGCTGTTCGATGAGCCGCTCTCGAACCTCGATGCCAATCTGCGCCGCAACATGCGCGAAAAAATCCGTGAATTGCAGACGCGCTTCAACATCACCTCGCTCTACGTGACCCATGATCAATCTGAGGCTTTCGCCGTGTCTGACATGGTTCTCGTCATGAACAAGGGCAAGATCATGCAGGCTGATCCGCCGAAGCAGCTTTATCGGCATCCCACCTCGCGTTTCATGGCGACCTTCATGGGGGACGCCAACGTGCTCCCCGCCGCCATGACCGCGCAAGGCCTCGATATCTGTGGCTATGCGTTACCTTGGCACGGTGAGCAGCAGGGCAGGGTTTCCGGGCCTTGCATGGTTGGCGTACGGCCTGAAGCCATTGGCTTATCGCCCAGCGGCGATCCAACCCGCGCCTGCCACATTGAGAAGGTCAATTATATGGGGCCAAGCTACGAGGTGACGGTCTCGTGGCATTACCACACACTGCTTGCGGAGCTTAACTCTTCAGATGTGGAGCCGCTGGCAGGCAAGGAAGCATTTCTCACCTTCCACCCCCACGGCGTGTTCATGTTGCCGGAAGTATAGGGCAGCGCACGGTGGGAATTGCGCACTACGCTCTTGACTTCCCGCGCTCAATCCCTCACATCCGGCCTATTCACAAGATGCCGATTTAGCTCAGTTGGTAGAGCAACCGCCTTGTAAGCGGTAGGTCGCGAGTTCGAGTCCCGCAATCGGCACCATTTTTCTTTTATTTATCAATCGCCTGCGTCGGTGTTATTCGCTGCCTCATGTCTGAAAGTTGAAACTTTTGGGCGAAGTTTCAACTTTTGTTGCCAATTCACCCCGTTTTCAGATATTTGCGAAGTCGTCTCCGACCAAGGCGGCGGGCTTCGTCGGCCAGCGCCACGGCAGTCGGATCGGCGGGGAGATATGTGTCTTGCAGCGTCCCTGCACTGTTGATGTTATTCGCCATCTTTTCTGCATGCGGGTTATGGCATTCCGGCCGAAGCGGGAGGCAGGACTGCGTCCAGAAACGTGCATTCCGCGCAGTGGGACTATAGAGAACGAAAGAATGCTGCGGCGCGCAGCTCCCCTTAAGTCATTTAATCGTAATCAAAATCAGAATGAACCACATGTTCGCAGCGCACAAAATCAGTTCTTTCGGCACGAAAAATAATGTGCAGGCAATCCATTAGCGAGGAACCCGAGCTGCGACTTGGAAGGCGCTTTATCTTGCCCTTTTAATCGGGAGTATTGCTCGCGACCTCTTCGCCATCGTCGTCTCTCCTTTTCATATAAAAATCAGTTAGCGGGGGCAGAAAATTTTAATCAGGCGATATTATGTTGAAAGTGGAATCTATCACCAATTGTCAACTTTGGTTTTGCCGCAACACATTGACTACCAAGTTGCAAATCGGCGAGAGTTTTCGCTCGAAGTAGAACAGTGTAGGAGGGGGAACTATGAGCTTTCTGACCGACGCGGAATCTGCGTCCCTGCGTTTGGCGCGAATGAGCTTGCATATCGTCGGGGGAGACGACGAGTTCGAAGCTCAACCCGAATTATCTGTAGAGCATGACGACTTTCTCTTGCAGATACTCCGAGATATCGGGTCGGACAGCGTTTATCGTTTTTTAGAAATTTCTACAACTCGGACAACAATCGAATCTATCTCCACGAGAAAAGTGAGCTTCCAAAAAGGCGCGCAAGCTTTGGCTGCTGATTTCTGTAGACTCCACGGGGGTAGTTCAAGGGACGGTGCGTTTTTCGTGTTTGAGCTTTGTGTTTCAGAAAATAACGTAAATATCTACGCGCTCGTGAAGTACGATTATAGCCAAGCACTAGAGATCGTTCATAGAGAGGGGACAACAGGTCTACGACGGATTGTCGAGGCATTTGTTGGTAATAAATCTGCTATTCAAAAGTCTGCTCTTATTCGGACACGTTCTGGAATTGCTGAACCGGCACTATCAACCCGTGATAGAATGGGTCGCCCGGCACCCGCGCTCACGGACTTCTTCCGGGATTACCTACAGGTCACGCGTGATCGAAGCGATGAAGAATTAACCGCTGATGTTAAGGATGTTGTTCGTTCGGCCCTAGGAGACAATAGAGAATTTCTTCCGAAGGGCGGAATGGCAACTTGCGTTTCTCGCGCAAACGGCGTCTTGCGCCAAGCTCAAGAGCTAAACGAAGAGGTCATAAGGCATGCTGTCTGGGTTGGGGCTGGCCAACCCCCTGATGCCGAGGTTAAGGCTAGGTTCGATAATTCGGTAGATCGGTTGATTAGAAAGAAAAAGCTAACAGGACTAGCCTTCGCACCGGCACCCTCGGTATTGCCACGCACTGTGAAACGGACGGTCACAACGCAAGAGGGTGTGAAACTTGAATACAATACAGCTCTTGAGGGACAAGCCGTAGTGGAAGAGATACTTCCAGACGGGCGGACCCGGTTCGTTGTTACCACGGAAAGCTACATGGATGACGTCAACTCCGATCGAGCTAAGCGCGTTACTTGACGTTTGGACCGCGACAGGCCGCATAGGTTTAGTAGAAACGGCTTCTGCGGTTACTGTCAGTAGGCTGGACGCTGTATCGACCCAGATGCTTCTAACGGCGACTAGTCAGTTAGGGTGGCAATGTGATGTGCAGGACCAAGCGGGAGAACCCGTTCTTGCCGACTATATTGACGAGGATTTTGGCCCTTTCGTTACGACGATACAGAAGCCTGTTCAGGGGGCTGATCGGCGCTTGTTGACTATGGTCGGCTTAAGTCAAGCTCTTCAAGAGAAGGTTGACGGCTTTTGGCAGATCGCCAGCGCTCAAGTTTCCTTTGCTACAGGAGCTATCTCCTTTAATCCATGGAATGGTGGAGATATTTTTGCAGCTGCCGCGCCTACTAAAAGCCCGCTTGATATTGTTCGAGAAACGAATGAGGCGCGCCTTGCGCCAATAGACATCCGTAAGTGGCTGGTGCGCAGTACCGTAACGGAAAAGCTCTGGGAGGATTCAGTATTCCAAACATTTGCTGTAGCGAGCGCTCCAGCACTTGTACGCAGCCTGGCTTCGGAAATTGCCGGTTCTAGGACCGTGGTATTCAATGGTCCGCCCCGCCTGAGCATTGCAATCCCAGATGATAGCTTATTGCAGGAGCTTACGCTCGTCGGCTATCAGAATCTGCGAACTGCCGTTGCTTGGGTTTACGAAGATGCTCCATCCGCAGAGCAACGACATGCGCTGTTCGCTGCTGAATTTGCGCGATCAGTCATTCGGAACGAGTCAATTGGAGTGGCGTTTCGTGAAGCTGGATGTGATATTCTAGAGGGTGCGAGACTCGCTTTTCAGCTAAGCTTATCGGATATGAGTCGTGAAGCAATCAAAGCGCAAGGCGACCTCCGAAAAGCAATTGCGGACGATATGTCAAAAGCGGCAGAGGGGACGCGCACTCTTTCGGGAGCAATTGCGGTCTCGATTGCCACCGGAATTACATTAATTGCTGCTCGGTCTACGGGTGCGGCAGAGCCTTGGGTGTTGTCCCTCGTCGCGGCTGTCGTCGCAGGCTACCTCATTGTCGTAGCCGTGAACGGTTGGGCGTATCTCAAATTACAGAGGAGATTGCGCGATCAATGGCGCCGGCGGTTCTATCGTTTCGTCCCTGCCAATGATTACGACGAAATGGTCACAAAGCCAGCGCGTTCTGCAGAATGGCCCTATCACATCATTGCTTTTATTGCGCTCGCAGTCGCAGTGGCACTAAGCTGGATGGCAATCAGCATATGGGCAGCAGAAAATCCCAAAAAAATAATAAAAAATAACTCGGTTAATGTTGAAGAGTTGAATGCCACGCCTATGCCAAAAAGCCTCCCTACTTTGGCCCCCGGTACTCCGACAATCCCCAATCCTGATGTTGATGGTTCAAAACGCGAGAATTAGGCGCTGTAAGATTCTCTCGATATTGCGAATCTTCCACACCCAGCCACACATTTGACGCTAGAAATTTGTTATATGAAAATTGAAAAAATTCAGCCTGTTACGGGACACAAACTCGAGTCAACTCCGGTTTTGGTGGTACCAACGGTGATCTTTTCAGAGCATGGAATTTAAAATCACCATTAACTACAATGACTTGCAGGAAGGTTTGATCTCCCGCAATGGGCACCATTTTCCTTTTATTTTCCATCACACATCCATCCGCGCAAAAATCCAGCGCGGGAGCATCTGCATGGCCAGCATGACGAAACGCCAATAGCCCGGCGTGTAGATCACCGGTTTGCCTCTGACGATGCCGGAGACGATGTCGCGGGCGACATGTTTGGCCTCGGCGAGGCGCACGTTCCTGCGCTTGTGGTGGGCGGCAAGCGGGGTGTCGGTGGGGCCGGGCTTGATGAGCACCACTTTGACGTTTGTGCGGGCCAGCCGGTGCCACAGGCCGTCAGTATAGAGCGCCATCAGGCCTTTCGCCGCGCCGTAGGGGTAATTGGACTTGCGGGGGCGGTCGCCAGCCACTGAGCCGATCAGGGCCAGTGTCCCGTGGTTTTGCCGTTCCATATGGTTGGCGAAGGCTTCGGCAAACAGACATGGCGACACACCGGATATGGCGAGCGTTTCCGCGGTTGTCGCTAGATCGTGCGGGCCCTGATAGGGATCAGGCAGAAAGCCATGGGCGATGAGTACTATATCAACCGGGCGGGAATTACATAGGTAATCCGCCAAGGTCGCGATGGCACCGGGGTCAAGGAAATCCGGGGTGTGGCAGGAGATTGTGGCGCGTGGGTTTTGACCGCGTAACTCGACCGCAAGCCGTTCCAGCTTTTGCGCATTGCGCCCGACGAGAATCAGTTCGATTTCGGTATGGCTGTTACTGGCCCATAGCCGCAGACATTCCGCCGCGATGGCAGAGGTTGCTCCGATGACGACGATGCGGCTGGGGGCTACAGGCATGTCTTGTTCTCATTCACCAGTGGGGCAGTGCAGCGGTTCCGGAAGTCATATCATTACATCTGGACGCGCTGAGACGGGCCAACCACGAGGCGTATTCGATTATGACCTTCGCCGTTGTGGGTATTACGCCGGAAACTGCGGGGTCAGGATCTTGCCGTCTTGCGGGAAGTCGTAAATTTTACCGGTTTCCGTCCAATCGGGCTGGGCAAGCTTGAGGATGTGTGGAGCGAGGTCTTCTGGCGTCTTGAGCGTTGCCTGATCTTCGCCCGGCATCGCCTTCTGTCGCATGGCGGTGGCGAGGGGGCCGGGGTTGACCAGCATGGCGCGCACGGGGGTTTTAACCGTCTCGGCAGCATAGGTTCGCACCAGTGCTTCGAGCGCCGCTTTCGAGATTGAATAAACGCCCCAGTACGCATTGCATTTATGCGCCGCGCCCGATGACAGGAAGATGGCGCGTCCGGCATCCGACGCCCGCAGCAGTGGATCAAGCGAACGGATCAGACGCCAGTTTGCGGTGACGTTGATCTGCATCACCGCATCCCATACCGGCTGGTCGATGTGGGTAATGGGTGAGAGTTCCCCCAATATCCCGGCATTGCCAACCAGAATGTCGAGCTTGCCCCAGCGTTCATAGATGGCGGCTCCCAGCCGGTCGATGGCGGGGAAATCGGTGAGGTCGAGGGGGACGAGCGTTGCGCTACCACCCTTGGCGCGAATGGCGTCATCGAGCTCTTCCAGCGCCCCTTGGGTGCGTGCCAGAGCAATCACATGCGCCCCCGCTTCCGCCAGCGCCAATGCAGCGGCGCGACCAATTCCGCGCGATGCTCCGGTGACAACAGCGACCCGCCCGGCCAGTGTCTTGCTCATGGTGCTCTCTCCCTAAGTAACGCGCGTTTTAAGTGGGTCACCGGTTAAACGCAAAGCGTTACGGCATCAAAGAATCTCGAGTGAAGTGCGTTTCATATTAAACGTGCTTCACTCTAGTCGGATTCGTGCAGCAACGCGGTTTGTGGCGTGGTATCGCTGTTCAAATCGCTTAATGGCGTCGGATAATCGCCGGTGAAGCAGTGGTCGGTCAGCTGCGGGCATTTGGGATCTCGGCCATCGAAGCCCAGCGAGCGGTAAATGCCATCGACACTGAGGAAGGCCAGCGAATCCGCGCCGATATAGTCGCACATTTCCTTGAGCGAATGGGTTGCTGCCAGGAGCTTCTTCTTGTCGGGCGTATCGATGCCGTAATAGTCGGGATGGGTAATCGGTGGAGAAGCAACACGAAAATGCACTTCGCTTGCGCCCGCTTCTCGCATCATGCGCACGATCTTGATGGAGGTGGTGCCGCGCACCAGACTGTCGTCGATCAGCACGATGCGTTTGCCAGCCACCACGGAACGGTTGGCGGAATGCTTCATGCGGACGCCGAGTTCGCGCACCGATTGGGTTGGCTGGATGAAGGTGCGTCCGACATAATGGTTGCGGATGATGCCGAGTTCATAGGGCACACCCAATTGCTGGGCATAGCCGATGGCCGCAGGCACGCCCGAATCGGGGATGGGCACAATCACGTCGGCTTCTGCCGGTGCTTCCAGTGCCAACTGGCGGCCCATGGCCTTGCGGGTCTGGTAGACGTCACGACCATTGACCACGGAATCAGGCCGGGCAAAATAGATGTATTCGAACACGCACGGGCGTTCCGGCACCTTCGGGAACGGGCGGTGCGAAGCAATGCCTTCTTCCGAAATCACCACGACTTCGCCATTCTCAATGTCACGGATGAAGCGCGCGCCGATGATATCCAGCGCGCAGGTCTCGGAGGCGAGGATATAGCGGCCATCAAGCTCGCCTAAAACCAGCGGGCGGATGCCGAAGGGGTCGCGCGCGCCGATCAGTTTCTTGTTGGAGAGCGCCACGAAGGAATAGGCGCCTTCGAGAAGTTTCAGCGCATGAATGAAGCGGTCCAGCAGCTTGCCCATGCTGCGCGCCACGAGATGAACCACCACTTCGCTATCCATGGTAGACTGGAAAATAGCGCCGTCGTTGATGAGCTTTTTGCGCAGTGTCAGGCCGTTGGTGAGGTTGCCGTTATGGGCCACCGCAAAACCACCGCCGCCAAGCTCGGCGAAGAGGGGCTGCACATTGCGCAGGATGGTTTCGCCAGTGGTGGAATAGCGGACATGGCCAACAGCGCAGTCGCCTTGCAGCCGGTCGATGATCGCGCGTTCCGAGAAGTGGTCGCCGACTAGGCCGAGTTTGCGTTCCGAATGAAAGCGCTTGCCATCGAATGACACGATACCGGCGGCTTCCTGCCCGCGATGTTGTAGAGCATGGAGGCCGAGAGCCGTGATTGCGGCAGCGTCGGGGTGGTTGAAAATGCCGAAAACACCGCATTCCTCGCGCAATGTGTCGCCATCGAGATCGAGGTTGAAGTCTTTCTTGTCGCTACTCATCGTTATTTACCGCTCATCCTGAAAACAAGACCACCCTCCCAAATCACGTCGCGGGTGCGGTTTGCGTTGGGAAGGTTAATTATTAAAACTACCTCAAAATGCAACGATCCGGGTGGCGGGCCATCCGGATCGTGAAACTTCAGATTATTGCGTCGTTCCTGCCGGAGATTGTGTCGATTCCGGCGGCGGAACATCGGTGCCGCCAGACGGCTTGTTGAGGAATTGATCGACCACCGGAATACTCTTGGCGTTCTTGTCAAACGAGTCTCTGAGGCTCTTTGCCGAGCTCTGCAGGAATGGCAAGGACTTTGCGTTCGCTGTCCATTCGGGCACCTTGTTCTCATTGACCATCGTAATGAGCAGAAGCCAGCCAAGAACGCTGATCAAAAGCCCGCGCGCCAGCCCGAACACCAGGCCCAGTGTACGGTCCACTGCGCCAATGCGCGAATCAAGCACCAGGTCGGATATCTGCACAGTGATCAGCGACATGATGAGCAGTGTCACGATGAAGATCACGGCGACTGTCACAACAAGCGCGATGGTCTGATGCGAAATGTATTGTGACGTGAAAGGAAGAAGCGACTTATGCAGGAGCCAAGCGGCAAGCACGGCCACAGCCCAAGCGGCAATACTGAGGATTTCGCGTGAAAATCCTCGAACTGCGGCGAGTACGGCAGAAATCAGGGTGATGCCGAGAACGACGATATCGAGAGCTGAGAAGGGCATGGATGTCTTCAGGTCCAATCAGGCGGTCTCACGCCGCCATTCACGAAAATGAGCAGGCGACATATACCCCTCCTTGAGGCATTCGTCACCCTTCGTTGTGCGAAAGAGGAGCTTTTCCCCGTGGCCTTGTTGCAACAATACCGGCCACGAGGTCCGCAATATGGCTTACCGTGTTGGGTTGCAACGCAAATTTCTCGCCGCGGTCCTTTCGCGGCTCTGGCGTGACTGCCCGATGAAAGCCGAGTTTTGCAGCCTCTTTGAGGCGCGTTTGCATATGAGACACGGGCCGGATCGCGCCGGAGAGGCCGAGTTCACCAAAATAGACACTGTCGGATGGCAGTGCCGTACCGGAGAGTGACGAGATCAGCGCCGCTGCTGCCGCGAGGTCTGCCGCTGGCTCATTGATGCGTAGGCCACCCGCCACATTGAGATAAACATCGTGCATTCCGAGCTTGAGCCCGCCATGGGCTTCGAGCACAGCGAGGATCATCGCCAGGCGGTTCGAGTCCCAGCCGATCACCGAACGGCGCGGTGTGCCAAGCGATGACGGTGCGACCAGCGCCTGGATTTCCGTGAGCACCGGGCGGGTGCCCTCCATGCCGGCGAATACGGCGGTTCCGGGCACTGCGAGGTCTCGCCCCGCCAGAAACAGCTCTGAGGGATTGGCGATTTCCCGCAATCCCAAATCGCTCATCTCAAATACGCCGATTTCGTCAGTCGCGCCGAAACGGTTCTTGACCGCGCGCAGGATGCGGAAATGGTGGCTGGCATCGCCATCAAACGACACGACGGCATCGACCATATGCTCCACCACGCGTGGCCCGGCGATTTGCCCGTCTTTGGTGACGTGACCAACCAGAATGACGCTGGTGCCGTGGGTTTTCGCAAAACGGATCAACGCCTGAGCGGAGCCACGCACCTGGGTGACGGTGCCGGGGGCCGAATCGACGGTTTCGGTCCACATGGTCTGGATCGAATCAATCACGGCCAGCGTCGGTGGTGCGCCTGTTGATAGGGTGGCGATGATATCTTCGACATTGGTCTCCGCCGCAAGTTCCACCGGTGCCGAGGAGAGGCCAAGCCGTTCTGCCCGCAACCGCACCTGGGCGATGGCTTCTTCACCGGAGATATAGGCGACACGCTTGCCGCGCGACGCGAGGCTTGCAGCGGCCTGCATCAAAAGCGTGGATTTACCGATGCCGGGTTCGCCACCAATCAGGATAATGGACCCTTCAACGAAGCCGCCGCCGGTCACGCGGTCAAGCTCGGCGATGCCGGAGGGGGTGCGGGGCGCTTCCTTGAGATCGCCGGAAAGGCTTTCAAAGGTGAATATCCGCCCCTTGGCGCGCGACGGCCGGGTTGCTGCCGGGCCGGAGACAGAAGAGCTCGGTGCTTCTTCAACAATGGTGTTCCAGCCGCCGCAGGCCTCGCATTTGCCTTTCCAGCGATTGTAGACTGCACCGCATTCCTGGCAGGTATATTGCACATTGCGTTTGGCCATTTAGTGCACTTCGCTGAAATAGACGCGGGCATAGCGTCGGCCAAGGCCGGTGAGGATCTCGTAACCGATGGTGCCGACATTGTGGGCGACGGTATCGATATCAAGTTGGCCGCCGATGAGCGTGGCAAGCCTCCAGTCGGGCGGTGTCAGTTTTGGGTCGGTGTCAGTGATATCAATGATGATGAGGTCCATCGAGACGGTGCCGACGAACGGGCACAAGATGCCGCCAATTTCCGCAACGCCCGCCGGTTTGCCATGCGCGTATTTTTCGCGCGTGCCGCTGGCGGAACGTGGAAATCCATCGGCATAGCCGATGGAAAGGGTTGCCAGGCGACTGTCTCGCTCGGCGGTCCAGCGTCCGTTGTAACCGACGCTGGTGCCGCGGGGGATGGTCCGCACCTGCAGGATATGGGCATTGAGGCGCACTACCTCGCGCATCGGGTTCGGGTGTCCGGGGCAGGGGTTGCCACCATAGAGCGCGTAACCGGGGCGGACGAGGTCATAATGGGGGGCTTGCGGCAGCAGGATGCCGGATGAGTTGGCAAGGGACGCAGGGACGCCGGGGAAGAGCGTGCGGGCTGTTTCAAACAGATCAATCTGCTGTTGGTTGAGCGGGTTTTCTGGCTCTTCCGAAGCAACGAAATGGCTCATGAGAAGGCTTAGTTCGAAACGCAGTGTCTCCCGGGAGAGGGTTTGCGCCTCGGTTATGGAAAGCCCGAGCCGCGCCATGCCCGTGTCAACCTGTACCGCAGCGGGCAGTTTCAGGCCATGGGCACCGCAAAAATCCGTCCATTCCGTAACCTGTTCGGGGGAAGCGAGCACGGGGCGCAGCGCATATTCGAGATAGGCATCGCACGTTTCGGGCAGCAGGCCGTTGAGCACGTAGATAACCGCATCGGTTGCCACGGCGCGTACCCGCTTTGCTTCCGACAGATGGGCCACGAAAAAGGTTTTACACCCTGCGGCTGCCAGTGCCGGAACGGTGTGTTCAATGCCGGTGCCGTAGGCATCTGCTTTGACCACTGCTGCGCATTCGGCGGTTGCAGCCTTCTCGCGCATGAAGCGCCAGTTGGCGGTCAGAGCGCCGAGGTTAATGCTGAGGATAGCTCCGGCTTCTGCGCCTGGGATGCCATTTTCGGGATGCGTCTCCATGTTGCTGCTCAATCCCCGATCCGCTCTGGCATACGGTCTTCCTCGGCGAGATCGGTAAAGCGGGTGACATCTGCCTGGAAGGCGAGCTGCACGGTGCCGGTGGGGCCGTGGCGTTGCTTGCCGACGATGATCTCCGCCTTGCCGTAAGCCTGATCCATTTCAGCTTGCCAGCGGAAGTGGTCTTCCGTGCCTTCCTTCGGCATTTTCATCTTGAGATAGTATTCTTCGCGGTAGACGAACATCACCACGTCGGCGTCCTGCTCAATGGAGCCGGATTCACGCAGATCTGAAAGCTGTGGGCGCTTGTCGTCACGAGATTCAACCTGACGCGATAACTGTGAAAGCGCCACAACCGGCACATTCAGCTCCTTGGCGAGGGCTTTGAGGCCGGTGGTGATCTCGGTGAGCTCCTGCACGCGGTTCTCGCCCTTCTTGGAACTGCCGCTCAGGAGTTGGAGGTAATCGACCACAATCACGTCAAGGCCGCGCTGGCGCTTGAGGCGGCGGGCGCGAGCGGTGAGCTGGGCAATGGAGATGCCGCCGGTCTGGTCGATATAGAACGGAATGGAGTGCATTTCGCGCGCGGCATCGGATATGCGCACGAACTCATCCTGTGTGATGTCACCACGGCGGATCTTGTAGGAAGACACGGCGGCCTGTTCGGCGATGATACGGGTTGCCAATTGTTCCGATGACATTTCGAGGGAGAAGAAGCCGACGATGCCGCCATTGCTGGTTTTCGTCGAGCCATCCGGCTGCTTTTCACCGCGATAAGCCTTGGCAATGTTGAAGGCGATATTTGTGGCAAGCGAGGTTTTGCCCATGGCAGGGCGACCGGCGAGAATGACAAGGTCGGATTTCTGCAAACCACCCAATGAGCGGTCGAGGTCGCGCAGGCCGGTGGACACGCCCGACAGTTTGCCTTCGCGCTTGAACGCGGCACCCGCCATGTCGACTGCTGTGGTGAGCGCATCGGAAAACTTCTGGAAGCCGCTATTGGTGCGGCCTTTTTCGGCCAGTTCATAGAGCTGGCGTTCGGTGTCTTCGATTTGCTCGCGCGGGGCCATCTCCACCGGCGCGTCGAAGGCGGTATTGACGAGGTCTTCACCAATCGAGATCAGGCGGCGGCGAATGGCGAGATCATAGATCGTGCGCCCGTATTCCTCGGCGTTGATAATGGTTGTGGCTTCCGAAGCGAGCCGCGCAAGGTATTGGGGAACGGTGAGGCCGCCGAGATCAATATCCGCGAGATAGGTCTTGAGGGTGATCGGGGTTGCAAGCTTGCCTTGACGAACCAGCGTGGTGGCCACGTCATAAATCCGCTGATGGGTGCCATCGATGAAGTGCTCGGGCAACAGAAAATCGGAAACCCGGTCATAGGCCTGATTGTTGACCAGAATAGCACCGAGCAACGCCTGTTCGGCTTCAATGTTGCCGGGGGCCTCGCGAAAGCTGGTTTCAGCGACGGATAAATGGGTAATCAGGGCGTTCGCGGTAGCCATGGGGGTTCCAAGTCAGGAATCGGACGGTGCGGTGATGTCCCCTACACATAGATGCAAAACGCGCTCGCACAATTGCGCAAAAGGCTGCTTGCTTCAAAGAGGTTACCGCAACACTCGCAATCCACCCTTCTCCACAGTTGAGAAAAATATATCGTAGCCCGATTGACGGGAATCGTACTAAAAAATGCCAAGTGCCCGTTTTAAATAAAAAAGGCTGGAAGACCAACGTCTTCCAGCCCTTGCATCAGATATCAGATGCGAATCAGTAGCTGTCGCGATCGTCGCCTGCTTCGGCGAGTGCCGCACCCACTTCGAGGCCCAGATCATCAAGATTGTGCTCTTCACGGGCAGTCACGCTCTCACCGCGGGCCTGACGTTCGGCTTCTTCCGGGCTACGGGCGACGTTGATCGAGACCTTGACTTCCACTTCCGGATGGAGGGTGACCGGCACCGGGTGAAGACCGAGGGTCTTGATCGGGTGATGGATAGCAATCTGCTCACGACCCACCGAGAAACCACCAGCGGTGATGACTTCGGAAAGATCGCGGGTCGACACTGAACCGTAGAGCACGCCGGTTTCGCCAGCCTGGCGAATGACGGTGAAGTTCTGGCCATTGAGCTTCTCGCCCACGGCTTCGGCTTCGTTGCGGCGCTCAAGGTTGCGGGCTTCGAGCTGGGCGCGCTGCTTGTCGAAGTGTTCCTTGTTGGCAGTGGTGGCGCGCAGCGCCTTACCGCGCGGCAGCAGGAAATTGCGGGCAAAGCCGTCACGGACTTTGACCCGGTCACCCATCTGGCCGAGGCGGGCGATGCGTTCAAGCAAAATGACTTCCATGGTAGTGCTCCTTTAAAGTTTGGATGGTTTGGCCGGGGGCGTACCGGTGCCCCCGAATTTGGTACGAATGTTGATCAGGATTTCCGCAGCGCCCAACAATGCGACCGCGAAAATGCAGAAGGGTAAAAACATGACGGCGATATAGGCGACCCATAACGCCAGCCGTCGCTGGGGCCAGTTGCGCGAGATGTCGTGCAGAACCGCAAGCCCCTGGAGGCAGACCGCAGTCATTGCGGCATATGAGAAAACCTGGAATGCGACGCTTGCCAGGTCGTCAAACAGCACAGCGCCAGCTGTTCCCACCGCCCAGACAATGAGAATCCAGAATGGCATCCGCATTGCGGGAAGGAACGGCATGGGTCGCGGTATGCGCTTGTTGCGAATGGAAATGCGCGCCGCCAGCCAGAGCATGAAAATGGTGGCGAGCAAGCCAACAATAGCTTCGTAGGCGGGGGCCTTGGTGGCAAGCAGGTTTACCCATTGATCAATACCGTCGGGGCCATTCAACGCTTCGCGCAGTTGCGGCTCCATCGCCTCGACAAGCACAGCGGTGCGTGCCTTGAAATTGATAAGGTAGGTTTCGAAACTGCCGCCGCTCACGGCTGCAAGCAGCACCATTTGTTGAATGATGACGGAACAGGCGCTCCAGAACAGGATGTGCCCAACCGGATACCACTCCATTCCATCTTCCGTGCGGCGACCCAGCAGGCACAGATAGCCTAGGCCCCAGGCCGGCAAGCCAATGCAAATCAGATACGCGGCTGCTACCAACGGCCCGGCGATCACACACACGATGGCACCGGCGAAAACAGCAACAAGCCCGGTCTGGTGACGCCAGCCGAGGGTAACGATCAGAATGGGGAGAAAGGGAAGGTAGGTTGAGAGAATGGCAAGCGGAAGGGCGCTGGAGAAAACCAGTGTCAATGTTGCGGAAATAACACCCGCAAATATGCCAATCACAAGGTTGCTCATGTCGCTGTCCCGCTGCTTTCCGCAGGGTTAGAGGCTTTTGCCTCAACTAACCCGGCGGATTTGCACCGCCGGGCAGGATTCATAAAATGTCAGCTGTCTTAGCTGATCACGTAGGGCAGCAGGCCGAGGAAGCGGGCGCGCTTGATGGCCTGGGCCAATTCACGCTGCTTCTTGTTCGACACGGCTGTGATACGGGAAGGAACGATCTTGCCACGCTCGGAAATGTAGCGGGACAGGAGCTTGGTGTCCTTGTAATCGATCTTCGGAGCGCCTTCGCCCGTGAACGGGCAAGTCTTGCGACGACGGAAGAACGGACGACGACCTGCGCCAGCAGCACCAGTAGCCATGATTATTCCTCCTCGGCTGCGTTGAGATCGATGGCAATGCCATCTTCATCATCACGGCGGCGGCGATCCTTGCGGTCGTCGCGGTCGCGCTTCTGCATCATCACGGAAGGCTCGGTCTCGAGCTCTTCGACGCGGATGGTCATGAAGCGGAGAATGTCTTCGTTGATGCGCATCTGGCGTTCCATCTCGGCAACGGCCGCGGCCGGGGCGTCGACATTGAACAGCGTGAAGTGAGCCTTGCGGTTCTTCTTGACACGATACGCGAGGGACTTCAGTCCCCAGTTTTCGACTTTGTCGACCTTGCCGCCATTGGCTTCGAGAACACCCTTGTAGGTGGCGACCATCTGGTCGACCTGCTGGGGCGTCACATCCTGGCGAGCAAGAAAGATATGCTCATAGAGAGGCATGTTGGGCCTTTCGTCAATGTGAATGGGGCTCTTCCTCGGGAGAGATGAGAGCCGGTTCATATCCGTTCCCCGGCGCCAAGCCCTTCGAGCCTCAAGGCCCGAGAGGAATGTCGAAGGCGGAGACACTGGACGACGAGTCTACTTCGACCCCATGTGCATAGCACACCGCCCGTTCAGCCCCCAGCCGGAGCAACGTGAGGTGGCTATAACCGTAAAAACCCGAAGGCGCAAGGGCTTTATGGCTGGAAACGCGCGTTTGCTGCTGGGCAGTCATTGCCAACAGAACAGCCAGCTTTTCTATTGCCCGGAAAGGCTTTATGTAAGCGTGGTTAGGTGCTGGCGTTATCTGCTGGAGATAAAAGACATGATTATCGGGCTTGGTTCCGATCTGTGCGACATCCGGCGTATCGAGGAGGTGCTCGCGCGCCACGGAGAACGCTTCACGCATCGCATTTTCACCGAGGGTGAGCGCGCCAAGAGTGAGCGCCGCGCGGCCCGTGCGCCATCCTATGCGCGCCGCTTTGCCGCCAAAGAAGCCTGCTCTAAAGCGCTGGGCACCGGCCTTTCACAGGGCGTGTTCTGGCGCGATATGGAAGTAATCAATTTACCTGGCGGTCGCCCGACCCTCAAACTTACTGGTGCCGCCGCCGCGCGCCTCAAGGCAATGACACCTGAAGGCCATGAGGCCCTCATTCATATAACCCTCACCGACGATCCGCCAATGGCGCTGGCGTTTGTGGTGATTGAGGCGCTTCCCGTCGTTTAAGATGGCGCCCCACATATAGGATGCCATCCAGACGGAAAGCAGCGACGCTCGCCGTTTGTTATTTCTTTCTTTGCTGACGTGCCGAGGCAAACGCTGCCGCAGGTGCCAGTTTGGCAATGAACTCATTGGAGCATTGGTCAATGATCTGCTTGCGCATGGCATTCAGGATACCCTGGGACTCGCGCCATTGCGCTTCTGAAAGTCGGTCTGGACCGGTGCCGGAGCATATAACAGTGTTAATCGCTTTATTATCGGCGGCATTGACGATGCCCAGCGCGACACTATACCCGAGAGAATAAAGGCTGCCACTGGCATCGACAGTTTTCAAAATGGCTGCATCGGTTACTTCTAACCGATAGCTATCAACGGCTCCAGAACGGGTACGAGCGATTTTTGACTTGATGGCCCCGGCAACGCCGTGCGAGTAGCCTTCGCTGATAGCAATGGGATCGACACGGCCCGTGGCGTAGATGGCTGTTCCGACGAACGCTCCAAGCACTCCAGCGCCGCCCGTTGCTACGCTTTGTCCAACCTCTTGTGTTCGTGTGAAAAACTCGACCTTATTAATTGTCGTTTTGACACTGACCTCGACATTGGCCGCTGCAAGTTTTGAGCGTAATTCTTCGACTGGCACCGAAGAGCAGCCTGCCAGAAGTAAAGCGGCAATGGCCGGAATGAACCAGTGTGCGTGTTTCATGATGTCCCCCAAAAAATGGCTATTTGGTAATGTGGTAAAATTTGTTTTTAAGCGTTGTAGCAAAGAGCCTTTATCGCTTTTCCGTGGAAGGCCGCCAGCGGTGATGGCGGTGACAGTAATGTTTTCCCCCGAATGTTTATTGAAAAGCTATTTTGGCCTTACAAAAGTCTGAGTTGCAGCCTCAACGCTGCGCATTGATGCGTTGCGGCATTGCCTGCCATGGGTTAATGGCATGGTTCAATTTTGCTGCGAACCGGATTCGTAAGAAGAGCATTCGGGGCAATGGCATACAGGACGATGGAACGATAATATGGATTTCTGGCAGACGACCCGCAATGTGTGGGATACGGTTAAGGTTATCATTCAGGCGTTGTTGATTGCGCTGATTTTGAGAACTTTTCTGTTCCAGTCCTACAACATTCCGTCGCAATCGATGGTGCCAACGCTGCTGATCAACGACTTCCTGTTCGTTTCGAAATATTCCTATGGCTATTCGAAATACTCGCTGCCCTATTACCTGCCTATGTTTTCCGGGCGCATCTTTGCCGCCGAGCCGAAGCGCGGCGATGTCATCGTGTTCAAATTCCCCGGCGACGTGAATGTGGACTATATCAAGCGCCTGGTCGGGATGCCGGGAGATCGTCTGCAGATGAAGGCCGGGCGGCTCTATATCAACGGTGAGATGGTGCCGCGTGAGCGCATCGAGGATTATTATTATATCGGGCGCAATGAAAATGGCCGGATCACCGAGACCCGGCAGGTTGCTCAATATATCGAAACCTTGCCCGGCGGCGTGAAACACCGCATCATCGAAGTGCAGGACGATGAGGGGCAACTCGACCGGACTGTGGAGTTTGTGGTTCCGGAAGGGCGCTACTTCATGATGGGCGATAACCGCGACCGCTCTGCCGATTCCAGGACGCAGGAAGTGGGTTACGTACCGTTTGAAAATCTGGTCGGACGCGCTGAAGCCATTTTCATGTCGGTGAACGATGACGCTTCCGTGCTCAAATTCTGGCAATGGCCGTGGACGGTGCGGACCAACCGACTATTCCAGGGCATCCACTGACGGCGGGAGGCCATTGTGGCAAAACAACCGCGCACCGTTGAGCTTGAAAAGTGTTTCGGCTATTCCTTCCAGGATAAGACGCTTCTGGAGCGGGCTTTGACGCATGTGTCCGCCACGGGCGGGCAAACGCATAACTACCAGCGGCTTGAATTTTTAGGAGATCGGGTGCTCGGGTTGGCGATTGCCGAAATCCTGTGCAAGACGTTCCCTGATGCCACCGAGGGCGAACTGTCGCGGCGGCTGGCTGAATTGGTACGGCGTGAGAGCTGCGCCGAGGTGGCCCAGGGTTGGGACGTGGGCGCGCATCTCAGGCTCGGCCAAAGCGAAATCCAATCGGGAGGGCGCAAGAATACCGCCATTCTCGCCGATATCTGCGAGGCTATTCTAGGTGCAATCTTCCTGGATGGCGGATATGAAGCTGTTAAGGCTGTGATTGAGGCAGCGTTCCGTGAACGTGTCACCGCGCCCCGTCGTCCTTTGCACGATGCCAAAACAGCGTTGCAGGAATGGGCACAAGGGCTCGGGCTTTCTCCGCCGATTTATGATATTGTTGAACGCAAGGGCCCGGATCACGCGCCGCAGTTCCGCATTGCCGCCCGAGTGGCAGGCCGCGCCGATTCCATCGGACACGGGCCGTCCAAGCGGGTAGCGGAGCAGAACGCCGCCGAGGGGCTTTTATTGCGAGAAGGTGTTTGGAAGGAACCAAGTAATGACAAATCCTGAGGCAGGAGCGACCCGCGCCGGTTTCGTGGCGCTGATCGGGGCGCCAAACGCCGGGAAGTCAACGCTTCTCAACGCGCTGGTTGGCTCGAAAGTATCGATTATCTCGCATAAGGTGCAGACGACCCGCACCATGGTGCGCGGCATCGTCATCGAAGGCGAAAGCCAGATTGTTTTCGTCGACACCCCCGGCATTTTCAAACCAAAGCGCCGTCTCGACCGCGCCATGGTGACATCCGCCTGGGGCGGGGCAGGGGATGCCGATGCGGTGGCCCTGCTGATCGATGCCCGCAAGGGCATTGATGAGGAGGTCGAAGCCATCCTCTCCAAGCTGCCGGACGTGAAACGTCCGCGGATTTTGGTGCTCAACAAGATCGACCTGATCGAGCGCGAAAAGCTTCTTGACCTGACGGCCCGGATCAATGCACTCGTCACCTTCGAGCACACCTTCATGGTGTCCGCGCTCAAGGGGCACGGCGTCGCGGATTTTTGCAAAAAGCTCGCCTCCATGATGCCCCCGGGTCACTGGCTCTATCCCGAAGACCAGATATCGGACGCACCGATCAGAATGCTCGCCGCCGAAATCACCCGCGAAAAGATTTATGAGCGCTTGCACCAGGAATTACCCTATCAATCCACGGTCGAAACCGACCAATGGCAGGCGCGCCCCGATGGTTCTGTGCGCATCGAGCAGACGATTTTCGTCGCCCGCGAAAGCCAGCGCAAGATCGTTCTTGGTGAGGGTGGGGCCACGATCAAGGCCATCGGCAAGTCCGCCCGCCATGAGATTGCCGAGATTGCGGAAACGCCGGTGCATCTCTTCCTGTTCGTGAAAGTGCGCGAAAACTGGGCCGATGACCCGCAGCGATACCGCGAAATGGGCCTGGAGTTCCCTAGGGAGCGGTAATCCGGGGCTTGATCCCATTCCTGTGGGCAATGGTGGAGAGACGGGTTAAGATTTGAAATATCTGGCCTGTGGTGCTCTTAAAAGCACGAACCAATAGCAAAATTTAAAAATCCATCTCTGGAACTCTGCATCGGAGTTCCAGAGACTCGACTTGTAAGCTCCACTTCACCCAGAGGCTCAGCGGAGAACGCGGCTAACCCTTACTTTCCGGAAGCCGCCGCCAATGTGCATATGCGCCGGGTGACTTCATAGGACTTCTCGAACGCATTCAGCGGCAGGAATTCAAACTGCGAATGGAAATTATGCGCCCCGGTGAAGTAATTGGGGGTGATAACACCGCGTGCTGACAGGGCCGAGCCATCTGTACCACCGCGCATGGCAATCACTTTTGGTTCGATCTTCTGGTCCGATAGCGCCTGGAAGATCAGGTCGATGGAGCGGTGGGGCTGGCCTCCAAGGCTATTGCTGATGTTGCTGTAAACATCCTCAACCTTGCAGGTGATTTCGGCGCGGGGGTGGCGTGCGGCGGTCAATGCCACCGCATCCTGGATAAAGCGCTTGCGCGCCTCAAACAGTTTCAGGTCGAAGTCGCGGATCGACATGCCAAGGCGCGCTTCCGACGCATTCGCCTGCATATCCGTGAACCAGAAATAACCCAGCCGCCCGTCGGTATGCTCCGGCGTATCCTTGCGGTCGAAGCAGCCCATCAGATCTTTGGCCACCAGAATCGGGTTGACCAGAACGCCCTTTGCCGACATCGGATGGGCGGTCACGCCGGTGATATGGATTTTAACCGAGGCGGCATTGAAGGTCTCGTAAACCACCTCGCCCAATTCGCAGCAATCAATGGTGTAGGCGAAATCGACGGGGAAGCGGGCGAGATCCAGGACCTTGGCACCACGCAGGCCAATCTCCTCGTCGGGGACAAAGGCGATGTAGAGATCGCCAATATCTTCCGGCTTTTCTTTCAAGTCTGCCAGCATTTGCATGAGCACCGTGACTGACGCCTTATTGTCGGCCCCCAGCACACTTGTTCCATCGGAGAAGATGATATCTTCGCCTTTGTAGGGCAGGATTTCCGGGCGGTCCGCTGTCCGCAACCAGATATCCTTTTCCCGGTTGAGGCAAAGATCCTCGCCTGTGAATTTCAGAACCTGCGGTTTCACATCCGGTGAGAGGCCGACATCAACCGTATCGAGATGGGCTACAAAGCCGATCTTGGGCGCTTGAGCCCGGGTGCCGGGCCGATAGGCTGTCACGACGCTGTGGTCGTCCATATGAACATCCTTGAGGCCGAGCGCTTTAAGCTCTTCAACGAGGAGCTTCGCCATGTCGGTCTGGCCGGGTGTGCTCGGCACCATGGGTGCCGCAGCGTTGCTCTGGCTGGTCACGGCCACATAGCGGAAAAAGCGTTCAGTAAGCTTATTGCGAAGGTTGGACATGGAATTCCCCAAAGGTAACGCGCGGGTTTTAAGGCGAGATGGAAAACCAGAGGTGGGGCGTGTCACATCGAACGCCCCACATATTCATCGACTACATGGGCGGATAAACATAACCGCTCTGCGGTCCGAGCGGGATGCCGAGCATCCAGAACAGATACAGCATTGCAGTGAGCACTATCGTCAGCCCCACCGTGTACGGCAGCATGGTTGCGCACAGCGTACCGACACCGGTATTTTTGCTGTACTGGCGGCAATACATCAGAATGAGCGGATAGAAGGGGAACATAGGCGTGGCGACGTTCACCGTCGAGCTTACGCGGAAGGCGGCCTGTGTCAGTTCCGGCGAAATTCCGACTGCCATCAGCATCGGCACCAGAATTGGCGCAAGGATCGACCACTTGGAGGAGGCCGACGTGATGATGAAGTCGAGGGCGCACGAGAGAATGATGACACCGAAGATCGTGAACCCGGCTGGCATCGCCAGCGAGCGCAGGAAATCAGCACCCGAGATCGCAATGAGCGTACCAATATTGGAGTGGCTGAACGAGTAGAGGAACTGGGCACAGAAGAAGGCAAACACCATGAAGGAGATCAGAGACTTCGTGATGTTTTCCATGCTGGTGGTAACGTCACGCGTCGATTTGAAATTGCGGGAAACGAAACCATAAACCAGGCCGGGAATGGCAAAGAACAGGAAAAGCAGCGGCACAATCGCCATCATGATGGGCGCATTGGGGCTCGTCAGGCTGCCATCGGGCGCACGCAACAACGAATTCTGCGGATAAAGCATGGCACCAAGGCCAATCAGCATCAGTAGAAACACGGTGCCCGCGATGTTGAATGCACGGCTTTCAGCGGCAGTCAGTTCATGGATGCCCTTATTGCCGGACACTTCGCTTAAATCCTCATTGAGCGGCAACGAAGCGTTCAGGCGAGGCTCGATGATCTTGTCGGTGACGAACCAGCAGACTGCGATGACGGCGAAGGTTGAGGCAAAGCTCAGGAAATAATTACACAGCACATTGACGTTGTAGCTCGGGTCAATGATGTGCGCCGCGCCCTGGGTAAAGCCCTGCATGATCGGATCAATGATCGATGGGGTGTAGCTTGCCGAGAAGCCGCCGGCGAGACCGGCAAAGGCTGCGGCAATGCCAGCAACCGGGTGGCGACCCGATGCGTGGAACATCATCGCGGAAACGGGCATCAAGATCACATAAGCCGAGTCGGAGACGATGTGGCTCGCCACGCCGATCAAGACCACGGCGGGTGTGAGAATGCTTAATGGCGTCACATTCAGCATCTTTTTCAGCGCAACCTGCACGAAGCCGGAACCTTCGGCGATGCCGATGCCAAGCGTTGCCACCACCGTAATGGCGAGGGGCGGGAAGCTGATGAAATTCTTCACCATTGACGTGATGAAGATAACAATTTCCTTCGGCTGGAACAGATTGAGGACTTGAATGGTCTCGCCCGTCAGCGGGTGCTTATAGGAGAAAGTGACGTAAGAGAGCAGAAGCGACAACACCCAACATGCGGCGAGCGCATAAACGAATAACATGGTGATGTCGGGCATGGCATTGCCGATACGCTCAATGGCGTTCAAAAACCCTTTGCGCTTCTCCTCATTGCCTTCTGCATAGGCGACCGTCTTCATCTTTTTCCCCGTCCCTGTATGGCGATATAAAAAAACGCCGTCACGTTAATGCAGGACCTGAAATGTCGCCAGTGCATTTCTGTGCCAAATCGGTAGAAAATAATGCTTTTAATTGAAGGCGTTATCGCTGTCGACGCCCACGGTGATTGCGGGGGCAGCACCATGCACGCCATCACCCCAATTACTCCAATGGAAAAATTAATCGCTCCGTCCCTAATCTGGAGCGTCCAACGTCAATTGAGCCAGAAAAGCCTGAACGGAGCGTGGTAAAATACGGCCCTTGCGCACGCATAAAAACGTTCTGGTGAAGGCGTGATCCGCTTCGTGGATTGAGCGCGCGGCCAGTTGGCCTTCTGCTGCTTCGGCGGTGACCGCATAATCTGGTAAAATTGAGACATACTGGCCGCCCTGAATAATTCGCTTTAGCATCTCGATATGGTCAAGCTGGATGGCGACAGTGTTTTCCAGATGCTGGCGCGCCACTGCCTTGTTGAACCACTGGCGTGTCTGAAATCGGTCATTCAATAAGGCCAGCGGATACTGCACGATATCGGCGAGGCGCGCATTGGTTTGCGACGCCAGCTTGTGCCCGGGGGCGAAGACAACGAGGTAGCGCGTTTGAAAACAATGGCGGATCTCTATGCTCGCATCCGGCTCCTCCAGACCAAGCGCCACACCGAAATCAACCTGATCAGACCGCACTGCCTCCAGAACATGCTCGGAGCTGGCAACGCTGCCATCGAACGTGATCATCGGGTGCTGCTGTTGAAATGTACCGATTGCCGGTAACAGCCATGACATGAATACCCCTTCGATCGCGCAAAAGGATACGCGGCCTCGCACAAGGTTGCGTAATTCATCAAGCTGGGCCTGAGCGAGTTCCATGGTGCGCACATTTTCGCGCAGGTAACCGGCTATGATGCGTCCTTCCTCGGTCAGGAACATGCCGTTCACGCGGCGCTCAAACAAAATAACCTTGAAAGTATGTTCGAGAAACCGGATCTGGCGGCTGATCGCAGAGGGGCTGATATGAGCCTGCTCAGCGGCTTGCCGCACCGAACCCGTATCGGCAACAGCAAGAAAATAGCGATAGGCTGGTATCTGCATGTGGCCCCGAAGGTTGGTCTAATGGGCGTGTTGCCAATAAGGCAACGCTCCATGCTGCATGTTTAGATGGACCCTGCGCTACAGCAATTTGATAATTGGTATGGTTCGCGGGGCTGGGGTTGAAAGACCGTACCATAATGACAACGCGAGCCATTCCGGGGAGGGCGCGTAACGCTTGGTGAAGTGTGCGGCGCCGGTAATCGTGAGGATTATCCAAAATGTCCACTGAAAAGCTTGCCAGCCCCATGGGCGCGATGGCGAAAGATGCGAAAAACCGCGCTCTTCAAAGCTCAAAAGAACGTCTCGTCATCACGGCCGCTTCCGTGGGCACGATCTTTGAGTGGTATGACTTTTATCTTTATGGATCGCTGACCGTCTTCTTCAGCGCCCTGTTCTTCCCGCCAGGTAACGAAACTGCGGCGTTTCTCGCAAGCCTCGCGGCATTTGGTGCGGGCTTTGCCATGCGGCCGCTGGGGGCTTTGCTCTTCGGGGCGTTGGGCGACAGCATCGGGCGCAAAAAGGCGTTTCTCATCACCATGATCCTGATGGGCGGCTCAACCGTTCTTGTTGGTTTGCTCCCCACTTACGCGCAAGCGGGCACCTTGGCGCCAGTCTTGCTGGTTGGACTGCGGCTGGTTCAGGGGCTTGCGGTCGGCGGTGAATATGGCGGCGCGGTGACTTATGTGGCAGAGCATGCGCGGCGTGGCCAGCGCGGTTATGCCACGAGTTGGCTGCAAACAACGGCGACCGTGGGGTTCATCCTGTCTCTGGTGGTTATTCTGACCTGCCGCCTTTCGCTTGGAGAGGACGCTTTCCGGGCGTGGGGCTGGCGCATTCCGTTCCTTGGCTCGATCGTGCTCTTGGCGATCTCGATGTATATCCGGTTGAAGCTTGAGGAATCTCCTGTTTTCGAGCGCATGAAAGCGCAGGGCACGGTTTCGAAGGCACCGATCTCCGAGGCCTTCGGCAATTGGCGCAACGTCAAGCAGGTGCTCATTTCGCTGTTTGGCGTGACCACGGGCATGACAGCGGTCTGGTATACCGCCCAGTTTTACGGCCTGTTCTTCATGCAGAGCGTGATGCAGGTGGATTACAAGACGAGCTATATCGTTTTCAGTCTGGGTTTGATCATCGGAACGCCCTTTATCGTGCTGTTTGGCTGGTTGTCTGATCGGGTTGGGCGTAAATACATCATGATCACCGGCATGGTTCTTGGTGCGCTGACCCTGTTTCCCGCATTCCAGACGCTGGCCCGTTTCACTAACCCCGTATTGGCCGAATTCTCGGCGACCAGAACAATCACGGTGAAAGCAGAAGGCTGCACCTTCTCGCTGTTCGCCTCGCCGGTGAGTGATTGCGACAAGGCCCGTAACTTCCTCATCCGCAACGGCCTTTCCTATGTCTATCAACCGGCAGCCGCTGGCCAGGGGCTGACCACAACAATTGATGGAGTTGAGGTCAAGGGATTTGAAGAACAAGCTTACCGCGAGGCGTTCCGCGCGGCAGGGCTTGGGGCAAAACCGCAAGAGGTGAACCACGTTGGCGCCGTCGCGGTCGTGGTATGGCTGATCATGCTGGTCGGCATGGTGTACGGACCCATGGCCGCGTTCATGGTCGAAATGTTTCCAGCCGCTATTCGGTCCACATCCCTGTCGCTGCCATACCATGTTGGTGTGGGCATTCTTGGCGGTTTTCTGCCCTTCGTGGCCTCATTGCTTGTGGTCTATTACGGCAATATTTATGCCGGGCTCTGGTATCCGGTGATTATCGCGGGTGTCACGGCTGTGATTGGTATTTTTCTGGTTCCCGAAACCAAGGATCGGGATGTGTCATGACGAGACCACTATTCCTCTTGCTCACACGAACGGAACATGACGATGAAAGATAAAGTCAAAGTCGCTGTCATTCAGGATAGCAGTGTCGCATTCGATGCCGCCGCCACCACCGAAAAGGTTTGCCGCCTGATCGGTGAGGCGGGCGGTCGTGGCGCGGAACTGGTTGTGTTCCCCGAAGCATTTCTCGGTACATACCCCAAGGGCCTGACCTTCGATGCGCCCGTTGGTCGGCGGTTGCCGGAAGGGCGCGAGGATTTCCTGCGCTACTATAATGGCGCAGTTGAAATTGACGGGCCAGAGCTGCGCCTGGTGGCAGAAGCGGCGGCGGCCCACGGCACATTCGTGGTGTTGGGCATCATTGAGCGCGGTGGTTCAACGCTCTATTGCACAGTCGTGTTCATCGATCCCGTGCATGGGCTCGTTGGTAAGCGGCGCAAGCTGATGCCGACCGGGGCTGAACGCCTCATCTGGGGCTTTGGCGACGGCTCAACGCTTGATGTGGTGGATAGTTCTCTTGGCAAAATAGGTGCGGTGATTTGCTGGGAAAATTACATGCCCGCCCTGCGGATGTCCCAATATGCGCAGCAGGTGGAAATCTATTGCGCCCCGACCGCCGATGATCGCACCACCTGGCTCCCGACCATGCAGCATATCGCCATGGAGGGGCGTTGCTATGTGCTCGGAGCCGGGCAATGCGTAACGCTTGGCGAATATGGCGAAAATTACCGTAGCCGCTTTGGCGAGAAGCCGGAGGACGTGATGATGCGCGGGGCAAGCGTCATCGTTAATCCGCTGGGTGAAATTCTGGCCGGGCCGGTTTACGACGAGCCCGCCATTCTGGAGGCGGTTCTTGATCGCGACACGCTTATCCGCAGCAAATTCGATTTTGACCCCGTCGGTCATTACGCCCGACCGGATGTGTTTTCGCTGCACGTGGACCGCGAGGCGAAGCACCCGGTTCGGTAATATGGGGACACTTCACCGAGCAGTTTCCTTGGACTATTTATACGGAGTTAGACATGGTGCCCCATATCTAACTCCATAAACGGTCAGCGAAGTTCTACAACATCACCGAATAATTCACCGGCACCCAGCGGTAGCCTTTGCCATCCACTGCTACGTGCCCGAGCGCTGGGAAGCGCAGATGCGCTCCGGCAACCAGGCAGCGCTCCTTGGCGGCGTCGGCCAGGGCGGCGGCACGGGAGACCACGGCGAGGGCGTTATCGGTGTCAAAGCCCACGGTGATTGTGGGCTCAGCAAACTGCACGATGTCGCCATGGGCGATGTCGCCCCACAGCATTAGTTTCTGGCCCTTGCTTTCTATGAAGATTGCGGTGTGGCCGGGCGTGTGGCCCGGATAGGGTTTGGTTTTAAAGCCCGGAACGGGTTCGGCGTTATCGGCAAACATCTTGAGCTTGCCTGCATCCTGATAGGGCTTGAGGGTGGTCACCACCTTGTCGAACCCGCCGCGCGCCTTTTCCGGGGCGGTGGCGCGCTTGTCGGAGGAGAGCCAGTGATCGGCCTCTGTCTTGGCGATATGCAGGGTTGCGTTGGGGAAGGTGATTTTTCCATCCACAAACAGCCCGCCGATATGGTCGCCATGGGCATGGGTGATGATAACCGCGTCCACATCTTCCGGCTTGTAGCCAGAGGCGATGAGATTTGCGGTGACAAAGCCGATATTCGGGCTCTTTGCGCCAGTGCCAGTATCGACCAGCACCAGACGTTCACCAGTATTCACCAGAAACGCATTGACCGACATATCCATCGGCGCGGAAATGAAGGCATCGGACAGGAGCTTTTCGAGCTTGGCCGGATCGGCATTGTTATAGACCACGTTCGGCTGATATTTATTGGTGCCGTCATTGAGGGCGGTGATCTCGTAATCACCCAGCATCATCCGATAATAGCCCGGTGCCTGCTTTTTGAGCTGGGGCGCTTTAGCCGAGGCGGTCGCGATTGTGAACGGGGTTATGGCACTGGCACCCAAGGTGACAAGGGCAGTTTTCATGAGGGTTCGGCGCGTGGTCATCGTGGCCTCCAAAATGGTTCTGAAGATGATTATATCCGGAAGGGCCTTCTGGCACAGCCCCAACAATAGGGGCCCACGGCATCATTCGTGGATCATCTGCGTGCCACCAAATAAATCAGACGATTTCTGAAAAAACGGTGTGATATGTTGCATGGCGGGGAGATGGTTTTCTGCCGGGTGGGGAAATGCCATGTTTTGCTGCTGTGGCGATAGAAGGAAGTGTTTGTTTGCAATGGAGCGATGAAGGTCTGGTTTTGGGTGGTCGGCGGCATGGCGAGAGTGGGGTGATTCTCGAAGTGATGACGCGCGCCCATGGCCGCCATCTTGGCCTCGTACAGGGTGGACGCTCCCGGCGGATGCAGCCGGTGCTTCAGCCGGGGAATACGGTTGACCTCACATGGCGGGCGCGGCTTGATGCGCAGCTTGGCAATTTTCAGGTTGATGGACAGAGGCTCCGCACGGCCCGGTTTCTGGCGTCTGCTGCGGCACTGCATGGGTTTCAAGCAATTGCTGCGCATCTGCGCATGTTGCCAGAGCGAGACCCCCACACCGAATTGTTCGAAGCGGTGAACGCGCTGATTGATCATCTTGATGATGCCGAACTGGCACCTATTCTTTTTATCCATTTTGAGCGTGCCTTTTTGTCCACGCTCGGCTACGGGCTCGATCTTTCTGCCTGTGCGGTTACGGGTGGCACTGCAAATCTTACCCATGTTTCGCCGAAAACCGGGCGTGCGGTTTCGGCGGAAACGGCTGAGCCCTATAAAGACCGTCTTTTGACGCTGCCGCCCTTCTTGCTCGATGGGGGGCGAAGCGCTAAACCCTCTCAAGATGATTTGCGTGCCGCTTTTGCGCTGACAGAATACTTTCTGAGAATATGGGTTTTTGAGCCTCGGATGCAGGAAGTGCCACCGGAACGGATGCGCTTCACAAGCCTTGTGTTGAAGGATTTCTGAAGTTTGCGTTTTTGGTTTGTTCTTATGAGCAAAGCCGGTTAAGGACGGTGTTCGTTTATGATAGCGGGTGAGTAAACCCGCGCGACACCTTAAAGAAGACAACCGCCAACGGGCATCGTAGATGGCCATGGGTAACAAGAGGTTTTTGGGTCCATGGGGAAAGAGGTCGATCCGTCGAAGGGTGGCGGGATTGAAGTGGTCAGTCTCAAGGATGCGCTGGAAGAGCGCTACCTTGCCTATGCCCTGTCCACCATCATGCACCGCGCCTTGCCCGATGCCCGCGACGGCCTGAAGCCCGTGCATCGCCGGGTGCTGCACGCCATGCGGCTGCTGCGGCTGGACCCCGTAAACGCTCCGAAAAAATGCGCGCGCATTGTCGGCGACGTGATGGGTCAGTATCACCCCCACGGCGACCAGGCGATTTATGACGCCCTTGTGCGTCTTGCCCAGGATTTTGCCCAGCGTTACCCCTTGGTGGACGGGCAGGGCAATTTCGGCAATATCGACGGCGATAGCGCCGCCGCCATGCGCTATACCGAAGCGCGCCTGACCCCGATTGCCGGGCTGCTGCTCGAAGGCATTGATGAGGATGCCGTCGATTTCCGCGAAACCTATGATCAGGCCAATGAAGAGCCGGTGGTGCTGCCGGCGGCCTTCCCGAACCTTTTGGCCAATGGTTCTCAGGGTATTGCGGTCGGCATGGCGACCTCCATTCCGCCGCATAATGCGGGCGAATTGTGTGATGCGGCGCTCTATCTGATCAAGCATCCGGAGACCCCATCCGAACGCCTCATGACCTTCGTTCCCGGCCCCGATTTACCAACAGGCGGGATCATCATCGATAGCAAGTCTGCCATCGCCGAGACCTATGCCACCGGCAGGGGCTCATTCCGCGTGCGTGCGCGCTGGGAGAAGGAAGAGACCGGGCGCGGCATGTGGCAGATTGTGGTGACCGAGATCCCGTATCTCGTCACCAAATCGCGTCTCATCGAAAAGATTGCTGAACTGCTTCAAGAGCGCAAGCTGCCGCTCGTGGCCGATGTTCGTGACGAATCGGCAGAGGATGTGCGGGTTGTCATCGAGCCACGTTCTCGGACGGTTGATCCCATTCTGATGATGGAGAGCCTGTTCCGTCTGACCGAGCTTGAGAGCCGTCTTTCCATGAATATGAACGTGCTCTCGCAAGGGCGCGTTCCCAAGGTAATGAACCTGGCCGAAGTTTTGCGCGAATGGCTCGACCATCGCCGTGACGTGTTGATGCGCCGCTCGCGCTTCCGGCTCTCGGCCATCGACCGGCGCCTCGAGATCCTCGGCGGCCTTCTGATTGTTTATCTCGACCTCGACCGCGTGATCAAAATCATTCGCGAGGAAGATGAGCCGCGCGTGGAACTGATGAAGTTCTTCTCGCTCACCGAAGTTCAGGCGAATGCTATCCTCGATACGCGCCTGCGCTCGCTGCGCCGTCTTGAAGAGATGGAACTGAAGCGCGAGCAGGAAACTCTCCAGAAGGAAAAGGGCGAGATCGAGCATCTTCTGGGTTCGGACGAGACCCAGTGGAACACCATCGCCTGGCAAATTCGCGAAGCGCGCAAGCTTTTCGGTGGTGAAACCAAGGTCGGCAAGCGCCGCACCAGCTTTGCGGATGCCCCGGATACCTCAGATATCGACTTCAACGAGGTGATGATTGAGCGCGAGCCGGTCACCGTAATCGTTTCTGAGAAGGGCTGGATCCGCGCCATGAAAGGCCATGTGGCCGATCTCTCCAGCGTACAATTCAAGGGCGATGATGCGCTGAAGATTTCGTTCCATACTGAGACCACTGCCAAAATTCTAGTGATGGCGGGCAATGGCCGCTTCTTCACGCTGGAGGCCTCAAAGCTGCCCGGTGGGCGTGGCTTCGGCGACCCGATCCGCCTGATGGTGGAATTGGACGAAGCCGCTGATTTCATCACCGCATTCCCCTATAAGCCCGGCGTGAAGCTCTTGATGGTGCGCAGTGACGGGCGCGGGTTTGTGGTTGCTGCCGACGATATCGTGGCCAACACCCGCAAGGGCAAGCAGATCGTCAATCTTGACGATGGCACCCATGTGAAGCTCTGCGTCGAAGTGAAGGGCGACCACGTTGCCATCATCGGCGAAAACCGCAAGTTGCTGGCCTTCCCGTTGAGCGAAGTGCCGGAAATGGCGCGTGGCAAGGGCGTGCGTCTGCAACGCTACCGCGATGGTGGGGTTGCCGATGCCAAGACCTTCAATCTTGCCGATGGTCTAACCTGGAAAGATACCTCTGATCGTGTTTGGACGGTTGCCGGGGATGATCTGCGTGATTGGCTCATGCACAGAGCCGAATCCGGTCGTTTGCCGCCGAAGGGCTTTCCGAAGTCAAACCGGTTTCAGTAACGTCTTTTAAGGAAGGTCAGTAATAAATTTTTCTTGTTTTTTTTAGATTTTAGCTTAAATTTAGAATCGTAAAGAGTGGAGTTATTGTATCCCTTCTTGTTTTGAGATAAGAGGCTAAGAAGCCCATTGTTGTTTAATTTCTTGCCAGAGGAGTGCAGATATGTCTTCGTTATCTCAACCTCGCTGGGAACTGGCTCAGAATAAGGCTGAAGAACTAGCCCAAAAGTATTCTTCGCCTCCCATTCCTATCTATGAGATTGCTGAGAATAACGGGCTAAACGTCATATTTGCTGATTTTGGCAAGAATGCCGAAAAAGTTGCAGGAGTTTGCGACTTCGTTAATTCACGCATGTACGTCAACCGAGCAGATTCCGCGCAAAGACAAGCCTTCACTATGGCGCATGAGTTGGGCCACTGGATTCTGCATAAGGAATTCTTTTTAAGAGAGCCGGATAAATATCCTGTTTTACCGAGGTTTTCTGAACCTGACCGAGATAATATCTTCGAGAAAGAGGCTAATAAATTTGCAGCTTGCTTGCTTGTTCCTGCACATTTATTAAAGCCAGTCGCTGTAACGCCTGTGAGTTTGTTAGCGAATATTTTCGGTGTTTCGCGGACGATGATGGAGTTCAGGCTCAAGAATGTCGAATAACGGGGATTTGGAAAATAAAACCGCTTCCGTTCAAGTTCCCTCGCAGGCTGAGGTTCTTGAGGGAATTAAACGTTCTTCTGAAGCTGATTCAGAAGAAGCGGTTAGAGAAGAAGAGTATGTTGCAAATTTTTCAATAAATTCAATAAATTCTCAGTATTCATATGAACACTTAATAGGTGTTAAGGATCATTATCTTCAAAAGAAAAAATGGTCAACATTTCTTAGGCTTTCCATTGGTTTTATGATCCTGTTTCAGTCTGGATTGTTGATTTTTGTAGGCATGGGAATGCTGGATTTTAAGTCATATTCTTGGCTTCTTCCATCGTTACTTATCCAAAATCTTGCTCAGGTGATTGGACTCGCTGTTTATGCAGTAAAATATCTTTTTAGTGATATTTCAAAGAAAAATTGAGTAAAATTTTTGCGGCTTTATCTTATTTTCCAGCCTTCCTGCGTCAGATGCTCCTGCGGCAGGAACCGCTTTTTGTAGTCCATCTTGCCGGAGCCTTCGACCCAGTATCCCAGATAAAGGTACGGCAATCCACCTTTGCGGGTGCGGGTGATGTGGTCGAGAATGAGATAGGTGCCTGGGCTTTTGCTGGCGAGCGTCGGGTCGTAGAAAGAATAGACCATCGACAGGCCGTCATTGATGCGGTCGATGAGTGCGACGGCAAGCAGATCACCTTCGCCGCGCCCGGTGAAGGCGCTGTCGATGCCGCGGCGGCGGTATTCAACCACAAAGGTTTCCACCGCGCTTTCCTCAATCATGGCCCGGTATTCAAGCACTGACATTTCAGCCATCCCACCTTCCGGGTGACGCGCTTCAACGTAACGGCGGAACAGTGCGTATTGCTCGGACGTGTAACTGTTTGGCGCGATGGTACCGATGAGGTCAGAATTGTCTGCAAGCACTCGCTTCATGTTGCGCGAGGGCGCAAAGCCGTCCACGGGCACCCGCACGGATACGCAAGCCTGGCACTCTTCGCAGGCTGGGCGGTAGGCGATGTTCTGTGAGCGGCGAAAGCCGTTTTGGGCAAGGAAGTTATTGAGGCTGGCGGCATTATCGCCGCTCACGGGCGTGAATATTTTTCGCTCTTGCCGACCCGGCAGATATGGGCATGCAGTCGGTGGCGTCAGAAAGAATTGCCTGGGTTCCTGAGAATGGAAAGTCACGATGCGCGGAGCCGGTATTGAAGCAAACCGCGTATTCGGGGTATCCGACGAACGCGAAAAAGCTCTTGAGATCACATAAAATAGGGCGAAGCGCACAATCTGTCGAGCGCTATGACCCTCTATGAACGAGTGGCGACAACGCCGACGATGAGGTCGCGCGCTATCCGCGAATCGGAACGCAGCACGCCGCAGCCGATATCGCACAGCAGCAGCACGAAACTCATGGCGGCCACATAGAACAGCAGCGAATGGGCTGCAGCGTGGATCAACGGCACGGTGCCGCCAGTCCGGCCATCGATCAGCCGCAAGCCCACAGCCCGCATTCCCCAGGTGCCTTGCGCCGATGAGGCGATGGTGAGCGCGCTGTAAAGCACGGCAATCACCAGCATCGGCACGGCGAAGGCCAACCAGGCAAGACCAAATGTCACGATACCGAGAATGCTGACGGCAATCTTGAACACCATGAAAAGCAAGGCGATGATGACCACATCGATGGCATAGGCGATGAGCCGACGACCCAATGTGCCCTCGGTGAGGCGCGCGCCTGTCTGCAAAATGGTCGAATTCCAGTCATGGGCCATGGTGTCTTCAGCCTTGGTAAGCGGTGCCTAGGGAAGACAACAAATGTGGAGACAGCCCGTCTTTTTCAAGGGCTGTGAGAATGGTGGCCGCATGATTGGCATCGCGCGCTTCGATGGTGAAGTCGATGGAAACACCTTTCACCGGCACATCAAGGAAGAGGCGGCGGTGGGAGACCTCAAGAATATTGGCACCCAGTTCACCAAGCCGCCCTGCCAACTGCCCCAGCAAGCACGGAACGTCATTGGTGGTGATGCGGAGCGAAATAATGCGATTGGCGCGTTCGAGTTCGCGCACCATGATGGAGGCGAGGATGCGAGCATCGATATTCCCGCCGGAAAGCACCAGGGTCACCTTGCGCCCGCGGAAGGTTTCCGGGTGGGCCAACAGCGTGGCAAGGCCAGCCGCAGCCGCGCCCTCGGCCATGGTGCGTTGTAGGGTTGCATAGTGGTTGATGGCGGTTTCGATTTGCTGCTCGCCGACCAGAAAGACTTTCGATACCAGATCGCGGATAATGGGAAGTGTGTGTTCGCCAATGGTTTTGACGGCGATGCCTTCAGCGAGCGTCGGCCCGCCGATTGGCAGTGTTGAACCTTCAAGCGCATTGGTGCAGCTCGGGTAAAAATCTGCTTCAACACCGAAAATATCGATCTTTGGGTTTTTAGCCTTTGCGGCGATGGCGATGCCCGAAATCAAGCCCCCACCACCGATCGGCACAACGATGCAGTCAACATCCGGCGCGTCTTCGAGAATTTCCAGGGCAAGGGTGCCTTGTCCAGCCATCACCAGCGGGTCGTCATAGGGGTGAATCAGCGTCAGTCCGCGCTCTTTGGCGGTTTTCTGGGCCATGAGTGCCGATTCCGCCAGCGTCTCACCATGGAGGATGACTTCGGCACCGTAGGAGCGTGTATTCTCAGCCTTGAGAATCGGCGTGACCACCGGCATGACGATGGTCGCCGGAATGCCAAACTGGCGGGCGATATACGCCACTGCCTGGGCATGATTGCCCGCCGACATGGCGATGACGCCACGGCGGCGCTCATCCGCTGAGAGCGAAACCAATTTGTTATAGGCACCGCGCTCCTTGAATGAGCCGGTCGGCTGCATGTTCTCGTATTTGATGAGAACGGTTGCGCCCGATAGTTCCGACAGGCGCGGTGCGGGCAGGAGCGGCGTTTTGAGCACCTTACCATGGAGTGTGCGAGCGGCACCCAGGACGTCGGCGGCTGTTATGGCGTAGTCGGTCATGGCGTTGAACTCTTCATGGCAGCGTTCTGGTGCCTGCCCATCAGCATTAATAATACGCCAACGAGCAGCGCATAGGTCGCTGCATCAGAGATGGTGATCTCGAGAAATGGTGCGATGGCATATTCAAACGACACCACCGCCAAACTGATGGGTAAGACAAATACGTGCCGGTCGCTCTCACTGAGCGCCAGCACCATAATCGCGATTAGGGCAGCTTTGGTACACAGCAGGAACGGGTTAACAGCCATTCCGTATTGCAGGAAGCCAAATGCCGTGACGATTCCGGCCAGAACGGGAATAAAAACCAGGTTGATGTGTCGCAAAGCGCCGGTGGTTTGTCTGCTGGAATCTGCCTTTGTCCGCCCGATGCCGGTCACGAGCCATAAGATAGCAATGGCGGACAGCAGGGCGCTGAGCACCGTAATGGAAACGCCGTGGCCACCCAACGTGAATAACAGCTTAGGTTGCAATAGCCACGCCGGAAGCAGAGGGGTATGGAGGGCGCCACGGGTGGGAAACCAGAACAGCGCAAGCCCGATCATCGCAGAGAAAAACAGCCAGGGCACAAGCACCACATCCCGTCGGGCCTCCGTAAGCCGCAAATCCTCTGTGGTAACAAGGCGGAGTGAAACGGCGCTGACCAGTCCGGCGCATATCGACAAGATGATGGCGAGCGCAGACACCACCCCGCTTGCCACCGTAGCGCCCGCCACGGCGAGAATGCCCATGGTAGCCCCATGGAGCGTGCGGTATCGCGGCGAGATATTCAAACGGTTGGCAAAGCATAGATAGAGGCTGGCCAAAAGGCTGTAGATGGCCGCTTTGGACACCACGCTGACCAGCCACTCCAGGCAATGGGCCGCAATATTGGCCAGGCCTGCGGTTGCATTGGGAGCAAATGACAGCGAGGTATTCCGCGCTTCTTTGGTGTCCAGATAAAAGCGGCGCAGGAGATAGAGGTTGCTATCCGGCAACGGCCCATTTTCGGTATCAACCGACGACAGGCCGATCGTATAAGGTGGCGTCTGGGCCGACGAAAAGCGACAGGACACATAACGGCTGATTGGCACGTTGTGACCCGCTGGTATGGCGCTGTAATCAATGCGCACCACGCGTGCCAATGATGCGGTGCTAACGCGCCTGATGTCGATTTTATCGCCGCCTTCATTGAGGGCATCGACCGCCAGTTCGCAGGTGCGCAGGTCGGACGTATTTTCAGCCGCAGACCAGCCAAACAGGGCGGCAATCGCCGCCACGAAGAAGCTGAGCCAGAACAGCCGCCGGTTGGTGCGGCTGTGGGCCTGAACCTTGAAGTTTGCCGGGTTACTCACAAACGACCATCCTTGAGCATGGCGGCGACACGGGGGGCAAAATAGGTGAGAATGCCGTCTGCACCCGCGCGTTTGAAGGCAATCAGGCTTTCAACTGCCGCCCGATCGCCATCAATCCAGCCGTTGCGTGCCGCAGCCTCAATCATCGCGTATTCGCCCGATACCTGATAGGCGAATGTGGGTCGACCGAAAGCATCCTTGATGCGCCGGATGATGTCGAGATAGGGCAAGCCGGGCTTCACCATCACCATGTCGGCACCCTGGTCGAGATCGAGCGCAACCTCATGCAAGGCCTCGTCGGAATTGGCCGGGTCCATCTGATAGGTTTTCTTGTCGCCGATGAGCGCAGCATTCGTGCCAATCGCATCGCGAAATGGCCCGTAGAAAGCCGAGGCGTATTTCGCTGAATAGGCCATGATCTGCACGTCATCAAAGCCGTTATCATCAAGCGCGGCGCGAATGGCACCCACGCGCCCATCCATCATGTCGGAGGGGCCAATGATGTCACAACCGGCTTGTGCGAGCAGCACAGCCTGTTGGGCGAGCACGGCGACCGTTGCGTCATTGATGATGGTCTCGCCGTCCATGAGGCCGTCATGCCCGTGGCTTGTATACGGATCAAGCGCCACATCGCACAAGATGCCAAGGTGCGGCACGGCCTTTTTGATGGCGCGGACGGCGGTGCACACAAGATTATTGGGGTTGAGCGCTTCGGAACCATCGGGGTCGCGCAGGGTATTCTCGGTATAAGGAAACAGTGCCAGCACGGGAATGCCGAGGGTTGCTGCAGTCTCCGCTTCCCGGACGGCTTGATCGACGCTGAGCCGCTCAACGCCGGGCATGGACATCACAGGTTGCCGGACGTTTTCGCCATCCACCAGGAAAAGCGGCCATATCAGATCATCGACGCTCAAGCGGTTTTCTCTGATAAGCCGTCGGGACCAGTCGGTTCTACGATTGCGTCGGGGGCGATGAACGAGATCAAGCCTGTGGGGAGAAGCAGACGATATGGCCATGATAATTCCGAAAAATTCGCGCTACCGTGATGGTATGGGTGGCTACCATAGATTACAATCACCCGCCATGCGTCTATGGCTCAAGATTGTGTGACAGAGTCCGTTCGATTGCTTTCGTCCTATCGGAAAAGCGTTCTGTGAGACATAAATCGGCTCCACAGCAAAAGAATAAACCGGCTCAATGCCGATTGTTGCGGTTGCTAAAGCGGGCATGGATAGGCGTTGTCCAAAGAGAGTGCTAGGCTGATACTAGAAAGCCCGTGTGCTGTGGGAGGTTTTAAATGAGTGACGTTCAGCAGGTGATATGCGAAAGGCGAGGGGCCGCTGGTATCATCACATTGAACCGGCCCAAGGCGCTAAATGCCTTAAATCGCACAGTTGTTGCGGGCATTGCACAAGCCTTGACATCCTGGGCACATGATCCCGCGATTTCCTGCGTTATCGTCCGTGGGGCGGGTGAAAAGGCGTTTTGCGCGGGGGGCGACATTCGGGGCCTCTATACCACCAGCTTGGAAGGTCGGCGCGAAGAAGTTTTAGCTTTTTTCCATGAGGAATATGAGCTCAACGCTCAGATTGCCCAGTTTCCCAAGCCTTATATTTCGCTTCTTAGTGGCATTGTCATGGGGGGCGGCGTTGGAATATCGGCGCATGGCTCGCACCGCATTGCTGGCGACGACTATCTGTTCGCAATGCCGGAAGTTGCCATTGGCTTTATTCCCGATGTAGGGGCAACCTATCCGCTGTCGCGTCTGCCGCACAATTTTGGCAGATACCTCGTCGTGACGGGGGACCGGATACGCCGTGACGATGCACTTTATCTTGGTTTGGCAACGCACGCGGTGCCGACCTCGTATTTCGATGTTCTCGAACAGCGGCTTTCGGCAGGCCAGTCTGTTGCTGAGGTTCTGGACGCGTTGGCCGTTCCCGCAGGCCCATCACGTCTTGCCGCTGAGGCTGGTATGATTGAGCGCTGTTTTGCTGCTGACAGCGTGCGAGAGATTATCATGCGGGTTGCCGGGCAAGCTCCGGTTTCGCCGCTTGCTGCGCATATCCTCACATGCTTCGATGGGAAGTCGCCGATGAGCATGTGTCTGGCCCTTGAGCAGATCAGGCGTGCGGCGCAGCTTAGTCTCGCCGAGATATTGCGCATGGATTACCGGCTTGCCGCGCGAACAACTGAACTTGGTCGAGACTTTTTTGAGGGCGTGCGGGCCGTGCTGGTGGACAAAGACAATAAACCGGTATGGAAACCGCCGACACTTGCTGGTATCGATCCGGCGGCGGTTGAAGCCTATTTTGCTCCACTGCCGACCGAGATGAGGGGCGTGTGATGACAGAGGTCGCGCCGTTCAATTCCGTGGCATGCGAGAGGGCCAATTTTGTTGGCCTTTGGGGCTGAAGAGAAAACAGGATTAGATATGTTCAGCCTTCTGCAAAAAACCACGATGCCGCAACCTTCTGGCGATGCGCTCCGTGCATCGACCGAGGTCGCTCCATCCTTGACCTGGCATAAGATTTTGGCGTGGTTCGCCCGGTTTCTCTCGCTCATCTGGCTGATGAAAGGGCTTGCGGCGTGGGCGACGATCTTTGGTGTGCTGGGCCGGGGTAACGAGTTCCTGTTACGCGATGTGGATTTCCAATCCACCGTTGTCTTTTTTGCAGTCATCGACGTGATTGCCGCCGTCGGGTTATGGACGCTGAGCGCCTGGGGGGGCGTTGTCTGGCTGGTCGCGGTGCTGAGCTATATCTGCGTCGCTACGCTCTTCAATAATCTGGTGACGCTTGGGGCGTGGAGTGCCTGGCTGTTCGCGGTACTCCTGATCGCCTATTTTATACTGGCATGGCGGGCGGCGCGTGAGCGGCTGCCGTGAATGCGGGCGCTGCCACGCTTTAGAATAATCCCAGCTACAATGGCGAATGCCTTAAAACGGCCTCGATTTTCGTCGTTTTAAACACGCTTCCTTAACGATGTCGGAGCATTTTGCTGGGCAGCGATGGGCAGCTTCACGGCCGCTCCTGACAATATAAATTCCAAGGACTGAAAGCACGAACATGTTTTCTCGGATTTCCCTCTATACCGGCGCTTTTGTTTTGGCATTGGCGGTCGCGGGCAACGCTTCGGCGCAGCGAATGACGGCCAACGACCAGGCCGAATGGGGGCAGAACTATGATTCTGCCTCGCGCTTGCGTGTGCCGCGCTCGGTGACACCCATCCTGTCGTCGCAGACGGTTTCCGCGACCGATGAAATGATCGGTCGTTACCGTGATCTCGTGGCGCGTGGCGGCTGGCAGCGACTCAGCATCGCCACCAATCTTCGGGTCGGCTCGAAGAGTGGCGATGTGACGGCTTTGCGTCAGCGGTTGTTTGTCGGCGGCGATCTCGACCCGTCCGTTGGCACCTCTGCGGTTTACGATTCTTACGTTGAAGCCGGCGTGCGGCGTTTCCAGGCGCGTCACGGGCTCAATACAACGGGGCAGATGAACGCCGCGACATTGCAGGCCATGAATGTGCCCGCCGATGTGCGGCTCAAGCAGCTTGAAATCAATGTGGTGCGCTTGCGCTCCTATGGTGGCAATCTCGGCAACCGCTACGTCATCGTCAATATTCCGGCGGCCGTGGTTGAAACGGTTGAGAGCAATGAGGTTCAGAGCCGTCACGCCGCAGGTGTCGGCAAGATCGACCGCCAGTCGCCGATCATGAACGCCAAAGTGGTTGAGATTAACTTCAACCCCTTCTGGACGGTGCCAGCCTCGATTATCCGCAAGGATCTGATTCCAAAGATGCGGTCTGACCCGACCTATCTGAGCGACAACAAGATTCGCGTCTACAACAAGGGCGGGCAGGAAGTCGCGCCCCAGTCGATCAACTGGAATTCGATGGACGCGACTCAGTATATGTTCCGCCAGGATCCGGGTGGCGACACCAACTCCATGGGCTTCGTGCGCATCAACATTCCCAACCCCTACGGCGTTTACATGCACGATACGCCTGCCAAGGGCGTGTTCGGTGACGATTTCCGCTTTGTCTCTTCCGGCTGCGTGCGTTTGCAGAATGTGCGCGACTACATCCAGTTTCTCCTGAAGGAAACCCCCGGTTGGGGCCGCCCCGAAATCGAGAATGCCTTCCTATCCGGACAGCGCAAGGATGCGCGCCTGCGCGAGCCGGTGAACGTCTATTGGACCTATATCACCGCTTGGGCGACGCCCGACGGGCTGGTGCAGTTCCGCGGCGATATCTACAACCGCGACGGCCTTGGCAATCAGGTCCCGCTGGCCTCCGCCGACCCGGTGCCGCCGAAGGAAGAGAAGTTCTTTAGGTAAGGGTAAGGGGGCGCGGAAAGCGCTCTGCCAGATAATTTGATGTTCAAAAGCCGCCAGTTTCTGGCGGCTTTTTGCGATAGAGGCCGGTCTTGGCAGCCTTTTATCGGTGATCTGATCCAGCCAACCGTATTTCCGGCCAATGGAGGGGGGCTGATTGCGCCAGTCGATCTGCCAGTCTGCCAGAAATAATGAGCGTTGCGACTTCAGGGAAACCGAGTCTCAAATGGACCGTTTGCCCGAACAAACCATTTCTCCTTTCGACACCCAACTCACCCCAGGGAATAAAGACGTCCTTCCAAAAGACACCAAATATTTTCATCATTCCTATGCGTAAGCCTGAGGGGCAGGTGCTCATTTTAAGCGCGCCGCTCATCCGCACACCAAGCCCCATTGATCCGGATTGAAAATTAAAATTTTGAATGGCTCTTTCTTGGCGGTCTGGATATTGGGCCGCCAATTTATACCAGCCCGCCATGAGCCCTACGATGAAGGTGACTGCCAGCCAAAAAACCACAAAAACCACGAGAAAAACTGGAAGAAACAGAAATAAATATATTTGAGGAACGTCCATCTGTCTTGCCCCTTCACAGCGCGATGCAGCATGAGTTTATCAGCAGGGGACTGGAAAACAATTCCTTTGACTACCAGCCAGTATCTCAGAGACTTTGGAGCGAGAAGTGATTGGGGCGATTTGCCAACAAAAAAGCCGCTGGAAAACCCCAACGGCTTAAACAAAAATCACCATATTCTTCTCTCTCGAAGAATAATGGTGCGGCCAAGAGGACTCGAACCTCCACCCCTCTCAGGACTAGCACCTCAAGCTAGCGCGTCTACCAATTCCGCCATGGCCGCACGGTAGTAACTCGCCGAAATTTCCAGCGAGGTCGAGCGTGTACCAGATAGATTTGAACCCCACAAGCCCCACAGCGCAGTTTCGTGGAATTTTCCGTATAAGGCTTGTTTGTGGAAGGCAAAGTCACGTGCCCTGTCGCATTTCCATTGCCGTTGATTTCCAGTTAAAAGCAAAAAAACATGTTTGGCCCTAAGGGCTGCGGGGCGCGAGATTGAAGGAAAGCGACATGGGCGTTCGTGACGCACTTGATATGATGCCGTCCCTTTTGAGGGCCGATGACGCCGAGCCGGTTGAATGGTGCGTCGCCGATGGCTTGACCCCTTATCCTGATGCCGTGGCTGAGATGGAACGCCTTGCCGTGGAAATCGCGGCTGGAAGGGCGCGCGAGCGGGTGTGGCTGGTGGAGCATCCGCCGCTCTATACGGCAGGGACATCGTCGGATGATGCCGATCTTGTCGAGCCGCAACGCTTTCCGGTTTATCGCAGTGGGCGCGGCGGCCAATATACCTATCACGGCCCCGGCCAGCGGGTGGCCTATGTCATGCTCGATCTCAACCGCCGTATTCCCGATTTGCGACGTTATGTGGCGGCGCTTGAACGGTGGTTGATTGCGACACTGGCGGAATTCAATATTCGCGGTGAGCGCCGGGAGGACCGAGTCGGGGTGTGGGTGCGCCGGCCGGAAAAAGGTGAGGGTGCCGAAGACAAGATCGCCGCCATCGGCATCCGTGTGAAGCACTGGGTGACCTACCACGGCATCAGCCTCAATGTGGAGCCTGATCTCTCCCATTATACCGGTATCGTGCCGTGCGGCGTGCGCAGGCATGGGGTCACCAGCCTCGTCGATCTCGGCATTCCGGTCTCAATGCCCGAGGTTGATGCCATAATGTGTAAAAGTTTTTCCGACATATTCGGTGAAACCGTGAAGGTGTGATATCTCTCCCCCGTGTACTTTTTGGTGTGGCGCTCTAATCTCCAGATCGCCATCCTCATCTTATTCCGGAAACCTCAAATGAAACGCTCTCCCTTCGCCATCGCTGCCTGTCTCATGCTTGTGGGCTGTGGTTATAACCCGTCGATTGCCGAACAGGTGCGGATCACCGACACAGTGGCCGATGTGCGCGCCTGCCAGGATATCGGCGAAGTCACAGGCCCGTTTCGCACGACGCCCGGAGATATGTGGGGGCTGACACGGCCGATGCGCGAGAAGGTTGTGGCCCTGGGCGGCAACTTCCTGCTGATTGAGCGCCAGAATGACGATTGGAGCGTCGCGCGCGGGGTCGCCTATTCCTGCCCGGTCTCGATTTATACCGGTTGGTGAACTGAAAGACGCGGCGGGCCAGCAGAAGCTGTGGCTTCGCCGCAACACTCCCTAAACTAATGCGCGTCAGCGCTCCGACCTGCCGCAATTGCCGCGATGCCGCCACAAACAAGAGCGAAGCCCTATTGGCCGTTCTCGTGCCACAAACCGGTGCAAGGATGGTCTGTCTCGTGCTTTACCATATTTGTTTATGGCGAAGCGGGGCGGTTGCGCACACGATGCCGTCATGACAAACCGTCATGACGTTTTGGAAAAGGGCGAAGGTCGGCAATGAACGCCAGCAAGCCAACAGGGAATGGATGGAGACGCGCCGCAAAGCGCGTCGCCGCGATTCGGCTGGCTTCTCGGCTATTCTCGCCCCGTACCTTTGCCCAAACCATATGTGCCGCAGTGTTTTCCCTTATCTGTGGCGCTTCAGCCCACGCCCTTGAGGTCAAACGCTCGGGTGATGATCTCCCCGCCTATGCGTCGGTCAAGGAAGCCTTGCGCATCGGCGTGCGCGATTACAATTCCGGCGACAAGGCCGGTGCGGCGCAAGCGTTGCAATATGCTGCGACCCAGGGGCACTCGCTGGCCCTGTGGAAGCTCGGGCGCATGTATGCCGAGGGCGACGGTGTGCCGCGGGACGATCTTAAAGCCTTCGAATATTTCTCAAAACTTGCCGATGAGAATGCCGAGGAAAATCCGGGCTCACGCAACGCTGCCGTGGTGTCTAGCGCATTTGTGGCTTTGGGCACTTATTTCCTTGATGGCATCAAGGGAACTTATGTCACACGCAATCCGGCGCGTTCCTATGACATGTTCCATTACGCGGCGTCGTATTTCTCTGACCCCAATGCCCAGTATAATCTGGCCCGCCTTCATCTCGATGGCACCGGCTGTTTGCGCGATCCACGCCAAGCCGCCCGCTGGCTCAATCTGGCTGCTGAAAAGGGCCATTATCCGTCTCAGGCCTTGCTCGGACACCTGTTGGTGAGCGGCATCGGCATCCCGAAGGAACGGATCAAGGGCATGACGTGGCTGTCCATTGCGCTTGCCGAGGCCGATCCTGCCCGCGACCAGTGGATCTTTGACCTCTACGGGCAGGCTTTCAGTGGCGCGAGTGCCGCCGAGCAGAATGCCGCACTCGCCAAGGCCGAAGAATACCGCGCCCGGCGTTAATCCTTTACTTTAGCGAAAATCGGCAATCACCGGCACATGGTCCGATGGCTTATCCCAGGTGCGCGCTTCCCGATAAATCGACACTTCTCCAAGGCGGTCCGTTGCCTGCGCCGATAGCAGCAGGTGGTCGATACGAATACCGTTGTCGCGCTGCCATGACCCCGCCTGATAATCCCAAAACGTATAGAGACCCTTCTCGGTACGGCACGCCCGCAAGGCGTCGGTTAGGCCAAGGTTGAGAAGGCCGCGGAAAGCACTGCGGCTTTCCGGCTGGAACAATGCGTCATTGACCCATTCCTGCGGATTGGCGGCGTCTTCCGCCTCGGGAATGACGTTGTAATCACCCGCCAGCACCAGCGGCTCTTCGAGTTTGAGCAGTGTCTGGATATGGGCATTTAGCCGTGCCATCCAGCCCAGTTTGTAATCGAATTTTGGCGTGCCAAGCGGATTGCCGTTGGGCAGATAGATCGAGGCCACCCGAAACGCCGTATCGCCCTTGGGCACAATCACTGCCTCGATATAGCGCGCCTGTTCATCGCTCTCGTCGCCGGGCAGGCCGCGCCGGATGTCTTCGATGCCGTGGCGGGAAAGAATGGCGACGCCGTTGAAACCCTTCTGGCCAAGCACAGCGACGCTGTAACCCGCGCTTTCGATTTCGAGACGCGGAAAGTCAGCCTCCTGGCATTTGAGCTCCTGCAAGCACACCACATCCGGGTTCTGGCTTGCGAGAAAGCCGAGGAGGTGGTCGAGACGTTGCCTGACGGAGTTTACGTTCCAGGTGGCGATACGCATGAAAAGGGCCTGACAGGAGGAATCGGAACCGGGAGCTTATGGCATTTCTCCCGGTTCGCAATGGTCATCTGGTCACGCTTAGCGTAATGCGCGTTTTAAGTGGATTTCCGGTTAAGCGCGCTTCACTTTAGGCGGTTTCTTTTACCAGCGTCGGGTAATCGGTAAACCCGCGCGCGTCACCGCCATAGAGGGTCTCGCGGTGGAGTTCGTTGAGCGGCGCATCAACACGCAGACGCTCCACAAGATCCGGATTGGAGATGAAGGCACGCCCGAACGCAACCATATCGGCCTGCTGTGAGGCGAGTGCCTCAATGGCCATGTCGCGCGTATAACTGTTGTTGGCGATATAAGCTCCGCTGAAGGCATCGCGCAACGCGGCGTAGTCGAATGGCGCGATGTCGCGCGCACCGCCGGTTGCGCCTTCGACCACATGGATGAAGGCGAGCTTGCGCTTGTCAAGCTCACGCACGAAATGCTCGAATAACGGCTGCGGGTCGGGCTCGCTGATGCCGTTGGAGGGCGTAACCGGCGACAGGCGGATGCCGACGCGGGCGGCATCCCATTCAGAAGCCACAACATCCATCACTTCGAGCGGGAATCGGCAGCGGTTCTCGATGCTGCCGCCATAAGAATCGGTGCGGTGATTAGCACCGGTCTTCAGGAACTGATCAATGAGATAGCCGTTGGCACCGTGAATCTCGATGCCGTCGAAACCGGCTTCGCGAGCGTTGCGGGTTGCCAGCCGGTAATCGTGCAGGATATCGCCGATCTCGGTTATGGTGAGCGCCGTCGGCGGCGAGGTGTCGGCAAAGCCATCTCCAATAAAGGTTTTTGCCTCTGCCCGGATAGCCGAGGGGGCGACGGGAGCCAGGCCATTGCGTTGCAATGAGACGTGGGAAATGCGTCCCACATGCCACATCTGGATGATGATCTTGCCACCCGCGCGGTGCACGGCATCCGTTACCTTGGCCCATCCTTCAACCTGGGCGGGGCTGTGGATGCCAGGGGTCCAGACATAACCCTGACCCTGCTGCGATATTTGCGAGCCCTCCGAAATGAGCAACCCGGCGCTGGCGCGCTGTGCGTAATATTCGGCGATGAGATCATTGGCGGCATCGTTGCCGTGTGTGGCCCGGTTGCGTGTCAGTGGAGCCATGGCGATGCGGTTTTTTACCTCGATCGCCCCGAGCTTGAAGGGTTCAAAGAGCGCTTTCGCATCAGTAGCCATATTGTATCTCCCATGGGCAATTTGCGTGAATGAATGAAGCTAGCCGTATATGGGGGAGATGACGAGCCGTTCCCATTGCGCCAAATTGTTCCGCGTGTAGCGGCGCACAAGAAAACGCGCGCACATGCTCACGGTTACCCGATTCCAGACGGTGAGGCGCAATTAAATCCATTGTGCTAACCCATGTCTCATTGACGCGGTGCGCCGGATTGCGCACGATCCGCCTGGATAGATGACCTCGTCGCCCATATGCGGCGATTGAAGGGGAGCGGTTATGAGAGTTGCACTCGGACAATTCGCTGTTGGGCGCGAATGGCAGGAAAATGTCGCCATCTGCAAGGATCTGATGGCGAAAGCGCAGGCCGGTGGGGCCGATCTCCTGGTGTTGCCGGAGGCGGTGCTCGCCCGCGACATTACCAACCCCAATATCGTTCTTGAGAGCGCGCAGCCCATGGATGGGCCTTTCCTGACCGCTCTGCGTGCGGCGAGTGAGGGCAGCAAACTCACCACCATTATGACGGTGCATGTGCCTGCGGGCGATGGCCGGGTGTGGAACGTGCTGGTGGCGCTTCGCGGCGGCGAAATTATTGCGCAATATCGCAAACTGCATCTCTACGATGCCTTTTCAACCAAGGAATCCACTAATGTCACGCCAGGCACCGAAGTGCCGCCGCTTTTAGAGGTTGCCGGGCTGAAAGTCGGCCTGATGACCTGCTATGACGTGCGCTTCCCAGAACTCGCGCGACGGCTCGTGCTGGATGGTGCGGATCTTCTGGTGCTGCCCGCTGCTTGGGTGCGCGGCCCGCTCAAGGAATGGCACTGGGAGGTGCTGGTGACAGCGCGCGCGCTGGAAAACACCACCCATATGGTTGCGGTGGGTGAGTGCGGCCCGCGCAATATCGGCTGCAGCATGGTGGTCGACCCGCTCGGCGTGGCGATTACTCGCGCGGCCGAAGCCCCGGCGCTTCTTTTTGCCGAGATCGACCCGGCTCGCACAAAACATGCCCGCGACGTGCTGCCGGTTCTCGCCAACCGGCGGTTTGGAACGCCGCAATTGCAATAAAAGCACGGCGCTAAAACGCGCCCCATTCGTTTCTTTTTCCCAAGGTCTTTTGATGTCTCTTTCCATCCGTCGCGCCGGTCAAGGCGACATGCCGCTTGTGCTTTCTTTCATCCGCGAGCTCGCAGATTACGAAAAGCTTTTGTCGGAAGTGGTTGCCACAGAAGAAGAGTTGTCTGCCGCACTTCTCGGCGAACACCCCAAAGCCTTCTGTGAAATCGCCGAATGGAACGGCAAGCCCGCAGGCTTCGCCCTCTGGTTCTACAACTTCTCCACCTTCCGCGCCCGCCACGGCATCTATCTCGAAGACCTGTTCGTGCGCCCGGAGTTTCGCGGCCATGGCATCGGCAAAGCATTGCTGCGCACGCTTGCGGGCCGCTGCGTAGCTGAAGGCCTGCCGAGGCTGGAATGGTGGGTGCTCGACTGGAACGAACCCGCGCTGGCGTTTTACCGCGCCATTGGCGCGGAGCCCATGAGTGAGTGGACGGTTCAGCGGGTGAGTGGGGAGGCGCTGGAGAGGTTAGCGTCCTAGAATCCAGCCTTCCCATTGTTGAGTGGCTGAATGACTTTCTGTCATTTCTAATCTTCGTCCATCGGCGATCTCAATCATCTGAAGTAATCCCGCGAAAGCATCGAAGCGATCCTCTCCGTTTCCAGACGAGCCAAAACCATCCACTGTGTCTCTCTTCGCTTCTGCTGTGAACGCAACGGAGCGTTGCGCGCCCCATGATAGGATAGTTGTCCCTTTAGCAATGCGGTCACCTTGCCTACGTTTGCTTTCGCTTGGTAGGAATTTAACGTCGAAGAACCCATATGCTTCGGCTGGATATGTTTCTGCAATTACGACCCCAGGCTTTCCTGAGAGTACGGCCAGAGAGCCATCGAAGGGCCACAAATGAGCACCTTTCTGGATTGCGGGGCGGATGATTTCACGCCATCCCGCAATTGCTGCCCTTCCAACCTGATTTGCTCCGAGAGTCCAGAACAGAGAACAAGCCGCGCGACGTGAAATGGTCTTTTGCTCGCATAAGCGGAGTAATTCAGTAGGTAGTAATTTGAGAGCGTCTTCGAGATGCTTTCGAGAAACGCCTTTAGGGGTTGATTTTGGGTAGAACGGTCTCTCAACCGAGATGTCCTCAGGCCTCTCAGCAATATCAAAAAAATGCTCCCACTTGCCCGTCCCAAATTCTGGAAGGGCGGAGCGAAAATCAGAGATATTGGTCATTTTACCGTGAGCAATTGGGATGCCAATGGGAAAATCAAAACCAACTAATGTTGATGAGAGTTTCGTGTCAGAGAAAATACCATTAAGAAAAATGGAAATGTCGGTAACTTGCTGGGGGGCGGATGTTTGCCATTGTCCGTTTGCTTTCGTTGCGACCGCATACCATCTCTTGCGAGGAGAGATACTCCAATCTGCATGAATTAAGCGTTTGAGCATCGTGGCTCCTTAGAGCCTGCCCCATAAATCCGAATTGAGGGGTTGAGCGGCTTTTTATGCCGTGATTCCATTGTTTTGCGAAGAACGATGGAGGGTCGTATGGCATGGACAAAAGCCGCTCGTGCGAAGTATGAGCGCAAGGGTTTGC
>JAVBJU010000043.1:0-17493 GCA_031546825.1 Microvirga sp. | reverse complement strand
CGTCAGTTGTGCGCTGGTGTAGGCATTATTTTCAACTCCGTCAGCGGGTTGCTCAAAAACCGATGGTTCCATGGCACGGCGTGTCTTGGTGACGAAACGACATGACTGATGTATTGAGAAAACTTTTGAAAATCAAACGACTTAGAAAGAAAAACTGTTTTGCAAAAATGCAACGCAAAGCGTTTGCTGCACTGCCAATGGAAAATGGGCCCGGAGGCCCATTGACTAAAACCAATAGTTTTTAAGCCTATTTCGCAGCGGGAACGCCCTTCTGCCACTCGCTCCAATGCTGGACGATGTAATCCGTCACCTTGGAGCCAACCGCCGCGATGTTCTCGGTGGTTTCGGCGAAGCCGCCAGCGGTTTGGCCCGGTGCCGGGTCGAGATGCTGGAGCGTTGTTTCATTGGGATTGCCCTGATCGAAATTCACCGCGCCGCGCAGCGCGAGAATACGGCTGGTGCCGTGGCTGCGCTTGATGACGAGTGCAATGGCGGAGGTTTCCATTTCGGTCATGACATAATCATCCGCGCCGTAAAGCTTTGCCATGTACTGCGCTTCTTTGGAAAGGCCGGGACCGTGGAAGAAGGTGTCGCCCGCCATGAACGTGCCAGTACCAACCGATGGCGCAGCGCGCGCGGCTTTATCCGGGTAGCGTTCGCGGTAAACCTTCGCGGTGTCTGAATCTTTCAGCGGCACGTCCTTGGTGAGGTCCATCGCCCATTTCACCAGATCCTGGTTGAGATGGAACACCCGGTATTCCTCATAGCCCTTGCGGGGCATGAATACCGGCTCGCCCGGCTTGCCTTCTTCGGGAGCCCAGCGGTGGCCGAGGTCGTAATCAATCAGCCAGGTTGCCCATTTCACATCGGCAATGGTGCCGCGTGACGGCGGCGTGCCAGCTACACCGGACATGATGTAATAGGCCTCTGAGAAGTCGAATTGCGGGTTGAGCAGGATGGCCTGCATGGAGGCCGACGAGTTGGTCTTTCCCATGCCGAGCACCGAGCCGCAAACGCCATCATTGTTGCAGAATACCGGATTGAGCGCACCCGGCACATTCTTGGCGGCAGCGTTCATCCAATACCGCTCATACCAATGCTGGAACTCCCCGGCGCGATCGCCGGTGTTTTTGCCGATCTCGAACATCGCTCCGACAAAGACCTTAACTTTCACGCGCTCTTCAGCGTGCGCGGTGCTGGCAACACTGCTCAGCATCACCATCGACAAGGCGATGGCAAATGATGTTCGGAGGAGTTTAAGCATCGGATTTTCCTATGGATTATGGGCTTTATTCACCTATCAACCGGTTTCCGTTCACAGCAAGCCCTTTCACTTCCGCTCCACAGAAATAACGAAAGTTTTAGGGTTTGCCATGCTTCTCTCGCCAACTGGGCAGCGCGCCTGCAAACGGCAGTGCTGTTGCCTCATAAACCCCGCGCGCAATCGCCCGGCACAGGGTGTCGGCGGCAATGGCGCAAAGTTCGGTCATCTCCTGCATTTCATGATCGAGCTTGCGTCGCCCGGTCGCGGCGGCGAACACCGTGTCGCCATCCATCGGCGCATGGGTGAGGCGCAAAGCCCGCGCCAGCCCGTCATGGGCAGCCACCGCAAGGCGTTTGGCCTGGGGCTTGGTGAGGATGGCATCCGTGGCGACAACGGCGATGGTGGTTGCCGGTTGCGCCATGCCTTTCCAGGCCAGCGCGCGCGCGGCGGGCGTAATGGGTGATGGCAGGCCGCGCCCGCCGCACTCATGATTTTCTTCCCACGGTGCGGCCCAGAAATGCGGGCCGTTGCCGAGCACAGCGGAGCCCATTGCGTTGACGGCGACCAGCGCCCCAACCGTGTGCCCGGCGGATGTGCGGGCGCTGGCCGAGCCGAGGCCGCCCTTGAGGTTGACTGTGGTGGCCCCAAAGCCAGCGCCTATGCTGCCCAATGCGAAATCCGGGCTGGACTGCCCGGCGGCGGCATAAGCCAACTCGCGATAGGGCGGATAACGTCCCCAGTCCTTATCGCCGCCGTTGAGCAGATCAAACAGAATGGCTTGCGGTACGATGGGCACCACCATGCCGCCCACCTCAAACCCGATATTCCGCTCCCGCAAAAACGCCTGCACGCCCGAGGCGGCATCGAGGCCGTATCCAGAGCCGCCGGACAGTACGATGGCATTGATACCGGGCACGCTGGCGTCTGGCTCCAGCGCATCGCAATCGCGGGTTGCTGCCGCACCACCGTGGGTTGCCCGCCCGGCAACAGCGGGCGCGTCGAACAGGATGGTGGTGACGCCCGAGGCAATGGCGGGGTCATGGGCATTGCCAACCGTGAGGCCTGCCACATCGGTGATAAGATTTTTGGCTGGGGTCACGCTCTGTCCCTCAATCGGGCAAGGCGCGATCCGGCGGGGACGCACCATGCCCGGATGATGGTAAGCGTTCTTGTTAAACGGGAAAAGGGGAAAACGCCGCCATGGGAGTGGCGGCGCTTGCCGTGCTTAGAGCATTTTTCGTTTAAGTGGATACCGGTTAAACATCAAAAAATGCGACAAAATAAAGAAAATTAGAGCATTTTGCGATTTTGCAGGAACGCAAAACGCTCTAAAACCGTGTTGTCAGCGTGATCAGCCATTCTGGCGAGATGTCGACCAGTTTGGCTTCGAGCGTTTTATCCAGGCCGGTGATAATCAGCACACCGATGGATATCATGATGATACCCATGACCCGCTTCATGCCGACGCCCGAGGCCATCATCCGCTGCCGCCACCGCAGCAGCATGGCGCGCGATAATGTGCCGAGCAGCAGCATGGGCAGGGCCGCACCGAGACCGAAGGCCAACATTGTGGCAGCAACCGAGCCGAGATCTTTGCCATGGGCGGCGAGCAGGGCGGCGGCGCCAAGCGTTGGGCCGACGCAGGGGCTCCACACTACCCCCAGCAACCCACCGACAGCGAATTGCCCCCACAACCCCGACGTCCATGAGCTGGAAAAGCGCTGCTCGGCCGCATCCGTTACCGGCGCGGCAATGGCGGCAAACCATTTCTGCGTCGCCTCAAAAATCATCGTCACGCCGATGACAATCATCAGAAAGGCCGCAACAGTGCGGAACAGGCCGCTATCCAAGCCGATAGAGAAGCCGATGGTGGCGAGGAAAAGCCCCGTCACGGTGAACGACAGGGCCAGCCCGGCCGCCAAAGCGACCGGACCATATTTGTGCTCGGCAGAAGCCGTACCGAGCACGATGGGAACAAGCGGCAGAACGCAGGGTGACAAGATCGAAACGATCCCCGCCAACGCCGCCAGAGCAAGGCTCGTCAGCATGCCCTACAGCGCCTTGTCCAGCAGCCCCGTAACGGACGCTTTGTTGGTGTCGCCGGTCGAGCGCCCGGTTTCCTTGCCGGCCTTGTAGGTGATCAGTGTCGATTGCATCCGCACATCAAGCGTCCGCAGCGCCTCTTTCTGGCTGTCGAAATCCACTTCATAAACCTTAAGTTTGCTGAATTTGGGCTGTGCGAGTTCGCCATCCAAAATTACTTTCTGCGCCTTGCAGGTAGGGCACCACGGCGCGGTCACTTTCACCAGGATCGACTGGCCTGCCGCCTTGTCGGCATCAAATTGCGACTGCACGAACGGCTTGGTTTCAGCGGCAAAGGCACTGGTTGCCAAGGCCATAAAACCGCCCAGGGCGAGCGTGGAAATCAAAATACGACTTTGTCTCAGCATATTATGTACTCCTTGGTTGGTAAGGCGCAGAAAACACAGGGTTCAGGCGGGGGACAGCGACCGGAATGTTGGGGTTGCTGCGGTAATCAGGTAGTCGCGCACCAGTTGGCGTGCTTGGCGCAGGCGGATCTTCATCACCTCCGCCGGGTCGCCGGTGTGCTCGGCAATTTCTGCAATGGTCCATTGCTCGAAATCGCGCAGGAGCAGTATTTCCAGATAATGGTCTGGCAAGCGGGCGAGGGCGGTGCCAAGGTCGCTGCGCAATGCTTCCTCGGAGGAGGCGGAAATCCATTGCTCCAATTGCTCTTCCTCCACGCGCTCGTGCCGGGAAATCTTGCGTTCCAGCTTGTGGCACTCGCGTTTCAGCACGGTGAAAATCCGGGATGAAAAGGCAGAGATCGCCCTTACTCCCTTGATCTTTCTTGAAACAGCCAACAGCTTTTCCTGCACCATTTCTTCGACAGCGCCGATCTGGCAATGGCGGAAGGCATAACGCCTGACATCGGCGTGGCGTTCGGTCAGCAGTTTAGCAATGGCGGCACGATCGCCGCCATGTACTGGGAGAGTTGCGTTGGGATGCATTTTTTTCGTGGTCATATGAGCTAGTTCGCAGAGATTGTGGCTTTTTGCGGGCAGGGCTCTTCTGCGGGACATTATCCGGAAAATGCTTTTCCAGATGCCAGAAAACAGGTAGACCGAAGCAGCATCTTTCCCGCACGTCCGCCGGAAAATTTTGAGGCCCCATGATCGACATCACATTTTCCGTCGCGCTTACCGGCGGTCTCATCAGCTTTTTAAGCCCCTGCGTTCTGCCGCTGGTGCCGCCCTATCTCTCCTATATGGCCGGAACCAGCCTTGGTGAGGCGCGGGACGGGCAGGATGGGGTCGCTGTCACCGCCCGCACCATCACGGCGGCGCTGCTGTTTGTTGCCGGGTTCACCACGGTGTTCGTGCTGCTCGGCGCAACCGCCTCGGTCGCTGGCCAGATGCTGCGGCATTATCTTGAGGTGCTGCGCTGGGTGGCGGCGATTGCCATCATCATCATGGGCCTGCATTTTCTCGGCGTCTTTCGCATCGCCTTCCTCTATCGCGAGGCGCGGGTCGAGGTCGCCAAGCCCAAAGGGCTGTTCGGTGCCTATATCATGGGGCTCGCCTTCGCCTTCGGCTGGACGCCGTGCCTTGGCCCGATCCTCGCAGCCATTCTCGCCGTGGCGGGGTCAGAAGCCGATGTGACGCGGGGTATGATCCTGCTGGCGATTTATTCAGCGGGCCTCGGCATCCCCTTCATCCTTGCCGCCGCAGCCCTCGGGCCCTTCGCGGTGCTGATGAAGCGCATGCGCGGCGCGCTCGGCGTGATCGAGAAAATCATGGGCGCATTTCTGGTTCTCACCGGCCTCGGCTTCGCCTTCGGCTGGCTCGGCCTGTTCGCCAACTGGATCATCGAGACATTCCCGGGGCTGTCGACGCTGGGGTGAGGGGCTGGGCCGTGAGACTGTAAATTGAACTGTGTCCCTGCGTCACTTTACACCATCCCCACATAACGGTTTCAGTTAGAATAATTTTTCACAATGATATATCACTAGTTCTCCCGAAGCTTACCTGGAAGCCGTTCAGGGATGCGGGTAGTTTTTAGTCAGGAGAAGTGCTGATGTCTGGGTTCAAGTCTGAAATGTCCCGTCGCTCTGTCATGGCTGTGGTGGGTGCGGGTGTGGTTACTGCGGGTCTCGGTGGCGTTGCGATGGCTGCGCCTGCGGCGGCCGATAAGGCGGGGCTGGAGAAGGCGGTTGAGGCGCTGCGGGTTGCCATGGTGGCCGGCGATGGCAAGGCTCTGACCGAGCTTCTGCACGAAAACCTCACCTATTCCCATTCGGACGGCCGGGTGCAGACCAAGGCGATGGTGCTTGCTGATCTCGCAGGCAAGAAGGCCTTCGCTTCGCTTGCTCTGTCGGAATTGACCTTCGATGTTGTCGAAAATGTCGGCATCTCCCGTCATATTTTCGACTCGGTGAACAATCTCGCCGAGGGCAAGACCAGCACGGCGCACATCAAGGTGCTGCAATCGTGGGTCAAGGTTGGCGGCGGCTGGAAGCTTCTCGCCCGCGCCAGCACATCGATCAAGATGTAAGGCTTGTTTTGCGAGGGGGCCATACGCCCTCTTGTTAAAATGCTGCGCCGGGCGGTTCTTAAGGAACCGTCCGGCTTTTTTTGAAGAGGCCCGCTCCGGGGCCGTTGTGTCTCTACCTTATTCCGTCACTTCATTGCCGGTGTAATCAATGCGCCCATCCGCGCCCTTCTTCCACTGGTAAACGATGTAATCGGGGCGGGTGACGTCGCCTTTCTTGTCGTAGGAGATATCACCGATCACCGTCTTGAAGGTGCGGCCGGAATGGATGACTTCGGCTACCTTTTTCATGTCCTTGGTGGTCTTTGCTTCAACCATGGCGTCGCGCAAAATCTGGAAGGCGGCGTAGGAATAGAGCGTGTAGCTTTCCGGGTCGACATTCTTGGCGCGGAAGGCGGCAACTACGTCCTTGGCGGCGGGGCTCTTGCGCGGATCGGGGGCGAAGGTCATCAGCGTGCCCTCGGCACCGGGCCCGGCGATGGCTGCATATTCGCTCGACACGATGCCATCACCCGACATCAGCTTGGCTTTCACGCCCTGGTCGTTCATCTGGCGCACCACGAGACCGGCTTCAGTGAACAGACCGCCGAAATAGACGAGATCCACATTGGCCTGCTTGAGCTTGGACACCAGCGCCGAATAATCCTTCTCGCCGGTGGTGATGCCTTCATAAACCACTTCGGTGAGGCCCTTGGCATTCATCGCTTTCTTGGTCTCGTCTGCAAGGCCTTTGCCGTAGGTGGTCTTGTCGTGGACGATGGCGACCTTCTTGCCGGCGAAGTGCTTGGCAATGAAGTTGCCCGCAACCGCGCCCTGCTGGTCGTCGCGGCCACAGGTACGGAACACGTTCCACATCTTGCGCTCGGTGAAAGTCGGGTTGGTGGAGGAGGGCGAAATCTGGACGATACCTGCTTCCTCATAAACCTCGGAAGAGGGGATCGAGACGGAAGAGTTATAGTGGCCGACCACGGCCTTTATGCCGTCACCGGAGAACTTGTTGGCGGCGGAAACGCCCTGTTTGGGGTCGGAGGCATCGTCGCCAAACGCCAGTTCCGCCTTCTCGCCCAGAATGCCGCCTGCGGCGTTGAAATCGGCAATGGCCTGCTCGGCACCGTTCTTCATCTGGGTGCCAACGGCGGCGTTAGGGCCGGTGATAGGTGCGCCAAGGCCGAACTTGACCTGGGCATATGCGTCATTGGTTGCGGCAAAGCTCAGGGCCAGCGCAACAACCGGAACGGCGGTCGATAACAGTAACTTCTTCAGCATGTTGTTTCCTCTCTCGCTCTCTTTTTGGCTCCGACAAAGATGGGCGGTCGGGACGCCCCGTGGTCTGTCCGCGGCTTTTGCATCTGGCAAATGCCGCGATGAGACAGCCCATCAACTTTTAAAAAAGAACAGACGTGCGTTAAGGCGCGTCGATTACGGGGCGGCGTCGCTTCTGCTCCGCCAACTGAAGGGAGATGTGCGCTCATACAGCCAGCGATATTGCCGGGTCATCAGGCGGGCCAGGGTGAAGCGATAGCCGAGGCTGCCGATGACCAGCGCGATGGCGAAATCAACAATGTAATAATGCATTGAGCGGATGGTGCCGCCGAGCACTGTGAAATGCAGGAAGCGCACGGCGATGGTGCTCAGCATCAGGTAGGGCACAAGCTGCCAGTAACCGCGCCAGGTGAGCGCCAGCGCCCGCCCGGTCATCCAGGCAAACCAGCCGCCGATCATCACCGAGACAAGCGCAAAGGCCCAGAACGAGCTTTCTTCATATAAAAGGCCAGACATCACTGGGCACCCCCGTCGAGATAGGCGGCGCGCACCTCATCATTGGCCAGAAGTTCCTGCCCGGTGCCGGTGAGGGTGATGCGGCCATTGACCATGACATAGCCGCGATGGGCGAGTTTCAGCGCGTGGTAGGCGTTCTGCTCCACCAGAAACACCGTCATGCCATCGCGCCGGTTGAGATCGCGGATCACGTTGAAAATCTGGCGCACCACCAGCGGCGCGAGCCCGAGGGAGGGCTCATCGAGCAGCAGCAGTTTCGGGCGGCTGACCAGCGCCCTTGCAATGGCCAGCATCTGTTGCTCACCACCCGAAAGCGTACCGCCGCGCTGGTGCAGCCGTTCACGCAGTCGCGGGAATATGGTGCAGACGCGCGCGAGGTCTTCCTCGAAATGGGCAAGCCCCGCCGTGACCGTGCCCATCTGCAGGTTTTCATAGACGGTCATGCGCGAGAAAATGCGCCGCCCTTCCGGTGATTGAGCGATGCCGAGGCGGGCGATATCGTGGGTTTCCATCGCCGCAATATTGCGGCCCGCATAAGTTATTTCGCCCGCAGCCGCCCGGGGCGAGCCGCAGATGGTCATCATCAGGGTCGATTTGCCCGCGCCATTGGCCCCAATCAGCGCGACAATCTCGCCCTGAAAAATGTCGAGGTCGATGCCCTTGAGCGCAACAATGCGCCCATAGGCTGCCGTGACGCCACGGATGGCGAGGAGGGGGGCCGCGTTGGCGCTGGCGTGCGGCGCGGCGAGCGTTTGCGCGTCGCTCATGGGGTAGTCTCCGTGTCGAGGGCGTCGAGTTCGTCATCGGGCACGCCGAGATAGGCGGCGATCACTTTGGGGTCGTTGCGCACCGCCTCGGGCGTGCCATCGGCGATTTTCGCGCCGTAATCGAGCACAATGACGTGGTCGGAAATGCCCATCACCACAGACATGTCGTGCTCAATCAGCAATACCGAGGTGTTGTGCTCATGGCAGATGGCGAGAAGAAGCTCGTTGAGTTCCCTGCTTTCCTTCGGGTTCAGGCCAGCAGCAGGCTCATCGAGGCACAGCAGGGCCGGGTCGGTACACATGGCGCGGATGATTTCCAGTCGCCGTTGGTCGCCATAGGCCAGCGCGCCCGCCGGAGCGTCCGCCCATGCTTCGAGGCCTATGCGCTTCAGCCAGACCAGCGCCTTGTCGATGGCCGCGCGCTCGGCGCGGGCATAGCCGCCGACGCCCAAGAGCCCGAGCACGGAATAGCCGGAAGCCAACATCAACCGGTTGTGCTGGGCAACCAGCAGGTTTTCCAGCACCGTCATGCCGGGAAACAGGCGGATGTTCTGGAAAGTGCGGGCAACCCGTGCCTTCCAGGCAATGTCATGCCCCGGCAACCGTTCGAGCAGATACGGCTCCTTTTCGGGGGTGCTCAGTGTCAACATGCCTTCGGTGGGGCGGTAGAAGCCGGTGACACAGTTGAAAACCGTGGTTTTTCCTGCGCCATTGGGGCCGATCACCGCCGTGATATCGCCGCGCCCGACGCTGAACGACAAATCGCTCACGGCAGTGAGGCCACCGAAACGCATGGTGAGGTGCTCGACGGTGAGAATGGGGTTGTCCTGCCAGCGCATCAGCCGTGCCCCTCCTTGACGAACTCGCTACCGATGCCACCGCCCTTGCCGACGGAGACCGATGGGGTCCGCACCGAGATCAGCCCACGGGGCCTGAGCACCATCATCACCACCATGGCGAGGCCGAACAGCAGGAAGCGGTATTCGCTGGGGTCAAACCGCTCGCCGAAGATGGCTTTCAGAAAGCCCATATTGCGCATCAATTCCGGTGCAGCGGTGAGTGCGATGGCCGCGATGGCCACGCCAATTTGCGAGCCCATGCCGCCCAGCACCACAATGGCTAGGATGATGGCGGATTCCATGAAGTTGAAACTTTCGGGCGAAACAAAGCCCTGGCGCACCGCAAAGAACGCTCCGGCAAAGCCGCCGAACATCGCGCCAATGGCGAAGGCGGTGAGTTTGGTGTTGCGGGTATTGATCCCCAGCGCGCGGCAGGCGGTTTCGTCCTCGCGCAAGGCTTCCCAGGCCCGCCCGATGGGCAGGCGGCGCAGGCGCAGGGTGACGAAATTGGTGAGGAGCGCCAGCATCAGGATCAGGTAATAGAGAAAGATCCAGCGGTGGATGACGCTGTATTGCAGCCCAAACAGCGCGGCAAAGCCATCTTCGCCGGAATTGAAGGGAATGCCGAAAAAGGTGACGCGGGGGATTGAGGAAATGCCGTTGGCACCGTTGGAGAAGTCGTTCCAGTTGAGGAGAACCAAGCGGATGATTTCGCCAAAGGCCAAGGTCACGATGGCGAGATAATCGCCGCGCAGACGCAATATCGGAAACCCGAGCAGCACGCCCCAGAAGGCGGCAAGAATGCCAGCAACCGGCAAGCACAGCCAGAATGACAGGCCGAATGTCGTGGCAAGCAGCGCATACGTGTAAGCGCCAACCGCATAAAAGGCGACATAACCCAGATCAAGCAGCCCGGCGAGTCCGACAACGATATTCAGCCCCCAGCCAAGCATCACGTAGGTGAGAATGAGAATGGCGAGATCAAGCAGGGTGCGCGAGGCGTCGAGGCTTCCGGTTGCCAGTGCGGCGAGGGCAGGGAATGCCAGCGCGATGCCCGCCATAACATAGCCGGTGAGGGGCAGAAGCTTGTCACGGAAGCCGCGTGTGTCATTCGTGGCCCCGGTGGTCGCTGCCGTGGGCCGCGCGGTGCGGCGCCGCGCGAGCACAACCATCAGCGCCCGCAGCACGAAGGTCAGCCCGGCGAAGACGGCGACGAGCCACCAGCGCTCGCGGATTTCCAGAAGGTTGAACTGGTTGCGCTCAAGTTTGTAAGCGACAATGGGGATGCACAGAAACAGCACTACCAGCGCCGAGAACGCGGCTTCCTTGGCCACTTTCACCATTGCGGCAGCGGCGGGGCGAGGCGTTGCGGTGATGGTGGCGGCGCGGGTGTTCAGCAATGGTCCATTCATGCCGGGCACCTCAAACCTTCTCGATCTCAGGCCGCCCGAGAATGCCGGAGGGCATGAAAATCAGCACGATGGCCAGCACCGAGAAGGCGGCGACATCCTTGTAGGCAACCCCAACGTAATTCGACCAAAACACCTCGATGAAGGCGATGATCAGCCCGCCGAGCACTGCGCCGGGCAGGGAGCCGATGCCGCCCAGCACCGCCGCAGTGAACGCCTTGATGCCGGGCACGAAGCCATCGGCAAAGGTGACATTTGAGTAATTGAGTAGATGCATCACACCGGCAACCGCCGCGAGCCCCGCACCAAACACGAAGGTGAGGGCGATGGTGCGGTCGGTGTTGATGCCCATCAGCGCCGCCATGCGCCGGTCTTGCTCGCAGGCGCGCTGCGCCCGGCCAAGCGCGGTGTTGCGCACGATGTAGCGAAATACCACCAGCACAATGAGGGTGGTTGCCCAGATCATCAGGTGCTTATTGGCAACGGTAACGGCGAAACCGTTCTGCTCAAACAGCGTATGCACGCCATGAATTTGCGCGGCATCGGGCAGGTTTTTGCCGTTGGGGTCCTGGATCACCCGCACAAAATTGGAGAGAAAAATCGACACGCCAATGGCCGAAATCAGCGGTGCCAGGCGGAAGGAGCCGCGCAGGGGTTTATAGGCGGTGCGCTCCACCGCCCAGCCCCACAGAGCCGTGAGCAAAATCGCGCCAATCAGCACAATTAAAAGCGCCAGCGCCACCGAGGAAATGCCGAGCAGCGAGGTGACAATCAAAAACAGGATCAGCGCGATGAAGGCCGACAGCATGAACACATCGCCATGGGCGAAATTTACCATGCCGATGATGCCAAACACCATGGAATACCCGATGGCAATCAGGCCGTAGATGGAGCCGAGTGTCAGGCCGTTGATGAGCTGCTGCGCAAAGATTCCCACGATGTCTCCTGGAACGAGCGGGCTTTGCCTCCGGGGGGGATAATCGCGCCTTTTACTTCGGCATCTTGTGCTCTTTTCAACCTAGTGCGGCGGTTGCCCACCTCAAATGAACCTGCCTTAGCAATTGGTTTAGACGTCACACATTGGAAAGGGGCTGTTGCTTAAATGCAACGCGTTTTGGAATAAAGGATTTTGATGGTGTTTGTGATTCTTTTCAAACGCGTTTCATTGGATTGCCAGAAATGATCAATATCAAGTCTTCCCAGTAGAGGGCGCATTGATTTTTCGTTGTTTTTCCATTGATTTTCCCGCAGTGAGACTGGCGCAGCGCCATGTCTGGCCCGCCAGATCGCATGGTTTTTGGAAAAAGGCATAATTGCCTTATTTCGAGCCCTTTTGAAACCATTGTCATGGACTGCAATTGTCATTGACTTGACAGCAAGAATGATGTCTCTTATTGAAATCGACATCCAAACGATGAATAACTTTGGAATGGGAAATGGTTCGTTGTAATCATTTGTTATTCCAACTCATAACAAAACTCGTTTTAATCTGGGGCTCGTCGTGAACTTACAAGATATTTCAATCACTTACCCCTCCCCCGCAATAGGGACGAGCAGGGCGCAGGGCGCTGACCCTGCGTTAGCAGCAACGGTTCAAATTCTGGTTGCCTTTGCCCAGAACAATCATTGCGTAGCAAATGATCTCCCCCATCTTTTCAATATTCTTTACGCCGAAGTCAGCAAGGTTTTCCCCCATGCTGATCGCGCCTGCGCCATGCGCCCACCGCAGGGGTCGCAGCCCGTTTCCGTTGAGGAATCGGTTGCGCCCGACCACCTCGTCTGTCTCGAAGATGGCGCACGCGTAAAGAACCTCAAGCTGCATCTCAAACGTCGCTACAACCTCACGCCGGATGATTACCGGCGGCGCTGGGGTCTGGCCGCAGACTACCCGATGGTCGCGCCAAATCTCAGCAAGGCGAGAAGCGACAACGCCAAGCGCACAAGGCCGCATATTGCCAGGAAGACGGGACGTCAGCCCGAGATGATGCACGCCACGTAACCAAACAAAACAATGCACATTTCTTGGTGGCATGAGCATGGATTTCTTTAAAACAAAGGCTTGCAGACGGGAGAGGGGAGGTGAAAGTGCTGCGCAATTGGCACAAATTGCCAATCATTGGCGCTGATTATGGGTTGTTATCGCGCCATATGTTGCATTAATATAGACATAATGATGCACGCCAAGTAACCAACCAAACAAGCAACAAAATTGCATGCGGCAAAGGGCTCAAAATATCTCATTCCAATTCTTGCGGCTTTTCCGCGCGCCCACACACATCGTTCGCTGCCCCCCAATGGGGGGCAAGAGAACAAACGGGTAGGAGCTTAGCTTTTAAATGAACACCAACGATTTAAACAATAAAACAAACATTATGGGGTCAAAGATGATTCAGTCCACTTTTCGCAGCTCGCTTTCGCGCCGCAGCCATAAATCCGCTTTATGGGCAAGCACGTCGCTTGCGATATTGGGCGCTTTAATTGCCACCACATGTGTGCAGGCAGCTGACGTGACATTCGCGCCGAATTATACGCCGGCTACTGCCAATCTTAGCGGGCAGTCCATTAATGCAACCGGCGGAACAACCAACGTGACCGGGTCGGTCAATTTTACCGGTGGCACAAACCCTTCTGTGCAGGCTTATACCTTTGCCAGTGCTTGGGATGCGGGTCTTTTGTCAGGTGCCTTCGGCGATCCGCGCAATATCAAGTTCCATGCTTTCTATAATGGGGGTCTTGGTGTCGGGGTGTTCGACCCGATTACGGCATCGACCTATAGCGTTTCGACCGTTGATCCCGGCTCGATGTACCTCGGTGGCATGTCGCATTTTGGGGCCTTCAACGTTGTGTCTCCCACGCCTCCTGGTGCGGGGCCATTCGTTGATGCAACCCTCGCGAAAGTGAGCGGTGGCGCAACAATGAACGTGGACCTGACCGGTAATATCCAGGCTGGTCCCATAAAGCAGACGAACCTTTTCCAGGTAACGGATGGGACGCTGAACTGGCAGTCCCAGAATACAGTCGATTATGGTTATTCTCCGCAATACGGCGAAACGCCGGCGGATCTGGTTCCGCCTGCAACGGTGAATGCAACGCATGTTTCGTGGGGAACGGGGCAGACATTTACGGTCAATCTCACGGATGGGCCTGTCAGCAAGACAATAAGTAATGCTACCGAGTGGGTGGGCTACAACGACTGGCTGGTCGACCAGTTGCGCGCAGGAAAGCTGGGAACCGGCGCGGCGGCGCAGGCAAATTACGACACGGCGTTCGCGCAAGGCCTGCCGGCGACGCAGGAAACGGTCACCTACGCTGTTAACGCAGGCGCAATTCCCACCGTACCCGCCAATGATCCGATGTTTGTGCCCGTGGGAGTACAGGGGCTTTTTCTGGTTGATGGTGCCAATTCCGTTGTCAATATCCAGGCGGGGGCGCGCATCGATCATCATGGTGGAAATTTCGCCTATTTTGCGCGCCTTACCAATAATTCCCGTTTGAACAATGATGGCGAAGTCGTTGTCAACAATAAAGCAGGGACCGATATCCGCAGTGGAAGTCAGGTCGTTAATAATAATGTATGGACTGAAATCTCCGTGCTTGGGTTTAGTTATGATGGTGCGAGCACAGTAACTGGCAGTAATTCTACCTTTACCAATAATGGCACCTACAACCTGGTTGGTTCGGCTGTTGTTTTAGCGGACAACGGAACATTTCGGAATACCTCTGGTTCCGTTGTTAATACGTCAAGCCAAGGGTGGGACGGTGCATTCGGAAGTGTGGCTCCGTTCACAATCACGACCAACGGTGCATTGATCAACGAAGCTGGCGCGACCATCAATATCGGCCGCGATGGCAGAGGGGCTGGATCTGATGCGGTGGGAGCGCTTTTTCCAGTCGGGGGCATCAATGTGGAAAACGGCACCGTCCTGAATCAGGGAACGATTGTTCTCGGCGATGGTCTGCAGAGCTCGGCGGCTATTCAGGTCAGCAGCGGAACAAACAACAACGTCGTTAATTCCGGCACCATCATCGTCAACGGCCATTACCCCGCGGGCGCTGACAACGTGCCACTGCGTAATTACGGCATTGTCGGTCGGGTCTCAGTCGGCGGTGTCATCGACAATGCTGGTTTAATCCAGCTCAACGGTATCAATGTTGTCGGGATGTATGCCTACTCGAATGCCCGGATGACCTCCACCGGGACCATCAATGTGACCGATGGTGGCGGCTCGGTGGGGGGCTTACGCAATTACGGTGTTTGGGCCGAGGGCGGGAGAAGCCACATTGGCGTATTGGGCAATATCAATCTGCAGGGCGATTATGCGGTGGCAGCCCACGCCCGTAATGGCGGCGCGGTTGATGTGACCGGCGCAGGTGCCGTGGTTTTCCAAAGCGGCAAGAACCAGATTGGCTATTTTGCCTATGGTGTCGGTTCGACCATCACCAATAGCAGCTCGGCGGCCCAGAATGTGACCACCGAGGGCTCGACGCTCTATCGTGTCGAAGACGGTGCCGACTTCACCGGAACCGCCTCGGCCACCTCGCCCTTGACCGCCTCGGGCGCCAATTCGACGGCGTTGCTGGTCACCGGCACCAATGGTGCGGGTGATGTGTCGGCGCTCAATTCCGGTGGCATGACCATCGTGCTGAAGGGCGCAGGCTCAACCGGCGTGCGCGTCGAAGGCGGCGCGCAGGGAAAAATCACCTCAACCGCGATCATCAATATGGATGATATAGCAGCGGTTGGTGCGGTGGCGGGCATTGTTGATGGTCAGAAATACGCGCTGGACGGCAGTCCTATCGGCACGCCGATTTCCGGAACGTTGAGCGACGCCAGCAAGGATGCGGGCGCGACAGGCTTTGGCACCGGCACGGTGCTGGTGACCGAGGCGAGGCTGTCGGCCACGGCTGCGGGCGTGCTCGGGTATATCTCGCGCAACCATGCCGAACTGGACAACGCCGGAACCATCAACTTCTCGGGTGCGAGGGCAACCGGTATTCAGGTTGAATCCGCCTCGAAAGCACGCAACACCGGCGATATCACGCTGACGGGTGCCAACTCTGAGGGCATTCGCGTGTTGAGCGCCGCATTGGTGAACACCGGCAAGATCACGGTCAGTGGCACTGGTGTGTATGTGGAAGGCGCGGCCTCGACCATCTCCAACGACAATGGCCGCATCCTTGCGACCACTGGCCTTGCGGCGGTGCGTCTGGGGCAGGGTGCCAGCCTGAACCTGGTGGGCTCGGGCCTTGGTAATGTCATCGAAGGCCGTGGCACCGCCCATGGCGTGTTGGTGGATACCGGCGCGGTCTCCCTCAATGTGCAGGGCGCGCATATCGTAGTCAACGCCGCTGGCACAACCGGTAACGGCGTGGAGAACAAGGGCGAGATCGGTGGTCTCACGCTGACTGATACGATTATTGATGTTGCCAACGGCATCGGCTTGCGCACGGCGGCGCAGATCAGCACGACCAATAGCGGCTCGATCAATGTGTCGGGTTCTGGCATCGGCATTGCCTTCCAGAAGGCCGATGGCTCGCGCACGGAAACCGGGCTCGATCTGTCCGGCTCGGCCGGTCTGGTCGTCAATGTGACGGGCGCAAATGGCACCGGCATCTATGCCAACACGGTTGATCCGGTGGATACGGCGGTAACGGTTCATGTGCAGAACGCTGCGGGCGGCGTTGCCTTGCGGCTCGGCGATGGCGTGACGGTTGCGTCCAATACCGGCCTTCTCACCTCGGTGAGCACGGTTGCTCCGGTTGTCGCTCTTGCCGACAACGCGGGCACCACCTTCTCGAATACCGGAACGGTGCAGGCTGTCGACGTGACCCATAACGCCATTCTCGGCGGCAGCGGCAACGACATTGTCAACATGACCAGCGGTGAAGTGCAGGGCATCGTCGCGATGGCGGGCGGCACCAATGCCGTCAACTGGACCGGTGGCACCTTGAATGGTTCCATCGAGATGGGCACGAGCAGCAACAATGCGCTGAAAATTCAGGGCGTTGATCTCTCCACCACCTATCATCTCGATGGTGCAACCGGCAGCGGTGATGCGCTGACCTTCTCGGGCATTACCCATCGCGGCGGTTCGTTTGCGGCGGATGATCTTGCGAAGGGCGTTAATCTTGGCGAGAAGTGGGAAACCATCAACTTCTCCGATGCCACCGCCTTCACGCTGACCGATAACCTGAAACTGTCCGCTTCCACGGTGAATATCGACGCGACCTCAACGCTTTACGCAGGCAATGGCGTCAACCCGGTGATCTCGGATGTTGCGGGCACGCCGGTGACGGTCAACAACGCTGGCCGGATTGACCTGACCAATGGCGCGGGTGCCACCACCAACACCCTGACCATCGCCGGCCATTATGTGGGGCAGGGCGGCACGGTTGCCCTTTCCACCTATCTTGATACCGATGGCTCACCTTCCGACCGTCTGGTGATCTCAGCGGGCGGCACGGCCACGGGCAACACCTTCCTCAACATTGTTGCGGCGGGTGGTAACGGCGCGCAGACGATGCATGACGGTATCATGGTGGTGCAGGCGGTGAGTGGTGCAACCACGGCGTCCGGCGCGTTCACGTTGCTGGGCCGTGTGGCTGCGGGTGCTTACGAATACCAGCTTTATCAGGGCGGCCATGCCTCCACCGGCGGCAATCCCAATGACCAGAACTGGTATCTGCGCAATACCATCGACGTGCCGCCGGTTGTTCCGCCGGTTGTTCCGCCGGTTACCCCTCCGGTCACGCCTCCGGTCGTGGTTCCCAATATCCGCCCGGAAGTCGCGGTTGATATGGTGATCCAGCCGCTGGCGATGGAGTATGGTTATGCCATGCTCGGCACGCTGCATGAGCGGGTG
>JAVBJU010000041.1:0-3743 GCA_031546825.1 Microvirga sp. | reverse complement strand
ATCTGGCATCTGTTCCGGTTATCGGGGGGCGCCTGCCGGCGCAAGGGTTGCGGAGCGAAGGATCAGGCCGGGATGCGCAGGACGCGGGGCACCTTGAATTCCACGGTCTCGATCGCGGTCTCCACCACCTCCACCGTCACGTCGAAGCGGGCGCGGAAGGCGTCGAGCACTTCCTCGACCAGTACTTCCGGAGCTGAGGCACCCGCGGTCACGCCGATCGCCCGCGGCGTGCCGAGCGCGCGCCAGTCGATGTCCTCTGCGCGCTGCACGAGCTGGGAATAGTCGCAGCCCGCCGCCTGTCCGACCTCCACCAGACGGCGGGAGTTCGAGGAATTCGGTGCGCCGATGACGAAGAGCGCCGCGATCTTGGGCGCGATGGATTTCACTGCCGCCTGACGGTTGGTCGTGGCGTAGCAGATATCTTCCTTGTGCGGCGGCACCACCTTCGGGAACTGCGCCATCAAGGCGGCAATCACGTCACGCGTATCATCCACCGAGAGCGTGGTCTGGGTCACGTAGGCAAGCTCACGGTCATCGTTGAAGGAAAGCTGCTGCACATCGGCAACGGTTTCGATCAGCGTAATTGCGCCCGGCGGCAACTGCCCCATGGTGCCGATCACTTCCGGGTGTCCGGCATGGCCGATGAGGATGACATGACGTCCACGCTTGGCATGGATTTCCGCCTCGCGGTGCACTTTGGTCACCAGTGGGCATGTGGCGTCGAAGGCGATCAGATTGCGGCTTTGCGCCTCTTCGGGGATTTTCTTTGGGACGCCATGGGCCGAGAAGATCACCGGGGCATCGCCCGCTGGCACTTCGCAGAGCTCACGCACGAACACTGCGCCTTTGGCCTTGAGATCATCGACCACGTATTTGTTGTGCACGATCTCATGCCGCACATAGACCGGCGGCCCATACAGCTTCAACGCCTGCTCGACGGCATCAATGGCCCGGACAACGCCCGCGCAGAAACCGCGTGGCGAGCAGAGCAGAATCTCAAGGGACGGCTTGGTCATGCCAACGATTTGCTGGAGAGGGCAACGGATGTCAAGACGCACTCTTGGCCAAAACCATGGGGCGACAATTCCCCGCATTGCGTAACACTCGTAGTTTAGAATAATACCATACTAACTTAGGCGAAAGCCCAAATTCATAATGCGTATCGTCGGTTAGACCGTTTCGATATAATTTGCGAGGAACAATTCATGACGACGCCCACGAACTCGTTTTCGTCGCAAGATACGCCTGCCCCCACACGCCGCCATTTTCTCAAATCGGCAACGCTCCTGAGCCTTGCTTCAGCGACGACGGGCCTTGTTTCGCCGTTCTCCTGGACAACGCCCGCCCGCGCTGCCGATACGCCATACGGCCTGCCGCCCGAGGGCAAAGTCACCTGGAGCGCCTGCACGGTGAATTGTGGCAGCCGTTGCGCGCTGCGCATGCATGTCACCGACGGCGTTATCAAATGGGTGGAAACCGACAATACCGGCCCGGATGTCTACGGCGACCACCAAATCCGCGCCTGCCTGCGCGGGCGCTCCATGCGCCGCCGCGTCTATAATCCCGACCGCCTGAAATACCCGATGAAGCGGGTTGGCAAGCGCGGCGAAGGCAAGTTTGAGCGCATTTCATGGGATGAGGCGTTCGACATGATCGCCAATAATCTCAAGCGCATCGTCGAAAAATACGGCAATGAGGCCGTCTATATTCACTATGCCACGGGAACGCTCGGCGGAACCCTGGCGCGTTCATGGCCGCCCCAGAACTCGATGGTTGCCCGTTTGATGAACTGCTACGGCGGCTACCTCAACCATTACAACACCTACAGCACCGCCCAGATCACCACTGGCCTCAGCTATACCTATGGTGGCGGGCTTGGAAACAGCATTTCCGATATCGCCAATACCAAGCTGGTCGTCAGTTTCGGCAACAACCCTTCCGAAACCCGCATGAGCGGCGGCGGCGTGGTCTACCACCAGGCCGAGGCGCTGGCGCGCTCCAAAGCCCGTATGATCCAGATCGACCCGCGTTATACCGACAGCGCTGGCGGTCGTGAGGATGAATGGATCCCCATCCGCCCAGGTACTGACGCCGCGCTCGTTTCCGGCCTTTCCCATGTTCTCATCAGCGAGAACTTGGTCGATCAGGCGTTCCTCGACAAATACTGCGTCGGCTATGATGAGACTACATTGCCCGAGGGCGCGCCGAAGAACGGGCATTACAAGGCCCATATTCTTGGTCAGGGACCGGACGGCATTGCCAAGACACCGGAATGGGCGTCGGCAATCACCGGCGTTCCGGCGGACCGCATCATCAAGCTCGCGCGCGAAATCGGTGCCGCCAAGCCGTGCTACATCACCCAAGGCTGGGGGCCGCAGCGCCACGCCAACGGCGAAATGAGCGCCCGCGCCATCACCATGCTGGCGCTCCTCACCGGCAATGTCGGCATCTCCGGCGGCAATACCGGCGGGCGTGAGGGCTCTTACGCCATTCCATTCGTCCGCTTCCCCACCCTGACCAACCCGGTAAAGGACACGATTTCCTTCTTCCTGTGGACCGATGCCATTATGCGCGGCCCGGAAATGACGGCAACGAAAGACGGCGTGCGCGGTGTCGAGAAACTCAAGGCACCTATCAAGTTCCTGTGGAACTACGCCGGGAACTCGCTACTCAACCAGCATTCCGATATCAACCGCACCCATGAGATCCTGCAGGACGACACCAAGTGCGAGATGATTGTCGTCATTGAAAACCATATGACGTCGAGCGCCAAATATGCCGACCTCCTGCTGCCCGATGTGACCACCTCGGAGCAGGCGGATTTCTGCATGGATGCCTCGGCGGGTAACTACAATTACGTCATCTTCGCCGATCAGGTCATCAAGCCCATCGGCGAATGCCGCACGCTCTATGACATGTGCACCCAGATCGCCAAACGGCTGGGCGTCGAACAGAAGTTCACCGAAGGCAAATCCGAAGAGGACTGGCTGCGTCAGCTCTATGCGCAGACACGGGAGAAAGACCCGGACCTGCCCTCGTTCGAGGATTTCCGCAAGATGGGCATATACAAGCGCAAGGACCCCAACGGCCATTTCATTGCCTATAAGGCCTTCCGCGATGACCCGGTTGCCAATCCGCTCCAGACTCCGTCAGGCAAGATTGAGATCTATTCCGAGCGGTTGGCCAAGATCGCCGAGACTTGGGAACTGCAGAAGGATGAAACCATTCATCCGCTGCCGGTCTATGCTTCGACATTCGATGGCTGGGATAACGCGAAGCGCGAGCAATACCCGCTGCAAATGATCGGCTTCCATTGCAAAACGCGCACGCACTCAACCTACGGCAATATCGATATTCTGAAAGCGGCCGCCCGCCAGCAGATGTGGATAAACCCGCTCGATGCCAAACCACGTGGCATCAATAACGGCGACCGCGTCCGCATTTTCAATGACCGCGGGGAAACCCATATCGAAGCGAAAGTAACGCCGCGTATCATGCCCGGTGTTATCGCCCTCGGTGAAGGTGCCTGGTACGCGCCGGATGGCAAGAAAATCGACCAAGCCGGATCAATCAACGTCCTGACGACGCAGCGGCCCTCGCCCTTGGCGAAGGGCAATCCGCAGCACACGAATCTCGTTGACGTGCAGAAGACGGCGTGAGGATAGAACATGGCTGAACAGCAATACGGCTTTTTCATTGACGGTGACCGCTGCACGGGCTGCAAGACCTGCATGATGGCGTGC
>JAVBJU010000035.1:0-19127 GCA_031546825.1 Microvirga sp. | reverse complement strand
CTCCACCTTGTCGACGCCCCGGAGCTTCAGCCCGTAGGCGACGTTTTCCATCACCGTGCGGTGCGGCCAGAGCGCGTAGCTCTGGAAGACGAGGCCGATGCCGCGGCTCTCGGGCGGCAGCGCGATGCGCTTCTCGCCGTCGAGCACCACCTTGTCGCCGATCCGGATATATCCGAGCTCCGGTTGCTCCAGCCCCGCGACGCAGCGCAGAAGCGTGGTCTTGCCCGAGCCCGAGGCGCCGAGGAGCGAGACGATGGACCCGCGCTCCGCCTGGAAGGAGGCGCCTTGCAGGATGTGCAGCCCGCCGAGGTATTTGTGGACGTTGCGAACGATGAGCTCAGTCATGGATCTTGGCTCCCAGCCGGAGGGCGAGGCCGATGGCACCCGCCGTGAGAAGGATCGAGACGAAGGCGAGGGCGGCGATCGTGTCCATCGCGCCGGTCTGAAGGAGCGAGACCATCAGCGAGCCGATCACCTCGGTGCCCGCGCTCATGAGGTAGATTCCCGTTGCGTAGTCACGCAGAAAGACGATCATGATCAGCGCCCAAGCGGCCACGAGGCCTGGTCGGACAATGGGGATAGTGATTTCGCGCCATGTCCGCCCCAAGCTGGCGCCGATGGTGCGCGAGGCCTCTTCCAGTTCCGGGCTCACCTGGATCAGCGTGCCTTGCAACAGCCTGAGGCCATAGGAAAGGCCAACGATGGCATAAGCAAAAAACAAGCTGATGAGGGTTGCCCGCAACGGCACGAGGAATGGCACGAACAGAAACAGCCAGAAGAACGCAAGCCCGATGATCAAGCCGGGCATGGCGCGCGGCAAAAGCACCATATAATCGAGCAGGGTATTGGCAAAGCCGCGGTTTCGGTGCCCGGCAAGGCCAATCAGCAGGTAGAGAGCTACAGCTGCCGCGCCACCACCCACTGAAAGAATGATGGTGTTGACGATGCCACGAAACAGACTTGGCACTTCGATGAGGTTTGCGAAATGCCGTAGGGTGAGATGCGCGAAGGGATTAATGCCCTGACCCCACGCATCGACAAAGGCACGCAGGATAATACCGCCGATGGGCAGGACCACCGAAAAGAAAAGCCATAAGCCAATGATGGAGAGAACAACAATCTGGCCGGTCTTGCCGAGCCTCATTTCGGTGGTACGCGCTCCCTTGCCGCCGAGTGCGGCATAACGGCGACTGTGGCGCAGGAGACGACGCTGATACCAGACCAGCGGCAGCGTCAATAACACCAGCAGCACCACAACAACCGCCATGAGTTGGTAGGTCGGAACGCCGAAAAGCGAAGTCAGCTTGTAGACATAGGTTGTGAGCACGACGATGCCACTCGGGTCTCCAAGCACCAGTGGCACCCCGAACATCTCGAAGCCGATCAACAGGTTGATGGCAATGGCGAAGACCAATGCCGGCAGCACCATGGGCACGGTGACGTCAATGCAGACACGCCAGATCGGAGCACCGGTTGAGCGCGCGGCTTCTTCCAGGTCGGAGGGCAGGTTGCGCATGGCTGCGGAGACGTAAAGATAAACGTGCGGAACGTGTGACAGGCCGGAGACGATGACGATGCCGGTGAGGGAATAAAGCGTCCACGGTGCCACGCCAAACACCTCACGAACTGCCATGGTGACAAAGCCTACAGGGCCCACGGCAACCGTATAGCCGAAAGCGAGCACGATGGCCGAAATGAACATCGGCATCAGCACGACAACTTCCAGAAAACGGCGGAACTTCACGTCGGTGCGCGTTAGCAGAAAGGCGAGAAGCGCACCAAGCGGGCCTGCAATCGCAACCATGCCGAACGCCATGATGACGGTGTTCCACAGTGCTTCGTAGAACAGTTCATCGGTCAATATGTATTGAAAGGCGCTCAACGCGAGCTTGGAATTTGCGTTGAAGAAAGGCCCGTCCAGAAAGCTCTGATAGACAATCAGGGTTATGGGCGCGAGCACGGCCAGCGCCAAAACGCCAATCACGGTGTTGCGGAAAAAAGGGGCCTCGCCGGGCCTGGGAATCACTGGCGGGATCGGAGGGCGCGGCGCCTTTGTATCAGACGACGACGGGACGACGGGGGGCACCATATGCGTTGCGGCCTGCATCAATGAAATCTCCTTGCCGAAAAAGCTCGAGCGCTTTGGGGCGCGAAGCTTCCATCGGTTCGGGGGAGGGCTTTTTGATATGCCCTCCCGCATGGGTCCATTTGGAGTAGCGGATTGGTCGCGGCGCTCAGTTCCTTACCGCAGCGCGCCATTTTTTTAGGAAATCAATGCGCTTGACCGGGTCCATGTATTCCAGACGGGTTTCATCCAGCAGAATCGGCCTAAGATTGCCGCCGACACGCGCATTCAAAGTGTTCAGGTTGAGGCCATCGGTGACATCGGTGCGCACGGAAGGCATGCCCTTGGCCGCAATGGCATTCTGCCCTTCTTTCGAGAGGAGGAAGTTCAGAAACAGCCTTCCAGCATTGGGATGGGGTGCATTCTTGATGAGCCCCGCCGTGCGCGAAAAGGCTGCGGTGTAATCCTGGCCGAAAGCGACGCCGAGATTGGAAGAATCTTTAGCCCAATCGAGCGCGTAGGAGCCAATCAGATTGAAAGACAGGATATTCTCGCCGGAAATAACCGTTTCTTTCATGGCACCCGTGGCGGAATATGTCTTGCCGCCAGCGGCACCGAAGGCGGAGATTACCTCCCAAAAATTGCTTGCCTGCTTCAGATCGTTGGTTTGGAACATGAAGCCGACGCCGGACTTCTCGGGGTCGAAGGTACCCACTCGGCCTTGCGCTTTCTTGCTCTTGAAGAACGTGATCAGATCATTGTGGGTTTTCGGCACTTCCGCTTCGGTCAGCACAGTTTTGTTATAAATCAGGCCGACCGGCTCAATGGTGGTGGCATAGACCATGTCTTTGTAGAGCGCCCAACTTGGCAGAGCGGGTAGCTCCGGCGAGCGATAGCTATCGAGAAAGCCGTCGGCACCGAGTTTGACTGACTGGTCCATGGCTGAGGTCCAGTGCAGATCTCCACCGACCTGCTTGGCTGCTGCTTCGGAGATGATGCGGTTATAGACGCCATTCGTGCCAAGGTCGCTGTAGTCCACCCGGACACCAGGGTATTTTTTCGAAAAGGCATCGACCAAAAGCTGGGCCTGCGACTGATCCGTCGCCGCATAGATCGAGACGTTTCCCTCTTTCTTAGCGGCCTCATAGAGATCGTCGGCAGAGAATGCCGGGCCAGTAACTGATAGCGCTACGAAAGATGCCGCGGCCAAAGTCCGGATCGGTTGCAACATGTGTTTCTCCTGGGCGTGATTTTGGGGAGCGTTCCGCCTCAACATGGCGGCCTATGGGAAGACTAGGAGTGGAACCTGTCACGGAGCTGTCACGTTTTCCGCAATCCGGTCAGACTTTATGCGCAGGCGTCGGAAGGCAGCTAAAAAACGCGATGCAAGCAATCTGTGGGAAGCTCGTGATCTTGAAGAGATATTTCTGTTGCCCGAGGCGCGGCTCAGTCTTAAATGATCCTTTCGGACACCGCTGTCCGCACAAGGTTTTAGCTGCCATGAAGAACGCAGATGAGATTTGGGATCTGGTCGAGCACAAGCGCGAGATATTTTTCGGGCTGAGCGATGCTGTCTGGGACACGCCGGAAACCAATTTTGAGGAATACCGTTCGGCGGAACAGCACCGGAAGGTCCTCGAAGAGCAGGGCTTTCGCGTGGAGAGCGGTATCGCCGGAATGCCAACAGCCCTCATGGGTGAGGCCGGTGAAGGCGGCCCCGTCATTGCCATTCTCGGTGAATACGATGCGCTGCCGGGCCTAAGCCAGGAAGCCGGTGTTGCCGAAGAGCGCCCCATGGTCAAAGGTGGGCATGGCCACGGCTGCGGTCATAATCTACTCGGAGCGGGCTCTCTAATGGCGGCCACTGCCGTCAAGGATTACTTGAAAAAACACGGCCTCAAGGGGCGGGTGCGCTATTATGGCTGCCCGGCTGAAGAGGGCGGGTCTTCCAAAGGTTTTATGGTGCGGGCCGGAGCATTCGACGATGTCGATATTGCCATTTGCTGGCATCCGGCACCGTTTGCCGGGGTTAATAACCCGGTCTCGCTCGCCTGCAACGAAATCAATTTTTCATTCAGCGGCCGTGCGTCCCACGCATCGGCAACGCCGCATCTGGGGCGTTCCGCGCTCGATGCGGTCGAGCTGATGAATATCGGCGTTAATTTTTTACGCGAACACATGCCATCCACGGCGCGCATCCACTATGCCATCACTGATGCCGGCGGTAATGCGCCGAATGTGGTGCAGGCACGCGCCACGGTGCGCTATCTCATCCGCGCCCGCGATTTGCCCGATTTGCTAGACCTGATCCCGCGCGTTCAAAAGATTGCCGCAGGTGCCGCCATGATGACGGAAACCACCGTCACCCATGAATTTCTTAGTGGTGACGCAAATCTTGTCGGCAACGAGGTGTTGGAAGACCTGATGCAGCGCCAGCTTGACCGGCTTGGCCCGCCAGTCTTCAATGATGCCGACCGCGCCAAAGCTGCTGAATTTCAGAAAACCTTCTCAACCGAAGATATCACATCGTCTTTCCGCCGTTTTGGCGTCAAGCAGTGCTCTGGACAATCCCTTTGTGACGCCGTGACGCAACGTGGTCAGGAAGATACTTCCCTTGTGGGCTCAACCGATGTGGGCACGGTGAGCTGGGTTGTCCCGACCGTGCAGATGCGCGGTGCGACCTATGCCATCGGCACACCAGGCCATTCCTGGCAACTGGTGGCGCAGGGCAAATTGCCTGTGGCGCACAAGGGCATGGAGCACACTGCAAAGGTGATGGCCGCAACCGCCCTGGAACTCATCCTCAACCCGGACCTGATTAAAGCCGCCAAGGCTGATATGGCTGAGCGTCTCGATGGAACGCCGTTCGTCAATCCGATACCGGATCACGTGCAGCCGCCACTCCCGGAGCAGGCCCATGGCTAAGGCGGTATTTCCATGAACCAGCCAAGCCTTTTTGAGCTTGTTGGGTTTGGCCCGGAAGGCTGGGGCAAACCACTGTTGTTCGGCACGATGATGACCATCCTGCTGGCTGTGGTCGGCTTTGCTGTCGGCTCGCTGATCGGTGTATTCGCCGCTTGGGCGAAAATTGGCGGGCGACGTCCGGCGCGGGTTGTCGCAGAAACGTACACCACCATTCTGCGCGGTGTGCCCGATCTCCTTATCATCTATCTGTTTTATTTTGGCGGGAGCGCTGCAGTAACCGCGATTGGCAAGATGTTCGGTGCAGAAGGTTTTCTTGGCTTCCCCGGCTTTCTGGCGGGCTCATTGTCCATCGGCGTTTGTTGCGGTGCGCAACAAACCGAAGTTTTTCGTGGTGCATTCCGCGCAGTTCACACCGGCGAAATCGAAGCGGCGAAAGCATGCGGTATGAGCCGCATGGTCCGTTTCCGGCGCATCATACTACCGCTCACCTTGCGCCATGCTTTACCGGGGCTCGGCAATGTCTGGCAGGCTTCCCTGAAGCAATCCGCACTCGTGTCGGTGGTTGGTATGGTGGAGTTGATGCGGCAGACCTACGTTGCCGCCGGCTCCACCGGATTGCCCTTTGATTTCTATGCCATCGCGCTCTGCATTTATCTGGTTATCTCGATGCTGTCTGGCGGTGTCCTTTCGCGGGCTGAGCGGCGGTTTTCGCGCGGCGTGAGGAGAAGCTGATGGATTTCTCCTTTATCACCCAGAGTTTTGCTTTCGAATGTTTGACTGAACTTATTCAGGGCGTGCCGCTGACGTTGCAATTGGCCAGCATTTCGCTGGCTTGCGGATCGGTGATCGCGCTGGGCCTTGCGCTGCTTCGGGTTTCTGGCATTCCGATGTTGGAATGGCCGGTGCGCGGCTATGTCGTTCTGTTTCGCGGTACGCCGCTTCTTGTCCAGATATACCTGATCTATTATGGGCTCGGCCAGTTTCCTGCCATCAAGAAAACCCTGTTTTGGCCGTTTCTGCGCGAGCCATACTGGTGCGCGCTGCTTGCCTTGACGCTCAACACCGCAGCCTATGCCAGTGAGATCATCCGGGGTGGGCTTCTATCGGTTCCCTATGGTCAGGTTGAGGCTGCGCGCGCCTGCGGCATGTCGCGACTTAAGATTTTTCGGCGCATCATATTGCCACTTGCCATCCGACAGGCGCTGCCCGGTTACAGCAATGAAATGATCTCGCTCATCAAGGCAACCTCCCTGGCCTCCGTTGTCACGCTCATGGAGATAACTGGTATTGCCGGTCGCCTGATGGGAGAAACCTATCGCGCCATCGAGGTTTTTGTGGTGGCGGGCTCCATCTATCTCGCCATTGTTTTCTGCCTGACGCGTCTGGTGGCCATTTTTGAATATTGGCTTTCGCCGCATCTGCGCCAGCCGCTGCCGTGGAAAGGCATTATTCAACAAGGCAAGGCCAACACCGCGAATGGAAATGTTGCCTGACGGTGACAATTCGGTATTTCGGTTCTTTGAAGGAAGAGGGGTTCAATCATGAAGAGACTTACCACGCTTCTCGTGGCGGCCGTGGCCGTGGCGACGGGTTTCACTGCGGTTCCTGCCCATTCAGAGGGCAAGACCTGGAGCAAGATCACGATCGCCACCGAGGGCGCTTTCCCGCCCTATAACCTGACACGTCCCGATGGCACGCTCGACGGTTACGAGATCGAACTCGCCAAAGACCTTTGTGCCCGCATGAAGCTCGAATGCACCGTGGTGCCGCAAGCCTTCGACGGCGTCATTCCCGCGCTCACCGCTGGCAAGTTCGACGCCATCATGTCCGGCATGTCGGTCACGGAAAAGCGCAAGGAAGTCATTGCTTTCTCGGTGTCCTATGGTGGTGTTGGTCAGGCCTTCGGTATTCCCAAAGGGTCTGATCTCGAAAAGATGCCGCAGAAGGGTGAGCAGGTCTATTACCCGGCCAACGGTGACCTCACCGAGTACAACAAGTCCATCGAGAGCCTGAAGCCATTCCTCAAGGGTAAGACCATCGGCGTCCAGTCGGCTTCGATTGCCGCGCGCTTCCTCAACGAGTACTTCAAGGATACGATGACCATCCGTGAGTACAAGGCCACAGACCAGCATGATCTTGATCTCGCCGCTGGCCGCGTCGATGTCGTCATGGCGTCGATGGGCTATCTGATGGCAGTGATGAAGAAGCCTTCAAACGCCGAAATGACCATGGGAGGACCGCGCTTCCAGGGCGGGCCGATCATCGGCCCCGGCAGCGCCGTTGGCCTACGTAAGGAAGACACCGAGCTCAAGGCATTGTTTGATGTGGCCATCAAGGCTGCCATTGCGGACGGAACTACCAAGCGGCTTTCTGAAAAATGGTTTGGTTTCGACGTTTCGCCGAAGCAGTAATTTTTCAACGCCACAGAGACCACAACGGCCGGAGCATTTCCGGCCGTTGCCTATTGCGTTATCGCACATTGAGAAAAGGCTTTCATGGGCTAGCTTGTCATCGGACCGTTTTACGGCCCAATGCATTTCCAAATGACTTTTGATTTTTAAGGACGGAGCCCCGCATGAAACTTTACTTCACGCCCCACACCTGTTCGCTCAACCCGCATATCGCTCTCATTGAACTGGGCCTGCCGTTCGAATTGGTGAAGGTTGACCTCAAAACCAAGAAAACCGCCGATGGCGGCGATTACCTCAAAATCAATCCCAAGGGCTATGTCCCTGCGCTGGAGCTGGATAACGGCGACATCCTCACCGAAGGTCCGGTGATCGTGCAATATCTTGGCGATCTGAAACCGCAGGATGGTTTCATACCCAAGCACGGCACCATTGACCGTACCCGCATGGAAGAATGGTTGCATTACATCGGCACAGAACTGCATGGCTCATGCGGCCCGCTTTTCAACCCGGCCATGCCCGCAGAAGCCAAGGAGTTTTTTAAAGCCAAGCTCCTGAAGCGTGTCGCCTATATCGAGCCGTTCCTCGAAAAGCAGGATTACCTTGTCGGCAATCGTTATACTCCAGCCGATGGTTATCTGTTCATTGTTCTTGGCTGGATGGCGAACGTCTTCAAGATCGATATCGGCCAGTGGCCGGCACTGGCCAAGCTGGTGGAGCGTGTTGGCGCACGGCCTTCGGTGAAGCGGGCACAAGAGCAGGAAGCTGCGTAAAAGATTTAAAACAGGGGCAGGGCGTTTCTTGCCCCTGTTTTTTACGATCACTCAAACAACCATTCCGTTGTTGAGCTACCTGTCCGCCGGGTTCCGATCTGTCTTTTTTGAAACGATCCGAACTGCGCGAATATCTCTGATTCCACCTGCGCGATATGCTCCTGGGTCCACCCGAGTGCCGTGCGTGCAAGCTCATGGTGAAATGATATCAAGGCGGCGCGCACTTTCTGCATCACCGGCATCATTGTGGGGAGCAGGGCATATTCGCCGCCCTCGATATCCATCTTCAAAACGACATCGTCCTGCGGACCAAGCATTTCGGCAAGTTGTTGCGCGGTAATGGTGTCAGTCCGCCAACTGCCGTCCCTATCGGCGAGTAGGACGCTCGACATGGAATCTCCGCGCTTACGTGCAGCACCCATTGTTACTGTGCCGGGTTGTGGGGAAAGCGCACGCGGAACGACTTCGATACATCTTGAAAGGGCGGGGTTTGCGGTGAGGTTACGCCTGAGTTGGTCAAGCGCCACTGGGTCGGCTTCGAGGGAAATAACCCGTCTCGCAGAAAAGGCTGCCCATAATGAGGTTGGCCCGACCCATGCTCCCACATCAATAAAAGTGCTTTGCGGAGTGAGTAACTCATCCAATAACGCAAGCGTTTCCGGCTCCCATGCCCCCGATTCGAATTTATCCCAGAAAGTCGGCTGGTTGTCGTCAGTGGAAAATGAACGGCTGAGCCGCCGTATCTCGCGCATGGATGAATTGCCTTTTCCAATTTATTAAAAATACGGTTGGCGGCTTAAAAACAGCCCTCGCTAAGGGACTTTGCCGACTGGGTAATATGGCGCCGCTGTGTGCTCTTTCCACGCCTGCCCAAACTTGTCGGGGCAGTGCGACCAAGGCGTAAAAAATCAAATCAATGATCCTGCGAGGATGTAAAGTTTAACACTTCACGCTGAGGTGCCAAATAGATATTTTTAGCTTTCTTGGAAAATGTACTTCTCTGCACGCAGTCGACAAGACAGATGGCCGCAGAGTTCTCAAAATATAGTTATCGTCATTTCAGCTTTGAAAGACGCGTCGGGAAACTGAATGATTTAGCAAACTTTCTTGTTAAAAAAGTAAGGTCAAGGCCAAATTCTTTCCCCATTGGCAGCTGATTATGTAATAGCGCTTGCCTGCGTTGTGGCCTCGGCCGATTCTCGCGGGGGAGAAAACGTCTCCCACAGAAAGCAGTTTTAAAACAGGTCCCGGCACCACGACCGGGCATATATGTGGGGTCAAATATGTTGAATAAACTTTCTGCCGAATTCTTCGGCACCTTCTGGCTCGTCTTCGGCGGCTGTGGCAGTGCGGTTCTCGCCGCTTCTTTCCCGGTCTTCGGTATCGGCTTCCTTGGCGTTTCGCTGGCTTTCGGTCTGACTGTTCTGACCATGGCTTACGCTGTTGGTGGCATTTCGGGTGGCCACTTCAACCCGGCCGTTTCGCTCGGGCTTGCTGTTGCCGGTCGTTTTGAGATGAAGAACCTTGTCCCGTATTGGGTCGCGCAGGTTGCCGGTGGCATTGCCGCCGCTGCCGTTCTTTACCTCATCGCTTCGGGCAAGGTCGGCTTCACCGCTGGTGGCTTCGCGTCAAACGGTTATGGTGAACTGTCTCCCGGCAAGTACAACCTCACCGCCGTTATCGTTGGTGAAGTCGTGCTCACCGCCTTCTTCCTGATCGTCATCCTCGGCGCAACTGCCAAGACGGCTCCGGCTGGTTTCGGCCCGCTCGCCATTGGCCTGTGCCTGACGCTCATCCACCTCGTGCTGATCCCGGTGTCCAACACCTCGGTCAACCCGGCTCGCTCGACCGCGACTGCCATTTTCGCTCAGACTGAAGCTCTTTCGCAGCTCTGGGTGTTCTGGGCTGCCCCGATGGTCGGTGCCGTTCTCGGTGCAGTGATCTGGAAGGCGCTGATTGGTCGCGATTGATCCGTTCAGCTCTCCATTCCCGAACGTCAATGCCCGCAAGGGCAGGCGCGGGAAAGGATAGAATGTTAAATGGTCGTTCCCCTCAAGGGAGCGGCCATTTTTTATTGGTGATTTTGCCTCTTCCTACAGTTGCGAGGTCAGGTGAACCAATAGCGCGTGATGTGGAAGAACAATGGTGCGGAGAAGGTGATGGAATCGAGCCGGTCGAGTACGCCGCCATGTCCCTCAATCAGATGCCCCCAGTCCTTGGCTTTAAGATCGCGCTTGATTGCCGAGAGCACAAAGCCGCCAAAAAAGCCGCTTACCACAATCGCAAAACTGATCGCAGTGGCCTGAAGGGGCGCAAACGGCGTTATGGGATAGAGCGCAGTGCCGACCGCGACCGCAGTGAGCCCGCCGCCGATTAATCCTTCGAGTGTTTTCGAAGGGCTGATATTCGGCGAAAAGCGCGTGCGTCCGCATAGCTTGCCCCAGACATATTGGAACACGTCGGAAAGCTGCACCACGATGACGAGATAAACCAGCAGCAGGAAAGATGGCGTTTTCACCTCGAGAATGAGCAGGCCCGGCGCGTGGCTAATCGCGTAGACAGTCAGCATCAAACCCCATTGCACCTTGGCGGTACGGGCGAGAAACTCATTGGTGTCACCGGTCAGGGTCATGATGGCGGAAAGCGCCAGGAAGACATAAACGGGTATGAATATCGCCATTAGGCCATACCACTGCCACCACACGAGGAAGTACTGGATCGGCAGCACCACAAAGAATGACAGGAAGAGGGTGAGATGATCACCACGTTTTGAAGGTGTGAGCGTCCAGAATTCGCGCAAGCCCACGAAGGAAAGCAGTGCGAACAAGATGACGGTTGCGGTAAAACCAAGATAAATTGCGCCACCGAAGATCACCACCATCACCCACCACGCACGGATGCGAGCATTGAGATTGTCGATGGTCGTCTTCGTTTTGTCATCGCGCACACGGGCCTTCAGGACGAGACCGATGAGTGATGCGACCGTCAGGAAGGCGATGACAGAGCCTAGAACGATGAGGAAGGCGCGGTTCATGGCTTTGTATCCGGTTCGGCGAGAGCAAGAAGCGCTGCGCGGGCGCGCTCAAGGAAGTCTGCGCGGGGTTCATCGGCGGCGATGCGTAAGGGTTCACCAAAACGGGCGGTGCAGGTGATGGGCACCAGTAAAAAGCTGCCCTTTGGCATGATGCGCCGCAGGTTATCGAGATAGACCGGAATGAATTCGATATCGGGGTTTTTCTGGGCGAGGCGAAACAGGCCGCCTTTGAAGGGGCCCGTATCGTCGGTGGTGCTGCGCGTGCCTTCGGGGAAGATGAGGAGCGAGCGGCCTTCCGTGAGGAGGTGCTCAAGGCGCTCCATCGGGTCGCTGTGACGTGTGGGCTTTCGGTCAATCAGGACGGCGCGCAAGCCCCTTATGGCGATGAATCGACGCAAGGGGGTTGCATCCCAATAATCTTTGGCAGCAACCGGATGGGTAAGCCTGCGCACTTCCCACGGTAGGGCCGCCATCACCGCGACGGTATCGAAATGGCTGGAATGATTGGCGAAATAGATGCGGCGACGGGTATCCGGAGCACATCCACGCCAATCGCTGCGCGCGCCCACCAGAAGGCGCACGATCATAACAAGAAGACGGCGGAAGAGGGCAATCATAACCGCTCCTTGAACAACGGTACTTTTGGGAGACAGGGCCGACCATGCACGAGATACACAGCCAGCCTCTGCCTTTAGCTGGTTTTGCCGATTTCGACAGTTTCAAATGCACGGATTGGGCGAAAGCGAATCTGCGCATTGATTGGCAACTGCCCGGCAAAGTCGAGGTGATACTCGGCAACGCAGGCAATGACAGGGTAGCCGCCGGTCAGCGGGTGGTCCGCCATGAACAGGATGGGCTGACCTGCGGCCGGAATCTGGATCGCGCCACGGACCGTGCCCTCGCTCGGCAACTCTTTGCCCTCCATAGCCTCCGACCGTGTCAGCGGGGTCGCTCCCGAAAGACGTAAGCCCACGCGATTTGACTGCACCGTCACGGTCCATATCTGCGAAGCGAACAGGTCGAGGGATTCTTGGGAGAACCAATCGGCACGTGGGCCAAGAACCACGTCAATGACGGACATTTCCCTGGCCTTTGGCAAGCCCGCGGGCACTGCTGTAAGGCTTGGTGTTGCATTCCCGGCTTTCTTCACAGGCAGATACTCTCCTGCGCCAAGCATCCGGCCGATCTTAGCCATGAAATCGGTCGATGCACTGCCGAGCACATGCGGCACGTCAAAACCGCCCCGCACTGCGAGGTAGGAAAAGACGCCGGCTATGGGCTCGCCAAGTTTCAGGCTGCTACCGGCGGTCAGTTGTATGGCGCTATTGCCGGATACCGCATGAGCATTGCCCTGGTTATCTGTGACGGTGACTGGGCATTGCGCGCCGGTCACAGCAACCAGACAATCGCTGATACAGGCAAGCTCCAGCCTGCCATAGGCGGTTTCAACACAGGCTTCGTTCTCAGAGTTTCCAACCAACCGGTTTGCTGCGGCGAGCGAGGCTTTGTCCATGGCACCGGAAACCGAGACACCTTGTTTAGCCTGGCCAGGACGCCCGGCATCCTGGAAAATCGAAAGCAGACCACTGTTGCGGATTTGCAGGGGACCGGCCTGCGGCAGAGAGGGCTGTACAGGCGCGGCGGTCGCTCCCGAGCTCTGCGAAGCCGCAACGGTGAACCGCACATGGTCGCCGGGTTGCAAAAGAGCTGGCTGATCACGGTCAAGATCCCACATCGGTGCGTCCGTTGACCCAATGATCTGCCAGCCGCCTGGGCTTGCCTGCGGATAGACCGCACTGAAGCCACCGGCGAGCGCCACAGATCCGGCGGGCAGGCTCGGACGGGGCGTGCCGCGCCTCGGCACATTGAGGCTGGGATCTCCGCCGGAAAGGTAGGCAAACCCCGGAGCAAAGCCAGTGAAGGCGACGACATAATCGGTGCCGGTGTGGCGGCGGACCACTTCCTCGGGCGTGATGCCGACGATGCGCGCCACTTCTTCCAGATCCTCGCCGTTATAGCTAACCGGGATTTCGATGCGCCGACCGGCGCGTTCAACAACTCTGTCGAGACGCCGGTTGGCGATTTCCTGCAAAATCTTGCTGCGATCGACGATTGCCGGATTGAGACGAAGCATCAGGGTGCGTGCCGCTGGCACGATTTCCTCGATGGCCCCAATGGGATCTGATTGCAGTGACGCCATTAAGGCGAGCGTCTGGGCAAGGTCGTCGAGCTCGATAAGGATAGTATTCAGATTAACTGGCAAAACGCGCATGAAATATCCTCAGGAAGCAGCAAAGGGTTGAACCGTAACGCCAGAGCTTTCCAGAAGCTTGCGCAACTCAGCGGCCATGGAAACCGCGCCGGGGCTGTCACCATGGACGCAGATTGAATCGGCCTTGAGGCGGATGGTTGATCCGTCAATCGCCTTAACCGTGCCTTCTTTGACCAGATGCAGCATACGAGAAGCGATTTCCTTCGGGTCGTGCAGAACCGAACCTTCACGGCTGCGTGGCACCAACTGGCCGTCGGGCATATAAGCGCGGTCGGCAAAAACTTCAGAAACCGTGCGCAGACCTGCCGTTTCAGCCCAGTCAATCAGAGGGGCGCCAGCGAGCGCCACGAGCACCAGCTTTTTGTCGATGGCAAGCATACCCTCAATGACAGCCTGCGCCTGACGTTTGTCGTGGGCGATGGTGTTGTAGAGGGCACCATGCGGCTTGACGAAGGTCACTTTGGTGCCCGCAGCCTGGGCCAAACCCATGATCGCGCCGATCTGGTAGATAACATCGGCCTTGAGATCCGCGCTACCAACATCCATGTTACGGCGACCAAAGCCCACGAGGTCGGGGTAGGAGACATGGGCACCCACGGCAACACCCTTGGCCTTGGCGGCCTGAACCGTGCTCATGATCCCGGCAGGGTCGCCGGCATGGAAACCACAGGCGATATTGGCGCTCGAAACGATATCAAGCATTTTTGCATCTTCGCCCATCCGCCAGGCGCCGAAACTCTCGCCGAGATCGCTGTTCATGTCGACTTTCATCGGGGGAATCCTTTTAAATATCAATGATCGCGACCAGCGCCTTCACGGATGTCTTCCTTGACCTTGAGCGCGGTTTTGATGAGGAGCTTTATGCCTTCGACCTGCGTGAGAAGCGCCATGCTTGGCACACCGGGAATGCGGGCGGATTGTTCGGGAAGATGAGGCAGGTGAATGAAGCCGCCCCGCACGCCCGCAAGGGCAGGAACGGTCGCGAGCCGATGCATCAGCCCATAAAAGCTGTGGTTGCACACGTAGGTGCCAGCGGTGTTTGAGACCGAAGTTGGAATACCGCCCGCACGCAGATCGCGCACGATAGCCTTTATCGGCAATGTGGTGAAATAAGCGGCTGGCCCACCTATGACGACGGGAGCGTCGATCGGTTGCTTCTTGCCGTTATCGGGAATACGCGCGTCATCGACGTTGATGGCTATCCGCTCGGGTGTGATTTCGGTGCGCCCATTGGCAAGGCCCAGCATAATCACAAGTTGCGGCTTCGTGGCTGCGAGAGCGGCATCGAGCGCATCGAGCGCTTCACCAAATCGACAGGGAAGCTGAACAGCCTTTATGGCGCTTCCGGCGCACGTGCTGCCATCCAGCGCTCGGGCAACTTCCCAGGACGGATTGACGGTGTCCTTATCGAAGGGCTCAAAGCCCGTGATCAGTACACAACCGCTTGCTATTGCTTTCATCGGTCTTCACTTCCCAGTTGGGCCGAAAGGCGTTTCGAAATGAGACGTCTTTCGGATTAAATATCTCAGCCTGATGAATTTACGGCTGGAACTTCGAGATAACACAGCGTTTTAAATGTTCATCAGGAAGTAAAGAATGAAGACATTCGCGATCAGAAGCATCAAAGCTGTTGGGATTTGAGCGCGGATAACAGCGTTTTTATCCGGCAGTTCCAGAAGTGCGGCGGGGACGATGTTGAAGTTGGCCGCCATCGGGGTCATCAGCGTGCCGCAATAGCCCGAGAGCATACCAACTGCCGCAATAACCGCAGGATTACCGTGATAAACGTGGATCAGGAACGGTAGAGCAACACCGCCGGTCATCACCGGGAAAGCGGCAAAGCCGTTGCCCATGATGACAGTGAAGAGCGCCATGCCCACCACATAAACCGCGACGGCTACGAACTTGAAGTCCATATTGATGTACGCCGTGGTGAGGTGGGCAACCGCCTTACCAACGCCCGCATCGGAAAACACTAAGCCGAGCATACCGAGCATCTGCGGCAAAACCAGCGCCCAGCCCACTGCGTCAATCAACCGGCGCGCTTCGCGGATACCCTGAACCGGGGTTTCGCGCGTGATACCGCAAGCGAAGGCAAGGGCGATGAGGCAACTGAGGCTCATGGCGAGCAGCGTGGCGCTTGCCGGGAAGAGCAACGGTTTCCCGCCAACGTAAATATGTGGCGCAGCCAGTGTTCCAATCACGGTCAGGACCGGAATGGTCAAGGCAGGCATGAAGAGCATATTGCCGAGACGTTTGGCGCTCGCCACGTATTCTGCTGTACTCGGAAGGGTATGGGATCCCGCGCCGACCAGATTGAGCCCGCCGATCAGACCAAGCGCGATAACGCCAACGCCGACCCACATCGGCGGAACAAAATCACCGAATAGGAAACCCAAGGCATAAAGCCCCCAGAACAAGCCCGTGGTGAGACGTTTTGGATTTTTGGTATCAAGAGCCGACATAATGGCGACAATCGCAAGGATCGCGCCGACGAGATAGAAAAGATGGTTGAGGGTCAGTGTCATATCACTCTCCCGCGCCGGTATGGGCCGCGACACCATCTTTGGGCTCGGCTGTGGATTGTGAGAGTTCCCTATGGAGTTCCGCATCCAGGCGGTAGGTGCGCCAGGCGTGGATCACAAAGGCGGCGATAGCGGAGGGAATGCCCCACAGCGCCACATGAATGGGAGCCACCTCAATGCCCTGTTTGCTGAGGAATGTGGTCATCAGCACGATGGCACCAAACGCCACGAAAATGTCCTCACCGAAGAACAGGCCGACATTGTCGGCCGCCGCGGCGAAAGCCCGGATTTTGTGGCGGATGCGATCAGGCAGGGAGCCGTAACGGTTTTCCGTTGCACCTTCAGCCATCGGGGCGATCAGCGGGCGGACCATTTGCGGATGCCCACCAAGGCTGGTGAGGCCCGCTGCCGCCGTCAACTGGCGTATGGCGAGGTAAACAATCAGCAGACGCCCAGCCGTTGCCGCCTTGATACTGCTGATGAAATTCTGCGACTGTTGGCGCAGGCCGTGGCGCTCAAGCAGCCCGATCACCGCAAGCGGCATAAAGATGATCAGCGGAAGATTGCGCGTTGCTAGAAAACCCTTGCCAATGGTGGTGAGCACCAACTCAGCATTGAATCCGGCAGCAAAGGCGGTGACAACTGTCGCCACGATGACCGCGAGCATGGGATTGAGCCGTAGAGCAAAACCTACAGCGATTATGGCTACTCCAATTAGCGGCCATAGGCTGACGACACTGCCTGCCATAAATACCCCCTTGAGGAAATCAGTTAAGAAGCATCTATTTGTGCCTCTCTCAAATTGTTCCTGTCAATAACGGGGGGGAACGATTTATTCGAATCATCCACCATTTCGTTTGGTTTGTTGCGCTGGGTTTAGTGGTCGAAGCAGTTTTCTGCCATCCCAGCGTTTTTTCAGGTCAGAACCAGCTTGGCTTTCGTCGGATTTTCCGAGGCTAAAATAGGAAAAATTTCCTTTGTACCGCCGTCTGTTAGGCCAAGATCGGTGAGGTGAGGCCCGGCATTACATGCAAGACTTGTGCCCTCGATGGCCTTGAAGACCCTGAAGGGAGGTTCCCACTCCATGACGGTGTCCGCGGCGGCCTTGAGGTCGCGGAAGGCTTGTGCCAGCACTTCGGGCTCTTCTTCAGACAGCATTCCGGCAATCGGCAACTTGACGTCGGCAATCACCTTGCCATCGCGAACAATGCAGAACCCGCCACCCGTGGACACGAGATGTTGGGCCGCAACCAGCATGTCTTCCGGCTTGTGGCCGAGCACGACGAGATTATGGGAATCATGGGAGTAGGAGGTTGCAACTGCGCCACCCATATGGCCCCAGCCATTGAGCAAGGCGCATTGCGGTTGCGTATCCGGCTTGCCGTGGCGATTGCAGATGAAGATGCGGTTGAAATCCTCAGGAATGACAACCCGCCCATTGCGAACTTCGAAATCACTCTCGCGCCATTCGGTGAAGCGGGCACCATAAATGCTGCGCAAACGGTGGGTACCATCGGCGACATTGGGCACCTTGACCTCAAAATCGTCGAGCGACAGGGGCGGAACCTTCATGGTCGCGCAGCGTGCCGCCATGCCAGCGACAGTCGGGCCCTTGATCTTGCTGCCTTTGTTAATGCGCTCGCCAGAGGCATAGACGCTGTCGATTTTAAGGGTTTCGAGATCTGACAACACCACGATATCGGCAAAACGTCCCGCTGAGATCAAGCCGATATCACTGCGACGCAGGCGGTAGGAAGCATTGAGTGTGGCGCAACGAATGGCGGCAATGGGGTCGAGGCCATAACGGATGAAACGGCGCAGCACATCGCAGATGCCGCCCTTGGTGACAAGGTCATCGGGGAAGATGTCATCGGTGCAGATGGTGATCTGGGATGAGACGTGGGGCAACGTGTTGATGGCTTTTACGATATCCGGCAGGAGATAATCGTGCGAGCCACGGATTTCGATGGTGAGCCCCGCCATGAGCTTTTCCATGAAATCTTCGGCAGAGATCAATTCGTGGTCGGCAGCGATTCCTGCGGCGAGAAAAGCCTGTAATCCAGGACCTTTCAGCCCGCGTGCGTGACCTTCAACCAGCTTTCCGGAGGCAAGGCCCGCGCCGACAATCTCGGTCATGCGCCGTGAGCCAGTGAGAACGCCAACCATGTCCATGACTTCGGCCACACCGACCACTTCCGGCCAACCAAGCATTTCCTGCATTTCCGGCCCGGCGAAATAAGCGGCGGAGGTTTCAAGCCCCTCGGTTGAAGGGACACTTGAAGGCGCGGAGAACAGAATGCGCAAAGGCAGCCCACGACTGGCCTCGATACCGTAGCGCACGCCATCAACACCGAGCACGTTCGCCAGCTCATGCGGATCGCATAAAATGGTTGTGGTGCCTTGCGGCACGATGACGGATGCATAATTGGCCGGTGTCATGTGCGAGCTTTCGAAATGCACATGCATGTCGATGAAGCCCGGTGCGAGGTAGTGCCCGGTGAGATCGCGTATCTCGTTAGCGTCGGACCGCGTGCCTGTTGGGTGCACACTGGCGATCATATTGCCGACAATGCCTATATCGGCCTTGCGCAATTGCGAGGTGGCGACATCGACAAGCGTTGCGCCGCTTAGCAGCAGGTCAAACGCTTCAAGCCCCTGGGCCGCCCGCACAGCGCGGGCACGGGTTTTGGGAGAAATCGTGCTCATGGCAAGCCCCTTAATGCGCTCCGACAACCGTCCAGAAGTAATATCCAAGCGGGAGGGTCATAATATACATGCCCAGAGGCACCTCGCGGAATTCACCGGCGGCCACCTTGATGATGACATAAAACAGCAAGCCCCCGGCAATGCCGGTGCCGAAGCTGTTGGACAACACCGTCAAGAGCACCATGAAAAGCGCGGCAAGGCCATCGGTGTAATGGTCGAGATCAACCTTGCGAACCGCACCGAACATCGAAGCCCCAACCATGATCAGGGCTGGAGCCGTCGCTTCCTTCGGCACCATCAGCACAATTGGCGTGAACAGCAGCATCAAGAGGAACATGCAGGCTGCGGATGCAGCGGTCATGCCGGTTTTGCCTCCCGCCTCAACACCTGCCGCCGATTCCACCAGCGCCGTTGCCGCC
>JAVBJU010000013.1:0-161406 GCA_031546825.1 Microvirga sp. | reverse complement strand
GCACCGAAACCGCGGCTTTGCCAATACCCTGCTCGATTATATGGTGCTTTTGCCGCGCGCCATGCCCGGCTTGATCATCGGGCTTGCGTTCTTCTGGCTGTGTCTGTTCGTGCCATTCCTCGTGCCGTTGCGGGCAACCCTCATCAGCTTGTTTTTTGCTTATGCCATCGTTGGCCTTTCCTATGGCCTTAGGCTCCTGCAAGGCACGTTGATCCAAGTGAGCCCGGAATTGGAAGAAGCCTCACGCACCATAGGTGCTAGCTTGGGCCGAACATGGCGCGAAATCACCATCCCCATTGTCCGACCAGGCCTCGTGGCCGCGTGGGCGCTCATCATGATCGTCTTCCTGCGTGATTACGCGACGGGCATCTACCTCATGAGCGCAGGCACCGAGGTGATCGGCTCGCTCATGGTGTCACAGATGCAAACCGGCGCGATGGACACAATCGCCGCGCTCGCTTTTGTCAGCATTGTTCTCACCGGCCTTGGCATGAGCCTTGCCCTTCGTCTCGGAGCTAAAATCCATGACTGAACTCGTCGTCCAGAATGTCCACAAATACCTCGGTGGCCTGCATATTCTGCAAGGCGCGGCCTTCACGGCCGACCGCGGCTCCATCGTCTCACTGCTCGGCGCATCGGGGTCGGGAAAAACCACGCTTCTGCGTTGTATCGCCGGTTTGGAACAGCCGGAGCTCGGCCTGATACGTATCGGGGAAACCACCATGTTCGATAGCGAAAAACGCCTGAGCGTTGCACCAGAACATCGCAATATCGGTCTGGTCTTCCAGTCTTACGCGCTGTGGCCCCACCGCACAGTGATGGAAAACGTCGCCTATGGCTTAAAACTGCGCGGCGTCAATGCGACCGACGCGGCCAAGCGCGTGCAGGCAACACTGGAACGCATCGGCCTCGGTCATCTGGCCGAGCGCTACCCAGACCAGCTCTCGGGCGGCCAACAGCAGCGCGTCGCCATTTGCCGAGCTCTGATCTATGAGCCGCGCGTATTGCTGATGGACGAGCCGCTTTCCAATCTCGACGCCAAGCTGCGCGAAGAAGCGCGCTATTGGATCCGCAAGCTGGTGCTCGACTTTGAAATTTGCGGCGTGCTCGTCACCCATGACCAATCGGAGGCTTTGGCGGCATCTGACAATATCCTTCTGCTGCGCAACGGCGCCATTGTGCAGGAAGGCGCACCGGAAGACATTTATACCCGGCCCAATAGTTTTTATTCCGCCGACTTCCTCGGCGCCAATAATGTGGCAAGCGGTCACATTGAGCGCAATTCTGCCGGAGCACGCATTCAGGGGGCGAACTGGGCGCTTGACGGTGTATTGGTTGGCGATAATCCAGGTGCGGAAGGCAAGGCTGTCATCCGTGTGGAGCGGATCACAGTACACCCTGCTCCTGCACCCGACCGCATCGAGATGCAACTTGAGGCCTGCCTCTATCTCGGGGACAGATGGGAATACCGCCTCACCTGCGGCGCGTTGGAGGCCAAGGCTTTTGGTGCCAAGATGCTCCAACCCGGAAAGGTCTGGGCGGAAATCCCCCGAGAAAACGTCTGGCTCTTCCCGGACGCGACGTAACGCAAGCGCTGTCCGTCAGTCCAATGGCCAATTTGATCTTCATGGCGGTTCTCATAGCTTCGTCGCCATGAGGATCATGCTGATTGAGGACACGCGCGATGTCGGCGAGGCCATTCAACGCCGCTTCGAGACCGTCGGCCATACCGTGGACTGGGAAACCAATGGTCAGACCGCGGCGGATATTCTCGCCTTCACCACCTATGATCTCATTATCCTTGATGTGATGCTTCCGGGATTGAGCGGGTTTGAAGTGCTCAAGCGGTTACGCCAATCCAACCAACCGACACCTGTGCTGATGCTCACCGCCCGTTCCGAGGTTGAAGACTGCGTGGGCGCACTTGATATCGGCGCGGACGATTACCTCCTCAAACCCTTTGATTTCAGAGAACTTGAGGCCCGCGCTCGTGTCCTCATGCGCCGCAACAGTTCTGGTGGTGCCACCAATATTCTGAAATGCGCCGATATCGAGCTGGACCGCACTAACCGCTCCGTCCGCATCGGAAAACGCGAAGTGCAGTTGAAACGCCGCGAGATCGCTCTTCTTGAAATTTTTGTTTCACGGCCCGGACAAGTCTTCAGCAAGGATGAGTTGCTTGACCGCCTTTTCGGCTTTGACGAGGCCGTCAATTCCAATGCCATTGAGCTCTATGTGGGACGTCTGCGCAAGAAGCTCGAAGGCGCACAGGCGCACATCATCACGCAACGCGGCCTCGGCTACCAGTTGATGCGCGATGAGGGCCCGTGAACCCTCTCTCTTCACGCGTCTCGCCCTGCGCATCACACTGGTGCTGGCATTGGGCGCGGTGTTGCTGGTCAGTGCCGCCTGGTATTACGCCCGTATTGCCGCAAACGATGCCTATGACAGGCTTCTGCTCGGTGCGGCACTCCAGATCGCGGATAACGTGACTGTTGAGAATGGTAGGCTTTCGGTCTCTCTGCCGACAGCGGCTTTCCAGTTGCTCGGGCTATCCAGCAGCGACCGGATCTTCTACCGCATCAGCGCGCCCTCTGGTGCTACGGTGACCGGGTATGATGACCTTGGCGTTGATATCAATCTCGCAAAGATCACAACTGAACCAAGGTTGGAATCGGGCTTCTACAAGGGTGTCGCCGTTCGCCTGGCGATTGTACCGCGTTTTCTGGTCGATCCTGCCATGTCCGGTGTAGCGCATGTTCTGGTGGCGCAAACCACGGATGCGCGAGGCTCGCTTGCCGGAGAATTGACGCTGAAAGCGATCCTGCTTGTGGCAATCATGAGCGTGTTGGCGCTTGCGGGGGCGATGCTTGCCATCCGCTACGCACTCCAACCACTGCGAACGCTCGGAACGACTTTGCGGCAGCGCGACCCGCACAACCTTACTGCGGTCACAGTGCGCGTGCCGCGCGAGATGCGCCCATTTGTCAGCTCAATCAATCATTTCATGCATCGGTTGAATGAACGCCTGTCGCTACTCCAGCGCTTCACGGCCGATGCCGCCCATCAGATCCGCACACCGCTCGCTGCGCTATCCGCCCAGCTTGAACTGATGAACACGGATCAGATGGACAATGCCAGCCGCCAGCATCTGGCCAGGGTTCAGGAGCGCGCACGGGAATTGGCGCGCCTCACCAACCAGCTTTTGAGTCACGCCATGGTCATTCATCGGGCTGATTCTGTGCAACTCCAGCCGGCGAACCTCTGCGACATTGCCCGGCGTGCTTTCCGCGCGGCAATCCCGATCACCATTGATCCCGATATCGTGGTATCCTTCGAAGCACCAGATGAAGCGCCGATGGTGCGCGCGGATGGCGTCAGTCTTCGCGAGGCCATCGCCAATGTCATCGACAACGCGTTGCGCCACGGAGCGCGTGCCCGCCTCGACGTGCGGGTGTGGACGGACGATAGCTTTGCCTATGTTGAAGTAGCCGATGATGGGCCGGGCATTTCGCGCGAAGACTGGCCACGTGTCACGCGCCGCTTTGAAACATCGCAATCGGGAGAAGGAAGGGCTGGCCTTGGATTTTCCATTGCGGCAGAGGTCGCCTCTGCCCATGGCGGACGCCTGAGCTTCCGTGAAAGAATGGAGCACGTACAGGTTTTCGCTGTCATCATCGCATTGCCGCGCCTGGCCTCGCCGAAAAAAATCCTGGGCGCTCGGCGATGAAGGTGCCAACACCATGACAATAATAACGCGCGCCTCCGCGCTATTGTTTTGCGGCTTTCTCTCACTCATTGCAGCGCCCTCACGGCCAAATGAAGGGGAAACCACCGTATTCCCCGCGCTTGAGGCTGAGAGAGCAATGCTCGAAATTCGTGCGGCGGCGGATATCGATGCCATGCGGCCATTGATCCGTGATTTTCAGACCTCTGCCCCCGATATCGCCATTCGCTATATCGAATATGTTACCAATGATCTGCAACGGGAAGCAGAGGCTGCGTGCAACGCCGGTGTGGCGCTGGGCGACATTCTGATTTCCTCGTCAGTCGGCCAATTGGTGAAACTCGCCAATGATGGCTGTGCGAGCCCCCACCGGCTCCAGAACACATCCAAGGTCAAGCCATGGGCGAACTGGCGCAATGAAGTGTTTGGCTTCACTTATGAGCCGGCCGTCTTCGTCTACAACACGCGCTTTGTGCCTCCCGATGAAATCCCCCATACCCGGGCGGAGCTTTCCGAACTCCTCCGCCACCGGCTCGACTATTATCGCGGGCATATCGGGACGTTCGATATCCGCCAATCCGGCGTGGGTTATCAGTTTGCGTTTGAAGACGCGCGCCAACCCAGCGCCATCTATGGCCAGCTCATTGAAAGCATGAGCCGCGCCGAAGTTGTCATTCATTGCTGCACAGGCAATACCCTCGACGCGATATCCAGCGGCAGCCTGTATATTGGTTACAACCTGATCGGCTCCTACGCCTATGCTGCCACCAAACGGAATCCTGACTTACGCGTCGTGGTGCCCCGTGATTACACGTTAGTTCTGAGCCGTGGCGTGCTCATTCCGAAACCAACCCGAAACCCCGAGCTTGCCGCCCGCTTCCTCAATTATCTTCTCTCTGAGCGCGGACAAACTGTTGCTAGGCGCGAATCCTTCTTTTTTGCTGAAAACATGCCGCTGCCAGAAGGTGTCGACGGGCCGAGGATACTGGAAGCGTCTGGCATAGCCCGCCCCATCCGCATCGGCCCAGCGCTGCTTGCAATGCAAGACCAGGCACAGCGTCAGCGCTTCATCGCGGACTGGAGCCGATCCATGGTGCGCGGGAGTGCAATCGAGAAAACAGAGTAAGAGGCTTCTCAGCCGTTCACACGCTTGTAAGCCGCCAGAAATCCAGCGAGCAATACCAGCATGGCGGCGCAAACCCGGTTGAGGCCTTGCAGGCTGCGGGCGCTTATCAGCCGCGCCAATTGCCGCCCCCCAAAAGCGTACCCCGCCATGCAGCCCACATCCATCGCGTTAAAGATGACCGCTAACAACGCGTATTGCGGCCATTGTGGCGCATCAAGCGCCACGAATTGCGGCAGGAAGGCTGCGAAGAACAGAATGCCCTTTGGGTTGGTCAACGCCACCGCAAGGCAGCGCGAAAAAGCGGCTTTCCGCGAGGCTGTGGCCGAGACATGCGCGGCCTGCCGCTCCAACCCCATGGGCTTGCTGCGCCACAGCACGAGGGCGAGCCACAACAGATAAGCCACGCCGCACCATTTGATGAGCAAGAAAACCTGCTCGGAAATTCGCAGCAAAGCCCCCGCGCCCACAGCGACAATGCCGATGAGCACAAAATTACCGAGCGCTGCCCCGATGAAACCGAACATGGCAATCCGCATCCCGTAGGTCGCGCCATTGCTCAGCGCCAACAGCATGGTTGGCCCCGGCGAGACAATAAGTGCGGCAGACGCGGTGATGAAAAGGATGAGGGTGGCAGAAGTCATCTTGTTGCGTTTCTTGGGACAACAGTTTGGCGGTGCTCAACTCATAATTGAAAAGCGCGTCAACCAACAGCCTAAAAGGCTACTTCTGGAACCAACCTCCGCCTGAAACCGTTGCCGAAGCTGGAAGGCTTTTAGCTGCCAGTAAATCAGACAGGATAAAACAACGGAGTTCCTATCATGGGTCGTGGTCTTTTGCTTTGGCTCCTCGGCGTGCCGATCCCGATTATCATATTGATTTATTTCATGTATCATTAGGTCCCTTGGGGCCTTTCAAACCTCTTTGAGGCACTCCGCAATACCTGCCGAAGTGCACGCAAGCGTATCACTTTGTCGTGTTGCAAAGGCACGGAAAATCTCCGAAACTGCTGTTCAGAAATAAATCCCACAGGAGGCTCTCCATGCCCGCGCACACGATTAAGCCACTTGTCACAGCAACCGCCGTCAGCACCGGTGGCCGCAACGGCCACTCCGAGACCACCGATCATTCGGTCAGCGTCAACCTGTCCGTGCGCAAGGAAATGGGCGGCCCTGGCCTGCCGAACACCACAACACCGGAGCACCTCTTCGCAGCGGGCTACGCCGCCTGCTTCGGCGGTGCGCTGGAATTCGTGGCCAGCCAGCACAAGAAAGATGTGAGCGGCGCTGTCGTCACCTGCCACGCCTCCGTTGGCCCCCGCGAAGGCGGCGGCTTTGGCATTGCGGTGAAGATGCACGTGAAAGTACCGACGCTGCCAACGGCAGAAGCCCAGGCATTGGTGCAGGAAACCCACGACACTATTTGCCCCTACAGCCATGCCACACGCGGCAATATTGATTTCGCGCTGGAAGTTGAAGGGGCGTAGAAACGCTGCGCCCCGCGAACCATCATTGGTACACGGGGCGTTTTTCATTGAAGAGTGAATTTTAAAAGCGCAGAGAAATGCGCCTCACTCCCACTCAATCGTCCCCGGCGGCTTTGAGGTGATGTCGTAGGTCACGCGGTTGATGCCTTTGACCTCGTTGATGATGCGGGTGGCGACGCGGCCGAGGAAGGCCATGTCGTAGGGGTAAAAATCGGCGGTCATGCCGTCGGTGGAGGTGACGGCGCGCAATGCGCAGACGTAATCATAGGTGCGGCCGTCGCCCATGACGCCAACGGTGCGCACTGGCAGGAGCACCACGAAGGCTTGCCAAATTTTGTCGTAAAGCCCTGCTTTGCGGATTTCATCGAGATAAACGACATCAGCCTTGCGCAGGATTTCGAGCTTCTCACGGGTGACTTCGCCGGGGCAGCGGATGGCGAGGCCCGGACCGGGGAATGGGTGACGCCCAACAAAAATCTCTGGCAGACCAAGCTCATAGCCGAGCCTTCTAACCTCATCCTTGAAAAGTTCACGCAACGGTTCCACGAGCTTCATGTTCATGCGCTCGGGCAATCCGCCAACATTGTGGTGGCTCTTGATGGTGACGGATGGGCCACCGGTAAACGAGACGCTTTCGATCACATCGGGGTAAAGCGTGCCTTGCGCCAGGAACTCAGCACCGCCAATCTTCTTGGCTTCCTGCTCAAACACTTCGATGAACAGGCGGCCAATGGTCTTGCGCTTCACTTCCGGGTCGGAGACACCGGTAAGTGCGTTGAGGAACATATCCTGCGCCTGCACATGCACCAGCGGAATGTTGTAATGGTCGCGGAACAGCGTGACGACCTGATCGGCTTCACCGGCCCGCATCAGGCCGTGATCGACGAAAACGCAGGTGAGTTGATCCCCAATGGCCTCATGGATCAGAACGGCAGCTACCGCTGAATCAACGCCGCCGGAAAGGCCACAGATCACCTTGCCTTTGCCAACCTTAGCGCGAATGCGGGCAATTTCTTCCTCACGGAAGGCTTTCATCGTCCAGTCGCCGGTGCAGCCAGCGATTTTGCGAACGAAGTTGCGCAGAAGCGCCGCGCCTTGCGGGGTGTGAACCACTTCCGGGTGGAACTGGGTGCCGTAATAGCGGCGCTTCTCATCAGCGATCACCGCAAACGGTGCATGCTCGGAAACGGCGCAGATTTGGAAACCTTCCGGTAGCTTGGTGATGCGGTCGCCGTGGCTCATCCACACCGGGTATTGCTGGCCCTTCTGCCACACGCCCTCAAAAAGCGGGCTATCAACCTTGATCTCCACCTCGGCGCGTCCGAACTCGGCGGCATGGCCGCCTTCGACGGTGCCGCCGTTTTGCGTTGCCATCACCTGCTGGCCGTAGCAGATGCCGAAGATCGGCACGCCGGAATCAAAGATGGCCTGCGGCGCACGCGGCGAATTGCCTTCGGTGACGGACGCCGGAGAACCCGAGAGGATCACGCCCTTGGGTTTCATCTCGCGGAACGCCTTTTCCGCGCTTTGGAACGGCACGATTTCCGAGTAAACGCCTTCCTCGCGCACCCGGCGCGCAATGAGCTGAGTTACTTGAGAACCGAAATCGACGATGAGGATCTTGTCGTGCTGGGTGGTCATGGGCGTTCCTGAAAACTATCCGGCGGGGTCAAAAACGGTCTAAGCCAATGTGTCCGGCTGTGCAACCAAGGAGACGAATAACCCTCATAAGGGTCATTGCCGCCGCTCTAGCATGGCAAAGAAGAAACCATCGGTTCCGGTTCTCAACGGCGACATCTGCAACCCATATTGCGTCTCACGCATCACGGTTGCAAGCCGGGAGAGCAAGGCGCGTTCAAGGACCGTCTTCGGTGCAACGATGGAAAAGCCTTTGTGGCGTTCGAGAAAGGCCTTGATGCTGTCGTCGTTTTCCTCTGGCAGAACCGAACACGTGATGTAGGCAATGCGCCCCTGGGGCTTCACGAGAGCAGCGGCACGGCCCAGAACCTTCTCCTGATCGGCAACGCGGACTGAAAGCGAGCCGGGTCGCAGACGCCATTTGGCATCGGGGTTTCGCCGCCACGTGCCGGTGCCGGTGCAAGGCGCATCCACCACCACGCAATCCATATGTCCATCGAGGTCTGTCACGGCGTCGGCCCCGCCGCGCGGTGTCCGCACCTGGACGTTACGCACGCCTGCCCGCTCAAGCCGTTCATGGATGGGGGCGAGCCGCCGGATATCCGAATCGGTGGCGTAAATCTGGCCGGAATTGTTCATTTGCGCCGCGAGCGCCAGCGTCTTACCGCCGCCACCTGCGCAGAGGTCAACCACCTGCTCGCCAGGTGTCACGGCGGTGAGGAAGGCGGTAAGCTGCGAACCCTCATCCTGAATTTCAATGTCGCCCTTGATAAATTCGGGCTCCGACTGCACCGCCGGGCCACGGCGATTATCGGCGGGAATGATGCGTAAACCCACCGGCGAATGGGGAGTATCCTCGGCCGCAAGATGGGCCAGCAAGGCCTTCATGTCTTCGCGCCCGGCCTTCAACGTGTTCACACGCAGATCAAGTGGTGCGCGCTGGGTCAGGGCTTGCATTTCAGCTGCGGTATCGCTGCCGAATGTCCGCGCCAGCGAAGACGCAATCCATTCGGGGAAATCTCCCTGCACAGCGTCAGGCGCGCCATCGAGCGTCGCCGCGGCGAGCCGCTCTTGCTCGTTCTGGCTCAACGGCTCCGGGGCAAAGCGCTCGCCGCTGAAGAGAGCCGCAATGGCTTGGGGAGCCAGTTGCTTGTGCAGGCGCAACATGCCCAGCACCAGAGCGCGCGGCGTTTCCTCCCCCATCACCCACGCCGCAGACGCTTTGCGGCGCAAGGTGTCATACACCAGCCCGGCAATTGCGGCCCTGTCTTTTGAGCCGGCGAAACGGTGCGACAGGCCCCAATCCTTGAGGGCGTCAGCGGCAGGCCTGCGCCGGGTTTCGATATCGGAGAGTACTTCTATTGCAGCAGCAATCTGGGCAGCGGGGATCATAGACAGCGACTTTCAGTCAGAGAAACAAAATACGGACAGCAAAGAATGCCCACATGATCATCAGCACGAGAACGCCCAAAAGGAAGCTCCCTCCACGCCATTTCAGTTCATTGCTGGTGACATGGACAAAAGCATGCACCAAGCGAAGCAACACGAAAACCCACGAAAGCGTGACAAAGAGAAGATCGGCCTTATGGCTGATGAGCGCCAGAATAACCACAACATAAAACAGAACAGGCAGTTCCAACTGGTTATGGAAGGCATTACCCGCGAGTTGCGCCTTTTCGGGCCAGCGAATTTTATAAACCATATGATCATTATCGACCAAGCCAGCTTTCACTGCACTCGCCCGCGCAGCGCCCATCCGGAACCCGAGGAGGAATGTCAGGGCAACCTGAACGAAAACAGGCAGAAGAATGGCGGGTAAAGACATGGTGTCTCGCTTTCAAAAAACGAAAACCACCGGCCCGGCAGGCCGATGGTCTTGCGGTACAGGAAAACCTTAATCACATCCCGGTCGGGTAATTCGGGCTTTCACGGGTGATAGTCACGTCATGGACATGGCTTTCACGCAGGCCCGCGCTGGTGATGCGCACGAACTCCGCCTTCTCGCGGAACTCCGACAGGTTTTTCGCGCCAACATAGCCCATCGAGGCACGCAGACCGCCGGTGAGCTGATGCAGAACGCCGGAAACCGGGCCCTTATAAGCAACCTGGCCCTCAATACCTTCCGGCACGAGCTTGAGCGTATCACGCACTTCCGCCTGGAAATAACGATCCGCCGAGCCGCGAGACATCGCGCCAACCGAACCCATGCCACGATAAGCCTTGTAGGAGCGGCCCTGGTAAAGGAAAACCTCGCCGGGGGTCTCATCGGTGCCGGACAGCAGCGAGCCGACCATGGCGCACGATGCACCGGCGGCAAGCGCCTTGGCAAGATCTCCCGAATACTTGATGCCGCCATCGGCGATCACGCAGACACCGGCGGCATCTGCCGCTTCCACGGCTTCCATGATGGCAGTGAGCTGCGGCACGCCCACACCGGCGACGATGCGCGTGGTGCAGATTGAGCCCGGCCCGATACCAACCTTGACCGCGTCGGCCCCGGCGTCGATGAGCGCCTTTGTCCCAAGCTTGGTTGCGACGTTTCCGGCAACAATCTGCACGGACGAAGAAAGTTTCTTCACCGCAGTCACCGTTTTAAGCACGCCTGCGGAATGCCCATGCGCGGTATCAATGACCAGTACATCAACGCCCGCGTCGATCAACATCTGGGCGCGCACGATACCGCTCTCGCCCGTGGTGGACGCAGCAGCAGCGAGCAAACGGCCCTTGGCATCCTTCGCGGCGTGCGGATAGGCGACCTGCTTTTCCATATCCTTGACGGTGATGAGGCCGATGCAGCGGAAGTGGTTATCGACCACCAACAGCTTCTCAATCCGGAATTGATGCAGCAAGCGCTTGGCTTCATCCTGCGAAACGCCCTCGCGCACGGTTATTAACCGGTCTTTGGTCATCAGTTCGGAAACCGGCTGGCGCGGGTCGCTGGCGAAACGCACATCGCGGTTGGTGAGGATACCGACCAACTTGCCGTTGGTGCCATTCGGGCCACGCTCCACCACCGGAATTCCAGAGATGTTATGGGTCTTCATCACGGCGAGCGCGTCGGAAAGCGTCTCGTCCGGGTGGATGGTAATGGGGTTCATGACCATCCCGGATTCGTATTTTTTGACCAGCCGCACCTGCTCGGCCTGCTCATGGGGCTCGAAGTTGCGATGGATAACGCCAAGCCCGCCATTCTGGGCCATGGCGATGGCCATGCGCGCTTCCGTTACCGTATCCATTGCGGAAGCGAGAATAGGGAGCGCCAGCGTGATTGTTTTGGTGAGCCGAGTGCCAACCTCAACATCGGCGGGCAGCACTTCCGAATATCCCGGGCGCAGCAAAACGTCGTCGAAGGTCAGGCCTTCGGAAATCTGGTTTGTAACTATTTTGGCCATCGCCAACTCCTCAAAAGGGGTAATTAAATCCACCGGGAAGCGCGTCCGGGAAACGAAACGAGTTGGCGATTGGCCGTAGCACGATGTTTGCCATTAGCCAAGAGCGCGAATGTATTAAGTTTCACCACAGGGGACAAAGCGCACCAGTCGGGATGCGCTGGCGGAAGCATACCGGCCCGAAAGATGAAACTCATTCTGGTCAAATCCGTTTAAAAGGAGTAAGCCGAGCTCCCTGCCCCGGCGCAGAATTGACTTTCGACCAAGAAATCCAACGAAAATGCGAAAAGTACGCATCATCCCGCTGACGGTTGCCACCGCCTTGTTCATGGAGAACGTAGACGGCACGGTGTTATCCACGTCCCTACAGCGTATTTCCGAAGATCTGGGTGTCGGCGTTCTTTCGCTCAAACTCGCTTTGATGTCCTATATGATTTCATTGGCAATTTTCATCCCGATCAGCGGGTGGATGGCCGATAAGTTTGGAGCCAAAACGATTTTCCGGGCTGCCCTGTGTGTTTTCACGGTCGGCTCCATTGCTTGCGGCGTCGCCCTCTCACTGGAATGGCTTATCATTGCACGCTTCCTCCAGGGCGTCGGCGGGGCGATGATGGTGCCCGTCGGCCGTCTCATTCTCCTGCGCAGTGTCCCCAAAAGCGAAGTGGTGTCGGCACTGGCGACGCTGACCATTCCGGCCTTGCTCGGCCCGGTGATAGGACCACCGCTCGGCGGATTCATCACCCAGCATTTCGGCTGGCGCTGGATTTTTTACATCAATATTCCGGTCGCAATGCTTGGCTACGCCATGGCAACAGCGTTTTTTGAGAACATCAAGGAAGAGGATGTTCCACCCCTCGATTTCCTCGGGTTCTGTCTGTCGGGCTTTGCATTGTCTCTCATCATGTTGGGGCTCTCTTCGCTGGGCACCCATCTGTTGCCAATGAATGTCTCTCTTGCCTGCCTCGCAATCGGGCTCGCCTGCGCCATCGGTTATTTCTGGCATTCCCGCCGCATCGACAATCCGATTCTCAAGCTGAGCCTGCTCAAGTACCAGACCTTTCGCGCCAGCGTCATCGGTGGATCGTTTTTCCGCGTTGGTGCCGGGGCGATCCCTTTTCTGCTGCCGCTGATGCTTCAAATCGGCTTCGGGTTGTCACCGGTGCAATCGGGCTCGCTGACATTCGTCACGGCGCTTGGTTCCTTGTGCACCAAGACCGTCGCCAGAAAAGTTCTACGCCTTACCGGCTTTAAATATCTCCTGATGATAAACGCGGTGATTGCCTCGTGTTTCCTGGCTGGAAACGCGTTTTTCTCCGCAACGACGCCGCATATTCTCATCTTGCTGATTTTGTTTGTCGGCGGCTGTTTCCGGTCAATGCAGTTTACCAGCCTCAATGCCCTCGCTTTCGCGGAAGTGTCTAACCGCGATATGAGCTACGCCACCAGCTTTTCCTCAATGATCCAGCAATTGTCCCTGAGCATGGGTGTAACGATCGGCGCATTCGGCTTGGAAATCTCACAGTTTTTACGCGGAGACACGCAGATATTGGTGACGGATTTCCAACCGGCGTTCTTCCTCGTGGCAGGCCTGTCGATGTTGTCGTTGATCCCATTCGCCTGGCTGCCGCGCAATGCCGGTGAGGAAATGTCCGGGCACCGCCATCGTATTCGCCCCTAGCAAGCCCGTGCCTTGTTGTGATGGCGCACATGGAAGTATCGTTTTAGGGTATCAAGGCCAGATAGATAGCAGAAACGGGTAGTCGAAACCGTTTTCTCCCACTAATATTTCAGTTCCGCCGGTTCAGGCCCGGCCGATAAAGCTGGAGCCTCCTTCCATTAAAAATAAGGATTCCATCCATGTCGATTCCTGAAATCAAGTTCCATGACGGTCACACCATCCCGCAACTCGGCCTCGGTGTCTGGCAGGTTGCCGATGACATAGCCACAGGCGCGGTCAAGGAAGCGCTTGCAGCAGGTTATCGGTTGATCGACACGGCGGCCATTTATGGCAACGAGGCCGGTGTCGGGAGGGCAATTGCCGAAGGCGGAGTGCCACGTGCTGAACTTTATATCACCACGAAAATCTGGAACCTGCGGCATGGCTACGACGAAACCCTTATGGCCTTCGAAGAAAGCATGCAGCGCCTTGGTCTCGATTATCTGGACCTTCTTCTGATCCATTGGCCGGTTCCGATGAAGAACCTTTATGCCGACACCTGGAAGGCCATGGTCAAGCTGAAGAATGACGGGCGTGTGCGCTCCATCGGCGTCTCCAACTTCAAGGTTCCCCATCTGGAGCGCATCATCGACGCAACCGGCGTCAAACCCGCCATCAATCAGATTGAATTGCACCCGCGCCTGCCCCAGCAGGAAATGCGGGACTTCCACAAGAAGCATGGCATCATCACCGAATCGTGGAGTCCACTCGGCTCGGGGCGGCTGATCGAAAATCCTGTTCTGCAATCCATTGCCGCAAAGCACGGCAAATCAACGGCGCAGGTCATGTTGCGCTGGCATCTGGAAAATGGCTGTGTGGTCATTCCGAAATCGGTGACACCTTCGCGCATCCGCGAAAACATCAACGTCTTCGATTTCGCTCTCGATGCCGACGATCACAAGAAGATCGACAGCCTCAACGACAATACCCGCTTCGGTTCCGACCCGGACCAGTTCTATCTGCCTGCCCCCAAGAAATGACAGAACGCAAAAGCGATATGTGTTTATAAATCAGGAGGCGCTCCCCGCGCCTTCTGATGGGGATCTCCTTCAGAAATCATTGCATAACTTAGACTTTCGTTGACGCTGCATCACGCGGTGCGATAAGTTGCGCCGGTCAGCCATGCGCATCACCGATGCGCACCACACGACGCAACAAAACCTGCCACTCTCATGAAGAGTGCCGAGATAGCCTTCGGCAGACAGGGTTGCGGTCGCCATCCGGCGAAAGGGGAAGTTATGCGGATCACACACAAACTTGCATTCTGTTCGATTGCAATATGGTCATTCCTCACGGCAACCGGTGTCAATGCAGAACCTTCCCGCGAAGAGCTTATCAAGCAGGCCCAGCAAGAAGGCACGCTGACCATCTATTCCAACAGTTCCCGTCACAGTCTGGCCGGAGAAGCGTTTGGCAAGAAATACGGGATCAAGGTGTCTTCCACCCAACTCAAGGACGTGGAAATCATCGAGAAGGTCGCCAAGGAAGCCTCCGCCAAGATCAATGGCGCGGATGTGGTCTTCGTGCAGGATAGCGGCCGCGTGCTCGGTGAACTGATTACGCCCGGCTTCCTGACCAATTATGTGCCGCCATCCATTGCGGCAAAGGTTGCCAAAGAAGACCAAAATCCGCTGGTCTTTCTCTTTCTCGTCAAGGCAATCGTTTTCAACAGCGAAAAAAGCGACGCCTCGCCCATCACCAATGTCTGGCAACTCACCGACGCGGACTGGAAAGGCCGCGTCCAGATGACGGATCCGTTCCAGGAAGGCGTGAATATGAACTTCCTGACGATGGTGACGCGCCCCGACATCGCCGAAAAGCTGGCAGCGGCCTACAAGGCCCATTACGGCAAGGATATCACCCTGACCACCGCCAATGCCGGTTATGAGTGGATCAAGAAGCTGTTCCAGAACAGCTTGGTGCTTGGCACCTCCGACACCAAGCTCTCGGAAGCCATCGGCGCCCAGGGACAGGCCAAGCAGCTTGCGGGCCTCATCACCACCAACAAGATGCGCATGTCAGAGGGCAAGAAGCTCACCGTGAAGCCCGCCGCGACCGCCATGCCGTTCGCCGGTTTCTATTATCCGATGTATGCCATGATCCCGGCCAATTCGCGCAGCACCGCTGCGGCCAAGCTGTTCATCGAATACGTGCTGACACAGGATGGCTTCGGCCCCTGGGTCGATTCGCTCGGCGACTTTTCGGCCAACCCCGACAATCCGGGAGCCAAGGATGACAGATCGCTCGCGGAATGGCGGAAAATTCTGGTGCGCGAAGACCCGCAATGGTGCTTTGAGCAGCGCTATAAGGTGGAAGACTTCCTCAATAGCATCCGTTGATCCGCGACGGTATCGGTGCCATGCGTTATCTGAACAGGCTCGGCAATTACTTTAGGAAGCCGCAGAACGTCATCCTTGTGACGCTCGCGCTGGTGCTCGGATATCTCATCCTGGTGCCGCTCGCGAGCATCTTTGAAGACACGCTGATCGTCCATATGTCTGAAGTGCGCCGCGTCCGCGGAGCCGCCGCCGGTGATCACACATTCTATCACTGGCGAATGGTGTTTGCGGATGAAGGAAGCTTCAATCTGTTTTACAAGCCGCTTCTCAATTCTCTGGTCTGTTCCATAGGCCCATGCATCGTCGCCATCGGCCTTGGTGGCGGCTTCGCATGGCTCATCACCCGCAGCAATATCCGTATGAAGAAGCTGTTGTCAGGACTGGCGATCTTTCCCTACATCATGCCATCCTGGACCTTGGCGCTGGCCTGGCTCAATTTTTTCAAGAACGCCACCATTGGCGGGGCGCCGGGGATTTTCACAGCCCTCACCGGGCTTCAAACGCCGGATTGGTTTGCCTATGGCCCGTTCCCGATCATTCTGGTCACCGGGCTGCATTACGCGCCATTCGCCTATATCCTGATCGGCGGTATCCTGCGCAATATGGATGCGAGCCTTGAGGAAGCGGCCCTGCTGCTCCATGCGTCGCGATTGCGCATTTTCTGGCGTGTCACGATCCCCATGGTGATGCCCGCGATCCTGTCCACGTTTCTGCTGGTTTTTTCGTCGGCAATGTCGTCATTCGCAGTGCCGGCTTTTCTCGGATTGCCGGTACGTTATCAGGTGCTGACAACCCAGCTATTCCGCACGCTCAATGGCCTCAATCCCGGTTATGGTTACATCATCGCGGTGGTAATGATGATGTTTGGCGCTTTGATCCTCTACGGCAACCAGCGCCTGATCGGCACGCGCAAATCTTATGTCACCGTCACCGGCAAGAGCGCCAATGTCTCGCTGGTCGATCTGCGCTTGTGGCGCACGCCGATGTCTGCAGCCATCCTTGTGGCTTTGCTGTTGCTGTCGGTGGTGCCGCTCATCAGCTTTGCAGTTGAGTCTATGATTATCGTGCCGGGCGACTATTCATGGAATAACCTGTCGCTAGTATTCTGGATCGGCGAAGGCGATGCCCGCATCGCCAACAGCGAACCGGGCATTTTACTGAACCCCGCCATCTGGTACGGCTTGTGGAACAGTTTAAGGCTTTCGGTGCTCTGCGCGCTGACGGCAGGCACCATCGGTTTTCTCGCGGGTTACGCCATCGTGCGGCGGCGCGGTACACGGCTTGCGGGCTTCGTTAACAACTTGAGCTTTTTCCCCTATCTCATGCCAGCTATGGCGTTTTCTGCCGTGTACCTGTCATTGTTCGCCGTGCCCCACGGGCCGATCCCCGCGCTCTACGGCACCTTCCTGCTGCTGGTGATCGTCGGCACGGTCAAGTATCTGCCCTTCGCCTCGCGCGCCGGAATCAATTCCATGCTGCAAATCAGCACCGAGATTGAAGAAGCGGCGACCGTGCTGGGTGTGGGCTGGTTCAAGCGGATGACGCGCATTCTCATTCCGATCCAGAAATCGGCGGTCATTTCCGGTTATCTTCTGCCCTTCATCTCGTGCATGAGGGAACTTTCCCTGTTCATCCTACTGGTGACACCGGGGACAAGAATGCTCACCACCATGCTCTTCCAGTACAATGAAAAAGGCTGGGAGCAATACGCCAACGCCATCAACCTCATCATCATTATGATGGTTATCATCGTCAACTGGCTCATCGGTAAAGTGACGGGCGCGTCCATCGACAAGGGCATCGGAGGCTAAATATGCCGGACATAACCCTTACGAAAATTTCCAAGCGGTTCGGCAAGGCCGGTGCGGTGGAAGACCTCTCGCTCGAGATTGCCGATGGCGAGTTTATATCGCTGCTTGGCCCTTCCGGCTGCGGCAAGACCACGACATTGCGCATGATTGCCGGACTGGAAACGCCAACCGAAGGCCAGATTCATATCGGCGGGCAGAAAGTATTCTGTGCCGATAACCGGCTCGACGTGTCTCCCGACCGGCGCGGTGTTGGCTTCTTGTTCCAGAATTACGCGTTGTGGCCGCATATGACGGTGCGGCGCAACATCTCCTTTGGGCTTGAAAACCTGAAATGGGAAACAAACCGCATTTCCAATCGGCTTGAAGAGCTGATGTCGATGCTGCGGATTGAGGAGCTTGCCGGCCGCTACCCTTCGGAGCTGTCAGGTGGCCAGCAACAGCGCGTTGCCATTGCCCGGACGCTTGCAACCAACCCTTCCGTCCTGCTGATGGACGAACCGCTCTCGAACCTCGACGCCAAACTGCGCATGGAAATGCGCACCGAGCTCAAGCGCCTGCACCTGACCACCGGGGCCACCATCATCTACGTGACCCACGACCAGCTTGAGGCCATGACGCTCTCCACCCGCGTATGTCTGCTCAAGAACGGCCACTTGCAACAATTCAGCCCGCCGCTTGAGGTTTATGGCCGCCCGGCCAATACGTTTGCTGCCGACTTTGTGGGCAGCCCTGGCATCAATCTTGTTCCGGTCTCGGCGGGGCAGCGCGCGCAAGGCGGCAAACTCGCCCTCAATAACGCAGATATGAGCTTGATCTTTACCGCCAGTGAAGGCGAGCCGGTGGTTGCGGAAGGGAAAAAGCTGGTGCTGGGCCTGCGCCCGGAAAACGTGACCATCGCAGAAAGCGGGATTTTGGCCGGTCAGGTCTATTCATCGCTGCCGTCGGGCATGGAAACCATTGTGCGGCTGAAAGTGGGCACAACGCTGCTGACCTCGGTCGTGTTCGGCTGCGTCGATTTCGCGGTCGATGCCACAGTCCGACTCGCGCTCAACAGCGATAGCTATATTCTCTTCGATGGAGAGAGCGGAGAGCGCATCGCTCTGGGAGCACTCCAACCCGCATGATCTTTATTCGGTGGGTTCGTTCTTCCTGCCTCGGAAGCCGGTGGCCAGCACGTAAAGCTCGGCGGAATCCGCCCGGCTTGCGGCGGGTTTGACATGGCGGACAACCGCGAAATCGCGCTTGAGATCTGTCAGCAGATCGTTCTCGGTGCCACCCTGAAACACCTTGGCGATGAAGATCCCACCAGGTGCCAGAACTTCGCGGGCAAAGTGTACCGCCGTCTCGGCAAGACCGATAATGCGCAGGTGGTCGGTCTTCCTGTGGCCAGTGGTGTTTGCGGCCATATCGGACATCACGACATCCGCAGGCCCGCCCAGCATCTCGATGAGAATGCCCGGCGCTTCGTCAGCCAAAAAGTCCATTTCGATGAAATCAACGCCAGACATGGTCTCAATAGGCAGAAGATCAATACCGACCACCCGGCCCTTGCCATGGATGCTGCCAACTTCCCGGGCGGCAATCTGCGACCAGCCTCCCGGTGCGGCGCCAAGATCAATCACCCGCTGCCCAGGCCTGAGCAGCTTGTATTTGTCATTCATTTCCAGAAGTTTGAAGGCCGCGCGCGAGCGATAGCCTTCGGCTTTCGCCTTGGCGACATAGGGGTCGTTGAGCTGCCGCTCAAGCCACCGTTGCGATGACAGCGTGCGCTTGCGCGCAGTCTTAAGGCGTTGCTTCAGGTTTCGCTGCCCGTCTCCGGGTGTCGCTTTGGTCACGATCGCACTCCTTGGCGCCAAACGCCATCTTCGCGCATCATCTTCATCAGAATGCCTTCGCGCAAGCCCCGATCAGCGATGCGGAGAAAAGGAGTTGGAAATGTCTTGCGAATGGCATCAAGAATGGCACAACCGGCGAGCACCAGATCTGCCCGCTCCTGTCCGATGCAGGCATTGGCGGCGCGCTCAGCATAAGACATGCTTTGGAGCCTTTGGGTAATGTCGGACATATCTCTACTGCTCATCCATAAACCATCGACACGACGTCGATCATACTTTTCCAGGCCGAGATAGATACCACCCAGCGTCGTCACCGTTCCCGAAGTGCCAAGCAAATGGAAAAACGGTGCCTTCTCGGCGTCTTGTGCCTCTGCGGCGAAACCGGACAGTTTCTGCATGATCTCGGCAACCATGGCCTCATATTGCCCATTGCTGACATCATGCCCGCCATAGCGTTCCGCAAGGGTAACCACACCGGCGTCGAGAGAATCCCAGGCGCGGATATGGGCATTGGGATCAACCTGGTTCCCGGCCTTGTATCCGTCGAGCCAGGCAATTTCAGTTGAGCCGCCACCGATATCGAAGACGATACAGGATCGCGCCCGCCCATCGACCAGTGAAGCGCAGCCCGCAACCGCCAGAAAAGCCTCAGCCTGACGATCAACGATTTCAAGATCGAGCCCGAGGTGATCTTTCACCTGCCCCACGAACTCCATGCCATTGATCGCGCCCCGGCACGCCTCTGTTGCAATCAGCCGCGACCGCGTCACACCATTGGCCTCGATCTTTTCCTTGCAAATTTTCAGCGCTTGCAGGGTACGATGCACGGCATCATCGCAAAGCCTATCGCTTGATCCCAAACCCTCACCGAGGCGCACGATGCGGGAGAAGGCATCGACAACCCGCAAGCCATTGCGCGATGGTTTGGCAACCAGCAGACGACAGTTATTGGTGCCAAGATCAAGCGCGGCATAAGTTGCCGACGGTTTACGGTCAAACGGAATACTCCGCCCCCGCCCGGAACGACGAGACCGTTGCCATTTCCTTGGTTGAGCCGTTTGGTTCGGCTCATGGGGAGTTTCAATTCCTGTCATGACCGCTCCATCGGCATCGAACGCCGGTGCAAATGAAAGCGCCCGAAAAGGCGCTTTCCGTCAAGGAGCAGCTAGTCAGTCCTTGGCACGCTCAACGTAAGAACCGTCAGCCGTCATGATAACAACACGGGTTCCTGCACTGACATGTGGCGGAACGAGCGTGCGGACACCATTGGAGAGGATGGCCGGCTTGTAGGACGACGAAGCGGTCTGACCTTTCACCGTGGGCTCAGTCTCAGTGATTTCCAGCGTCACACGCTGCGGCAGATCAATGGCAATCGGCACGCCATTATGCAGCGAGAGCTTGCAAACCATGCTTTCCTGCAAATAGACCTTGCCATCGCCAATCACGTCTTCCGACACTTGGACCTGGTCATAATTTTCCGGATTCATGAAGTGGAACCCGTCAGAATCGGAATAGAGGAACGTGAAATCGGTGTCTTCAACGAACGCGCGCTCAACCTGCTCGGTGGTGCGATAGCGTTCCGCCACCTTCACGCCATCGGCGATGCGGCGCATATCGAGCTGGGTCACAGGGGTGCCCTTGCCCGGGTGGATATTTTCCGCTGTCATGATGACGTAGAGCTTGCCATCGATGTCGATGACATTGCCTTTTCTAAGAGTGCTTGCGGCAACCTTCACAACAAAATCCTTTATCGAATTGATATCTCAGCCTGTCAGAAAGCTCTTGAACTTCCGAGGCAGTGAAATGCTTGCCTTCGCAACTATCCGATATTGAGTTGAAGCGCCAGAGTCTTTTGTCCAGTTTATGATTGAAAGAGCTTTAGTAGAAGACAATACCCTTTGGCGAAGCGGCCCGTTCGTTGTAATGCGGCATATCACATTCCCAAGAAGATTATCCCCATGCCTCACGTTTCTCCCTGGTGGAGCCCTTCTCTTCATTCTGACCGCCGTCCGTTCCTGCTTGGGCGCAACCGGGTCATGGCCCAAACGCGCGCGTTCTTCGCGGCCCAGGATTTCATTGAAGTGGAAACGGCAACGCTCCAGGTCTCCCCGGGCAATGAGACACATCTCCATGCTTTTGAAACCGCATTCATCGGTAGCGACGGAATGCGGCAAAGCCTGTATTTACATACCTCCCCCGAGTTTGCCTGCAAAAAACTGCTGGCAGCGGGTGAAGAGCGAATCGTGTCGATCGGCAAAGCCTATCGCAACCGCGAACGTGGGGTTTTGCACCACCCGGAATTCACCATGATCGAGTGGTATCGGCGCGGCGAAGGTTATGAAGCGTTGATGCAGGATTGCGCCGCCTTACTGCGTCTCGCGGCAGAAGCTGCCGGAACGAAGTGTTTTTCCTTCCGGGGCGTTGAGATGGACCCATTTACGGAGCCAGAACGGCTCTCGGTTGCCGACGCATTCCAGCGCCATGCCCAGATTGATCTTGTCGCAACGCTTGCAAACGACGGCTCACCCGATCGCACTAAACTGGCCGCAGAGCTCACGCGCACCGGCATTCGCCATGCCGCTGATGATACTTGGTCAGACATGTTCTCCCGTGCGTTGGTCGAAAAAATCGAGCCTAATCTTGGCCACGGACGTGCAACCATACTCGACCTTTACCCGTTACATGAAGCGGCTCTGGCCCGCCCGGCGCCGCACGACCGGCGGTTTGCCGAACGGTTCGAGCTTTATGCCTGTGGTGTCGAACTCGCTAATGCCTTTGGTGAGTTGACCGATGCCACGGAACAGCAGCGACGGTTTGAGATGGAGATGCGCGAGAAGCAGCGGCTTTATGGCGAGGCCTACCCCATCGACAGCGATTTTCTGGCGGCGCTCGCGGTGATGCCCGAGGCCAGCGGCGCGGCCCTTGGCTTTGATCGGCTCGCCATGCTGGCAACCGGAGCAACACGCATCGATCAGGTGATCTGGACGCCGGTTCCCGGAGATGCTCCATGAAGAAAACGCTGCGGACAGCAAGCGATCTGATTGATGCCAAGCTGGCGCCAGAGGCCCATCGGGCTGAACTGGAAGCCGTCTCCGCGCGCTATGTTATTGCGGTGCCGCCGACACTTTCTGCCCTCATCGATCCCACAGATCCGAATGATCCCATTGCGCGGCAGTTCATTCCGCAAGCGGCAGAATTGATATCTCAACCTGAAGAAAACGCGGACCCCATTGGCGACAACAGCTTTTCGCCAGTGCCTGGCATCGTGCATCGGTACCCCGATAGGGTTTTGCTGAAGGCAATCCACGTTTGCCCCGTTTATTGCCGCTTCTGCTTCCGCCGTGAAATGGTCGGCCCCAATGGCGATGGGAATCTGTCCGACGAGGCCCTGGACGCTGCTCTGGATTATATCCGCAGACATTTCGAAATATGGGAGGTTATTCTGACCGGTGGCGACCCACTGCTGCTATCGCCCCGGCGGTTGGGGCGCATCGCAGCCGCGTTGGCCGAGATGGACCATGTCCGCATTCTGCGCATTCACAGCCGCGTGCCCGTCGCCACACCGGAAAGCGTGACCGACGCAAGCATTAACGTGCTGAAGCAATCTGGCAAAATCCTTTATGTTGCCATTCATGCCAACCATCCGCGTGAACTGACCCCCGCCATGCGTGCGGCGTGTATGCGACTGTCACAAGCGGGTGTCACCTTGCTCGGCCAGACTGTTCTTCTGCGTGGAATTAATGATGACGCCGAAATTCTGGCGACGCTCATGCGCGGTTTCGTGGAGTTCGGGATCAGGCCGTATTACCTGCATCACCCTGATCTTGCACCCGGAACCGCTCATTTCCGTCTTGGTATAGAAGAAGGACAGAGCATTGTTGCGGCATTGCGCGGTCGGATTTCGGGACTATGCCAGCCGACTTACGTGCTCGATATCCCCGGCGGCCATGGGAAATCGCCCATCAACACGGCCTATACCAAGAAGAGTGACGCAGGCGGTTACCAGGTCCAGGACTACAATGGCCGCTGGCATCAGTATTGAGGGAAATTGAAAAAAATTGGGCCGACCAGTGGTTCATGGCCCGATAATTCTCTTGCACTCTCGTGGGAGCCGCAAACACAGCATCGGCAAATTGCGTGACGACGGCAACCGTTTTGACGGCCCCGTCGTCACGTTGACTAAAAAAGCCTATTTCTCTTTTGCTACCGCATCAAGCGCAGCACCGAGGCCTTTGGTTACGACATCAAGCTTTACGTCCTGTCCAGCCTGATTGCGGTAACTGATGGAAAACTTGTCGCCTGTCTTGCGCAAGGCTGTGACCTGCGTGTCGGTCAGCGCCGCGCCTGCAGTGCACAATTGCGGCTGGCAGGCCATATAGGGCAGATCGACAATCGGCTTGTTGTCGGAACCGATGACCTTGACGGGAACATCAAGGCGCGCAGCGATGGGTAGTTGTACCGCACCTTGCAGGGTCTTTTCCGACATGAGACGGCCGACTGAAACAACCGCTCCAACCCCTTCCTGGCCACTCTTCTCATCCTTGACCATCAGCGTCGTTCGCAGTTCGCAACCCTTAACCTGTTTATTGTCCTTGTCGATTTGCGCGGTGCAGTTCATGACCCAGTTGTCGAATGAGGTCGATGAGGTAGTCTGTTGCTGTGCGGAAGCAGCAATGGTCGACAATAGAAGAGCGGTAGTTGTGAAAGCTAGAATTTTTTTCATTGCGTAACCTCCATTTATGCCATCTTCGGGCATTCAACGCCCGAAGATGGAATTGACTGAACTCACCCCATTTATTTTTTTGCAGGGGCTTTCCGGGCAAGGTGCAGGTCCAGCAGTGTCGGCAGGTTAGCCAACGACATAAGATGCGCAAACACCCAACCAAGGAAGCCTTCCTTATGCAGCTTCTCCAGCTGTGGGCCGGTCAACTTGGCAAACTTCTCTTCCGAAACCACCAGGAAGTCCTGAACCTGGAAGGTCGCGCCCGAGGCATTGCGAATGTCCGCCGAGCGCTTTTCAAGGATATCGAGCTTGCGCAGTTCCTCAACGAAAGTGCGCGTGCGCTGCATATCGTTGTTGAAGCCAAGCAAGAACTGCACAGCCCCCTTCAGGAGGTCGGTCTCTGTGCCATCTTCGTTGAAGAGCGGCATGCCTTCCTTGGTGTTGAACCCGGCGAAAGCGGCATCGTAGCACACCATGAATTCGTCGTTCTTCTTTTCGTCGGCGTTAGCCGGAACGAACGGGTAGCGGCGAACGAAGGCCGGCAGATAGGCATCGGCCTTCCACTTGTGATCCTTGTCGACATAGGCGTTATTCCCATGATCAAGGCCAACCAGCAGAATCGGTGTGACAACTTCTTTATCGCCGGTGCCTTCCGAGACAAACATGATCGGATAGTGGCGCGATGCCTGGTAAAACTCGACACCTGCCACGGGCAGCCAATGGGTATTTTCCGCGAAGCCAAATCCTTCAACGGCTTTCAATTTAAGGTTTTTGTGCTCTTCGCGATTCAACACGGTTGTATTTTTATAAAACAGCATGACATTCGCCATCGGTAGAATCCTTTTTTTAGACAGGAGCAAGCCGCATTTGCGCAGCCCGCGCCCAAAACCATCCCTTGAGAACATATAGAGCGCTGAGTATCAAACTTAATGCCTAAAGCTGTACAGGGACTGAATGATTATGCTCAGCTTGTCAATACGACCCCGCCGGACTGGTAAATAGCGGCCATTACGCGCTATAAAAAATAACAAATCTACGCAAAACTCAAGGAATTATACGAGAAAGCCTGACAACGATAACTCTGCGAAATGAAGTCGGTGTCGCACCCGGTCCATTTACATGCAAAGCGCCTTTACGCTTGCGGATAAGACCATATTCAGACCTCCAGCCCATGTCCCAACAATAGAGATTATTGATAACTGTATAAATAAGTAACTTGTCGTTTATGGCCAAGGTTATTCTACGCAGAGAGCGGCTTTACCGGCTTTTTTTCCCATACAAATTGTCAGCCCGCTCTTCGAAGGCAGACACGAATTTGCGGAAAGCGCGATCAAAAATCGAGCCCATCAGCATGCTGAGCGCAAAGCTTTTGAATTCATAGGTGATAAAAAAATCCACCAGACAACCGCGTTCGTCGACTGTGAATTTCCAGCGATTTTCAAGTGTGCGAAACGGGCCGTCGACAAACTCTGTGAGAACAGAGAGATTCGCCTTGTCTGCCGTCACACGCGTGGTCAGAACCTCAGAAATTGCCTTGTAACCCACCGTCATGGCCGAGATGAAAGTCTCGGTACCGTCATCGTTGCTCTTGCGGTTACGAATTGCAATTTTATCACAGAGCGGCAGGAATTCCGGGTAGCTCTCCACGTTTACCACAAGCGCGAACATCTCTTCTGGCGAATGGGGAATAACTTTTTGGGTGCGGAATGCCGGCATATGAAGAATTATCCGTGTTTGGCCAGACGGGCCACTTTCAGCTTACGAAAATCATCGCCAGCATGGTGTGAGGAGCGCGTCAAAGGCGAAGCGGAAACCAACAGAAAGCCCTTGGCATAGGCCGAGGTTTCAAGGCCAGAAAACTCAGGCGGCGGCACGAAACGGACTACCGGGTGGTGCTTCCTTGTTGGCTGGAGATATTGGCCGATGGTGAGAAAATCGACATCAGCCGAACGCAGATCATCCATGAGCTGCAAAATCTCATTCCGCTCCTCGCCGAACCCGACCATGATGCCGGATTTGGTGAAGATGCTGGAATCAAGCTCCTTGACGCGCTGCAACAACCGAATGGAATGGAAATAACGCGCGCCTGGCCGCACCTTCAGGTATTTCGACGGTACAGTTTCGAGATTGTGGTTAAACACATCGGGCCGAGCGGCAACCACGACTTCAAGCGCACCTTCTTTACGCAGGAAGTCCGGTGTCAAAACCTCAATTGTCGTTCCAGATGACAACTCCCGGATGGCGCGGATCACCTGCGCAAAATGCTCAGCGCCGCCATCGGCGAGATCGTCGCGATCAACCGAGGTAATAACCACATGATCGAGCCCGAGTTTTGCAACCGCCGTGCCGATATTCTTCGGCTCATTGGAATCCAACGGTCCCGGCATACCGGTGCGGACATTGCAGAAAGCGCATGCACGGGTGCAAGTGTCGCCCATGATCATGAACGAGGCATGCTTTTTTTCCCAGCATTCGCCCACATTGGGGCAGCCAGCCTCTTCGCACACCGTCACCAGCTTGTTCTCGCGAACGATCTTGTTGGTTTCAGACCATTTCGGCGAACCGGGCGCGCGCACGCGCAGCCAATCCGGCTTGCGGGCCTGGACCGGTTGATCCGGTCGATGCGCCTTTTCCGGGTGGCGGAGACGCGGATCATTCTTCAGAAGATCGAGTACCACAGCCATAATACGTTGCTTTCCACCCCGGCCCTCACTGAAGCCCAATAATTCGGCAGCCTTCTTCGTGCGCCATCATGAACGAAGCCGCCCTAACATGGGCGGCTCCAATATCATAATCACATATGGATCACACGGCCATAGGCGTCCATCACACTTTCATGCATCATCTCAGAAAGCGTTGGATGGGGGAAGACGATGTGCATCAGGTCTTCCTCAGTCGCTTCGAGATCCATCGCCACGATGAAGCCCTGGATGAGCTCCGTCACCTCTGCGCCCACCATGTGAGCACCGAGAAGCGCGCCGGTCTGGCGATCAAAGATCGTCTTAACCAGACCCTCCGGCTCGCCGAGCGCAATCGCCTTACCGTTGCCGAGGAACGGGAAGCGGCCCACACGGATGTCATAACCGGCTTCCATTGCCTTGGCTTCGGTCATGCCGACGGAGGCAATTTGCGGTGAGGAATAGGTGCAGCCCGGAATCTTGTTACGGTCGAGCGGCTCGGTATGCATGCCCTTGATGTTCTCGACGCAGATCACGCCTTCATGCTCGGCCTTGTGGGCCAGCATTGGCGCCCCTGCGACATCACCAATGGCGTAAATACCCGGCACATTGGTCGCGCCGCGACCATCGGTCTTGATGATGCCACGCTCAATCGTCACGCCAAGCTTTTCAAGGCCGAGATTTTCACTGTTTGGAACAACGCCAACTGCGGAGATCAGCTTTTCGGCGGTGATCTGGCGGGTTGTGCCGTTTGCTTCCTCAATGGAGGCAGTGATGGTGTCACGCCCCTTCTGAACGCCAACGACCTTGGCGCGGGTCATGATGCGAATGCCCTGTTTCTCATAGCGTTTGCGGGCAAAAGCAGCGATTTCGGCGTCTTCCACTGGCAGAATTTGCGGAAGCACCTCAATCACGGTCACTTCGGTGCCCATGCTCGCATAGAACGAAGCAAATTCGATACCGATGGCACCCGACCCCATGACGATCATGGTTTTCGGCAGCTTTTCCGGCACCATTGCTTCGTAATAGGTCCAGATCAGGTTTTTGTCAGGCTCAAGGCCCGGCAGCACGCGCGGGCGCGCACCGGTAGCGACAATGATGTTCTTGGCCTTGTAAGAGCCCGGCCCGAGTGCGCCCTTGGGCGTCGGAGCGCGCTGGCTCTCCACAACCTTGACGGAACCGACCGCGTCGATGCTGGCCTCGCCCCAGATCACGTCGATCTTGTTCTTCTTCAGAAGCAGATCGACACCGCTATTGAGGCGTTTGGCAACGCCGCGGGAGCGTTCGATGATCGCCTTGATATCAAACTGGATATCCTTGACGGAGAGGCCGAAATGCGAGGCCTCTTTCATATAGTTGTATATCTCGGCAGAACGCAGCAACGCCTTGGTGGGAATGCAGCCCCAGTTCAGGCAGATACCCCCGAGGTGCTGCCGATCCACGACAGCGGTCTTGAAACCGAGCTGGGCGGCACGGATGGCGGCCACATAGCCGCCCGGGCCTGCGCCGATGACAATGATGTCATAGTTGTCAGCCATAACTTAATTCCTTTTGATCCGCGTATTACTTACGTCGCGGGAAGTCCTGAGGTCCGTGCGCTGGAACAATCCGGCGCCGGGGAAAATCAGGCCATCATGGTCATCGGGTTTTCGATGAGGTTTTTGAACGCGGAGAGAAGTGAGGCACCAACTGCACCATCCACCACGCGATGATCGCACGACAGCGTCACCGTCATGGCTTTCACCACGGTAGGCTGACCTTTCTTGACCACAACGCGGTCTTCGGAAGCGCCAACAGCCAGAATGGTCGCATGTGGCGGGTTGATGACCGCAGAAAAATTCTTGATGCCGAACATGCCGAGATTGGAAACAGCGGTAGTGCCACCGGTGTATTCTTCGGGGCGCAGACGGCGGTTGCGGGCACGGGTCGCCATATCGCGCATCTCGTTGGAGATAACCGAAAGTGTCTTGGTTTCGGCCTTGCGCACCAACGGGGTAAACAATCCGCCTTCCACGGCAACAGCAACGCCGACATCCGAGTGCTTGAACTTCAGGATACGGTCCTCAGCCCAAACCGCATTGGCGGCGGGTACACGTTGCAAGCCAAGCGCCAGCGCCTTGATGACGAAATCGTTGACCGAAATCTTATAGGTTGGCTTGCCGTCGCCATCCTTCGGTGCCGAGTTATTGACCTGCTCACGCAGAGCCATCAGCGCATCAAGCTCCACATCAATCGACAGATAAAAATGCGGAACGGTCTGCTTCGATTCCATCAGACGCTTGGCGACCGTCTTGCGCATGCCGTCGAGGTTGATTTCCTCATAGGAACCCGGCTCGAACATGGCCTTGACCTGCTCGAAATTCGGGCCTGAAGCAAGCGCCGCAGCCGTGGTTGCAGCAGCCGAAGCGGCAATGGGTTGTGCAGCAGGTGTTGCGCCAGCCGTGGCAGGGGTCGCAGGCTTCGGAGCAGCACCCGACATGATCGCCCGTACATCGCGTTCAATGATGCGGCCACGCGGGCCTGAGCCCTGGACGCCGGAGAGGTCAATGCCATTCATCTTGGCAAGGCGCTTGGCCAGCGGCGACGCGAACACCTTGCCGGTATTGGCGGAGATCGGCGAAGCCGGTGCAAGAGCCGCTGATGCCACAGGCGCGGCACTGGCTTCCGCCTTCGGAGCCGTTGCGGGAGCGGAAGCACCCTGCCCGGCGGACTCGGCAACGGATTTCATATCCTCTCCCTCTTCGGCCATAACGGCGATCAACTGGTTGACCGGCACGTCATGGGAGCCCTCTGCGACGAAAATCTTGGCAAGTATGCCCTCGTCGATGGCTTCGATTTCCATCGTCGCCTTATCGGTTTCAATTTCGGCGATGACATCACCGGGCTTCACCTTGTCGCCTTCTTTTTTGACCCACTTGGCAAGGTTTCCCTTTTCCATTGTGGGTGACAAAGCAGGCATCAGGATATTGATGGGCATGGATTTGATCCTGAAAAAAACGGTTAATGCGCTTGACCATGATCGGTCGGATTAAGAAATTCGGATTGAAGCCCGTCGCTGATCTGCGACAGGGCTTCCGCCTCGGTTAGATCCGTCTCCAGCGCATAGATACGCGCCGCATGTCGGGCCAAATCGGCCAGAAGAACCCCCCATGTGAAGGGATCGTCAAACGAGCGGCGCATCGCGATACTGACTGCCCCTTCAACCACCGAGGCTCGCAGGACTTCCACCCCGCCTTTCTCGATGCAGTCGGGGGGAGCGTTGAGAGCCTCGAACTTGGGAGCAGTCATAAAGTCACCTGTAGCAAACGGCCTTCACAGCCTGCACCACATCGTTGATAGATGGGAGTGCAAGCTTTTCGAGATTAGCCGCATAAGGCATCGGAACGTCTTTTCCGGTCACGCGCACAACCGGAGCATCAAGATAGTCGAAGGCGTTTTCCATGACCTTCGTCGCAACTTCAGAGCTCACGCCCGATTGTGGCCATGCCTCCTCGACAACGACGCAACGGCCGGTCTTGATGACGGAAGCAACCACCGTTTCCACATCCATTGGGCGAATGGTGCGCAGGTCGATGACCTCCGCATCAATGCCTTCGGCTTCGAGCATGGGCAGCGCTTTCTCCACCAAAGCCATATTGATACCCCAGGAGACGATGGTGAGGTCCTTGCCCTGACGGGCGATGCGGGCCTTGCCAAGCGGCACGGTGAAATCGTCCAGTTTGGGAACCGGGAACGATTGCCCGTAAAGGATTTCGTTCTCAAGGAACACAACCGGATTCGGGCTGCGGATAGCGCTTTTCAGGAGTCCCTTGGCGTCAGCCGCGCTATACGGCATCACCACGGTCAAACCAGGAACGCTTGAATACCAAGCTGCGTAATCCTGGCTATGCTGGGCGCCAACACGGGCCGCAGCACCATTGGGACCACGGAACACGATCTGGCATCCAAGCTGGCCACCGGACATGTAAAGCGTCTTGGCAGCGGAATTCACGATCTGGTCAATCGCCTGCATGGCGAAGTTGAAGGTCATGAATTCAACGATGGGCTTCAAGCCAGTAAAGGCTGCGCCAACCGCAAGACCGGCAAAGCCGTGCTCGGTGATCGGCGTGTCAACCACACGGTCCGCGCCAAATTCCTGCAGCAGTCCTTGCGTGACCTTGTAGGCACCCTGGTATTCTGCAACCTCTTCGCCCATGACGAACACGTCGCCATCGGCGCGCATCTCTTCGGCCATGGCATCGCGCAAGGCTTCGCGAACGGTCATCGTTACCATTTCGGTGCCAGCGGGAATTTCATTGCTGGCATCGTAGCTGTTTGCACTGCGGGGCGCGGCAGGTACCGTGGCCGCAGCCGGAGCTGCTGGAGCTGTCGGCGCGGATGCAGCCGGCTGGCTTGCGGGTGCCGAAGACTTGGCAATATGGGAAGACACATCTTCGCCATCCTGCGCGATAACAGCTATCGGCGTATTGACCGCAACGTTGTCGGTGCCTTCGGGGATAAGGATTTTAGCCAGACGCCCCTCATCCACGGCTTCGACTTCCATCGTCGCCTTGTCGGTCTCAATCTCGGCGAGAATATCGCCCGATTTGACCATATCGCCTTCGTTCTTGATCCATTTTGCCAGCTTGCCCTGTTCCATCGTCGGGGAAAGCGCCGGCATCAAAATATCGATCGCCATTTTACACTCATTTTTAGTTCGTGTGGTGGGCGGAAGCGCCGTGAGGCCGCTCAGCGCAGGATATCGGTGTAAAGCTCCGAGGCATCGGGCTCGGCATCGTGGGTGGCAAACTCTGCCGCCTCGTTGACGATTTCACGCACCTTCGCATCAACGGCTTTGATGTCTTCCTCCGACATTTTCCACATCTCCACCAGGCGGTGGCGCACCTGCTCGATGGGATCGTGTTCCTCGCGCATGCGGGCCACTTCATCCTTGGAGCGATACTTGGCCGGATCCGACATGGAATGGCCACGGTAGCGGTAGGTCAGCATTTCGAGGATATACGGCCCCTTGCCGGAACGGGCATGGGCCAGCGCACGGCTTGCGGCATCGCGCACGGCGCGAATGTCCATACCATCAACCTGCTCACCGGGAATGTTGAACGAAATGCCGCGACGGGAGAAATCGGTCTGGGACGAGGCGCGGCTCACCGCCGTACCCATCGCATAACGATTATTTTCGATCACGTAGACAACCGGCAGCTTCCACAGCTCTGCCATGTTGAAGCTTTCATAAACCTGTCCCTGGTTGGCAGCGCCATCCCCGAAATAGGCCATGCAGACGCTCTTGTTCTTGCTGTAGCGGTTGGCGAAGGCGATACCGGTACCAAGTGATACCTGGGCGCCAACAATGCCGTGACCACCGTAGAAATGCTGCTCTTTCGAAAACATGTGCATTGAGCCGCCCTTGCCTTTCGACAAGCCGCCCTGACGCCCGGTCAACTCAGCCATAACGCCCTTCGGGTCAAGGCCGCAAACCAGCATATGACCGTGATCGCGGTAACCGGTGATCTGCTGATCGCCCTGTTGCGATGCCATATGCATGCCAACGACAACAGCTTCCTGACCAATATAGAGATGGCAGAAACCACCGATAAGACCCATGCCATACATCTGACCGGCCTTTTCCTCGAACCGCCGGATCAGAAGCATCTCGCGATAAGCGAGGGTATCTTCTTCCTTGGTGAATTGAGGCGCCTGAGAAGATGTTGATTTCTTTGAGATCTTCTTGACCGCGGCACTATCGGCGCGGCGTATTTTGCGGGCTGCAACAGCCATGAGGTTCCTCCAAAATGGGGCTTTCCCTGTGGCATATGATTTAGCGCAATCCAAGATATAAAGCGAGCACTATCGCAGTTGCATGTTGCAGCGCTGCAACACCTCTAACATGCAGAATCAGAACCGTAATTTCGAATCAACTGGAATTAAGTTGATCTCTTTTATCCCTACGACTTTTTGATTAGCGACCCATGATAACAACGTCATTGCGATGGACCATACCCAGTGTAATTCGGGCACGCTCCTCAAGCAGATCGCGATCAATCTGATCAGCTTTCAGGAGGGAGATGCGGTGTTCCCATTCCATGCGTTCGCTGTGAATGGCTTTAAGTTCTGATTCCATCTCCGCCACTTTGATTTTGAGAGTTTGTTTAGCCTCGGTTCCACGCGCGCCGCTATGGGCATGGCGCACGAAATAGGCTACGGCCCCAATAGCAAAGACGTAGAGGAAAAGTGGCATCAGAAAAGCGCGGGTGCGGCGACGTATAACCATGATGCCCTTTTTTGCCACGCACGTGGTTAAAATATCGTTAGTAATGCCGGCTTGTGTCCTCACCGCATAAAATCATGCTAGGATAACGCATACTACCATCGTACAAACTCAGGAACGGGGGATGGTGAGAGCCATTGACCTGAGCCTGAATTCACAAATGACCGCATGAGCACCATGAGTAAGAAACGTATCCCGACATCAGAGAAAATCCTCGACGCTGCAGAAACGCTTTTTGCTCAAAGTGGTTATGATGCCGTTTCAATCCGGCAGATCACCGGCGCGGCCGGGGTGAGACTTGGTCTGGCCCATTATCACTTCGACTCAAAAGAAGCGTTGTTCAATGCCGTAATCCGTCGGCGCATTGACCTGCTGACAACTTACAGGCGCGATCTTTTAAAGCGTTTTCTGGAGGAACAAGACGGTAAGCCTTTGCCTCTGCATCGGCTGGTTGCTGCGTTTGTGACGCCCTATCTCTACTGGAGTATGTCCGGAGGGCCTGGCTGGCGCAGTTACGCACGTCTGGTTGCGGGCCTTCTGGGCTACAACCTTGAGGCATTGCAGAATATGTTTGACCCCGGTGCCCATGTTTTTCTCGATGAAATGCGGCGCTCCATGCCCAATGCCAATGAGGCCAGCATTCAATGGGGATACGACTTCATGGTTGGGTTGATGTGCAATACCTTTGCCGAGGTTGATCGCATCCGCGGCCTCTCGGAGGGTGCGTGCTCCACCGAACAGATCGACGTGGCCTGTAGCTATATGGTGAATTTCATCGCATCGGGCTTGAGTACCCTTGCCGATAATGACCGCTATGATTTTGCGGGCCCCCTTTCCATCCTTCAGTCATTCGAAGTTCCCGCCCCCGAGGAGACATGACGCCCATGGTCAAAGCCCGGTTGCCTGTACAGTTGCTACCCAGTTTCCACAACGCAGTTTCCTGGAGCGTTTGTGCAATAACCGCTGTGGCACTTGTGATGTTGTCAACTCCCGCCGAGGCCATGATGCAGGACGCAGGCGAGGCCATCATGCACCCGATGGTCCCTTCGGGATTATTGCAAACCTATTACGGGCATATTTCTGAAACTTTCAACGCTCTCATCCAGGCATTCCGCTGGTTTGGCACCGGCGCTGACTGGTTATGGACCTTAGGCTTTGCCGCCGCGGGCATTGCGCTTGGCTCCATCGGGCGCGAACTAGTCATTCGGCTGCTCGGCTGGCGTGAAAGACGAACCATCGCGGGAAAGATCGCATACTGGATCGGGCGAGAGGCAATCTTTTTCGTCGGCGTTGCGGTTGTTTTCGCCAATCTGCCGCCATGGCCGCATATCCACGGGCTGTCGCAAACCATTGCCATATCCTGGGGGCTGGTGAGCGTCGTCCGCTGCGTGACCCGGATTGTGCTGCGGTTCGGACAATCACGCAATTACGCCATCGTTCGTGCCATCGGCAATGCGACGGCGGTGATGGCTGTCGGATATGTTTTTCTCGGCCTGTTGAGGCTTTCCGGTGCCACGGCCCATGTCCGCGTTCTGACCGGCCTCCTCTTCTGGGTGATTTTCCTCGTGATCTGCGCCGTCATCATCATTCGCTCGCACTCCGTTGCGGAGAAATGGCGAACCGTAGATATTGTTTCCGATCCGGTTTCGGCATTGCTGCTCGGGCAGCGCTCGCTGTTCTTTGGCGTAATGTTGCTGCTCATCGGTGCCGCCACAATCGTTTTCGCGTTCAACGAAGGGCCACGTGCTTATGTGGATGGCACGCTGAGCATGGCACTACTCGCGCTGCTCCCAACCATGATCGCGGTCATTCCGGATTTTGTCGGCAGAATTTCCCATCACTTCGGGCCATGGCAAGTCAGCTTGGTGCGCTGCGCCCGCCTGCTGATCTTCATTGCGTTTTGGGCCGTGCTGGCCTCGATTTGGGGCATAGACCCGTTCGTCATGGCCTCAACCCGGGCTGGGCAGGAAGTGGCGCGGGTGGTCATTGATGTCTGCATCGCCATCGCGCTTGCCTATCTTTTATGGGAACTGATCAGCACAAGCCTCGACATCATCGCCCTGCCCCTGCATTCCGCCATTCCGTCAGAGAATGACGACCACCTGCTGCGGGCAACCCGTCTGCAAACCTTTGTGCCATTAATGCGCACTCTTATTCTCAGCTTCATTATCGCTGCAACCGGCATGATTGCACTTGCCGCGATTGGCGTGAATATCGGGCCGCTGCTGGCTGGTGCGGGCATTGTTGGCGTTGCCATCGGCTTCGGCTCGCAGTCACTGGTCAAAGATGTGATCTCCGGCATCTTCTTTCTGGCTGACGACGCATTTCGCATCGGCGAATATCTCGAAGTTGGTGCTGCCAAAGGCACCGTTGAAGCGATCAGCGTCCGCTCTCTGAAGCTGCGACACCCGCGCGGCGCGCTGTTTACCGTGCCATTTGGCTCAATCAGCATGGTCAACAACCAGAGCCGAGATTATGTCATCGTCAAACTGGAATTCATCATTGCGTTTGAGTCGGATCTCGCAAAAGCGAAGAAGCTCGTGAAGGCCATCAGCGCCGTGCTTGAAAGTGACCCGGAACTCAGTGCCCCGCTGTTGCAGCCCATCAAGTTCCAGGGCGTACGCCGTATGGAGCAATATGGCATGGTGGTCGGGGTAAAGTTCACGGCGCGACCCGGCGAGCAATGGATGCTCCGGCGGGAGGTGTTCCAGCGCGTGCGAGACGCCTTCCAGGAAGCGGGTATCGCCTTTGCCCGCCCGCAGGTGATCGTTCAGGTTCCCGGCGGCGCACAGCTTCCGCCGGAAGCAATAGAAGCCGTAGCCGGGTTCGTTGCCTCCGAAAAGAAGCCGGGTGAACTGCCTGCTGACGATGGTAATCGGCGATAGGTCCGGAAGTGCGACATTTTGCCGCGCATAGTGAATGGAGATGCTCTGCCTCTCCTCGGCAGGGGTAGCTATCAGAACACCATGCCTTTTAAAAATCATTGAATTTATTATCTTTTTTAGCGTCTTTGCCCAGCGCGCTTCACATCCTCAAAAGCGCCAAGGGAAAGGATTTCTATCAAACCGCTCATCATATTTAGGTCCTTCGTCCAAACTTTAGTTGGTCGTTCGTTCAACATGTGCTATCTAAATATTAGGACGCTCGTTCAACACTCGCGAGCAGCACGCTGTTTCATGGATAAAGAGCGAGGGAAGTATGAGAATCGTCGACTTGAGCGTTTCCATTGAAGATCATACGCCGTGCGACCCCCCTTCAATGCCCACCACCATCGATTACTGGGATCACGCCAAGGGCGCGGTTCACATGCGTCAGTTTTTCCCGACTGCAACCGACAAGGATCTGCCCAAGGGATTGGGCTGGGCCATCGAATATGTCTCTCTGACAACCCACAGCGGCACCCATCTCGACGCACCGTGGCATTATCACCCGACCATGAATAACGGCGAGCCCGCCCGCACCATCGATCAAGCCCCGTTGGAATGGTGTTTTTCCGATGGCGTAGTCCTTAATTTCTCGGACAAACCCAATGGCTACAAGATCATGGCCGCCGATGTGGAAGCCGAACTGAAGCGCATTGGCTACACGCTCAAGCCGTTCGATATCGTTGCCATTCATACCGGCGCACAGAAAGCCTGGGGCAAGCCGGAATATCTCGTCAGCGGCTGCGGCATGAGCCGTGAGGCAACACTCTATTTGCTTAATCGTGGGATTAAGGTTGTCGGCACAGATGCCTGGAGCTGGGACTGCCCGCTCGGCCTGATTGCCGAAGAATTTGCAAAAACCGGCGACAGCTCCATCATTTGGGAAGGGCATTTCGCCGGTATCGAAAAAGAATACTACCACATGGAGAAGATGACTAATCTCGATAAGCTGCCGCCTTTCGGCTTCAAGATTTCATGCTTCCCCATCAAGATTAAAGGCGCGAGCGCCGGTTGGTGCCGGACAGTCGCCATCCTCGAAGATTAATTATTGCCGCCTCGATATAATAATTAGGAACCGAGCCATGACCATATCCAATTCTTCCAACGGCAAGCTCCATGTCAAATGGCATACATTGATCGGTGGCTTTTTCGGCTACACGTTCGATGCCATGGACATTTTCTTGCTGGCTATGGCAATGCCCGCAATTCTCAAAGACCTATCAATTTCTCCTGCCGACGGGGGCCTTTTGGCAACCGCAACGATGATTGGCGTCGGACTATCGAGCGTCGCCATCGGCTGGTGCGCCGATAATTACGGTCGCCGCAAAACATTGTTCTGGAGCCTTGTTCTGTTCGGCGTGCTGACAGCGGGCATCTACTTCACCAGTTCCTGGACGCAAATTCTGGTTTTACGTTTCCTAGCAGGGCTTGGTCTTGGCGGAGTTTGGAGCATCATCGTTTCCTATATTGCGGAAACCTGGCCTGCCCATCAGCGCGGACGTGCGGCATCCTTCGTGCTGAGCTCGTTCCCGGTCGGTGCGGGCCTTGCCTCCTTCCTTGCCTATCTCATCATTCCGAAATTTGGTTGGCATGCATTGTTTCTGACGGGTATCGGTTCGGTGTTTGCGGCATTCTATTTCATGATCTTCGTGCCCGAATCCGAAGCCTGGCAGAAGCAGAAGGCGGCGCGTAAAGACGGTGACACTGTTTCCGTTGCAGAGATTTTTGCACCCGGCTTACGCTCGAACACCATATTCGCCACCATTGCGGCAAGCTGTGGTTTGATCGGTTACTGGGGTTGCAGCACTTGGCTGCCGAGCTTCCTCATCAAGGAACGCGGCCTGCCCGCCGACACCGCCTTCCTGTTCTTCGTCATCCTGAACATCGGCATGTTCATTGGCTATAACGTGTTCGGCTTCTTTGCCGACCGCATCGGTCGCAAAAGCGCTCTCATCCTGTCTTTCTTCGGAACGGCGCTGACCTTGCCAATCTACGTCTTGATGACCGATGCCACCGCCCTGCTGATCATGGGGCCGGTCTATGCGTTCTTCACCGCATTTGTCGGCCTCATGGGCTCTTATTTCCCGGACCTGTTCCCGACACGGGTGCGCGCATTGGGCGCTGGCTTCTGCTTCAATATCGGTCGCGGTGTTTCAGCTTTTGCACCGTTCATCATGGGCTTCATTGCCCAGAAATACAGCTTCGCCACCGGCATCCTGATCTGTGCTGCATTCTTCTGTCTTGCCGGAATCATCATGTTCGCACTGCCGAACCTGGATGGTGCCAATAAAAAGCTCGCGGCTGCGACCGAATAAGGAGGCTCCCATGGAAGATAAAACCATCATCACGGTTGCGACTACCGGCGCCTGGCCGACCAAGGAACACAACCCGAATATCCCGCTGACGCCGAAAGAGATCGCCGAAGACGTCTATGAATGCTGGCAAGCAGGCGCTGCCATTGCCCATCTGCACATGCGTGACTATGAAGGCAAAGGCACAATGGACATCAACAAGTTCAGGGAGACGGTCGCCCTCATTCGTGAGCGTTGTGACATCGTCATCAACCTGACGACCTCGGGCGACCTCAACGCCACTGACGAAACCCGCATGGCGCATCTGATCGAGTTGAGGCCGGAAATGGCTTCCTATGATTGCGGCTCCATGAACTGGGCGCATTCGACGCTTTTCATCAACCATCCCAAGTTCCTCGAGAAGCTGGGTGAAGTGATGATCGAAAACAGAGTCAGGCCAGAGGTTGAGATCTTTGATGCCGGGATGTTCTACAATTCCGAATATTACATCAAAAAAGGCTTCCTGAAGGCCCCGGCCTACTACCAGTTCGTGCTGGGTGCGCCAGGTGGCTCAACAGCGACGGTTGAAAACCTCGTTTATCTGAAAAACCTCCTGCCCGCAGGAACGCAATGGTCGGCCATCGGCATCGGTCGCGGTCATATGCCGATCTTGCTCGCGGCAATTGCCATGGGCGGCAACATCCGCGTCGGTATGGAGGACAATGTCCTTTACGCCAAGGATCGCCTCGCCAAGTCGAATGCGGAGTTTGTTTCGCGGGCTGCACGACTCGTCAATGAAGCAAACCGCAGCGTCGCCACACCGGCGAACACCAGAAAAGCATTGGATCTACGTGCCTTTAAGGCCGTCTCCTGATGCTCCCAGATCGGCCCTCCGATAACTAGTCCGTCGGAAGGTCGCATGCGCCATTGGGGAGACCTCCCCCGTCTCCCCAATGGTTGCACCCCATCAGCATGTGGTTTTAAGAAGAGACATTCTGATCCGCGTTCTTTAACGCGCACCTCTTTTCCGCGAGATTCGACCGCACTAATCGCAAAAGAGCGCTCCGAGCCGGCCGCTCTGGCACCCTCGCGCTCGCCGAATGCGTCGCGACGTGAATTTTGCACCTTGTTTTATAAACAGTCATCCACACCCTCCTGCTTGATGAAGCGTCTCCGCATGCATCTGCGTCAATTTGGCGCAAGTCCTTGCTGACTCATGCTTTCTCTTAATAGCGGTACGATTTCCAATGCTTGCACCGCCATTTTTGCCCAGCAGTTCGCAAACGAACATTCATTTTTTCATTTGCGAAAATAAAATTCACAGGTAATGAGAGATTGGTTTTTCGGAGGGTGGGCCGTGCAAGAAGCCTTTGATCTTTTCATTATCGGTGGTGGTATCAATGGAACGGGCATTGCCCGTGATGCCGCTGGTAGAGGTTTGTCAGCTTTCGTATGCGAACAGTCTGATCTGGCGGAGTTTACCTCTTCGGCCAGCACCAAGCTGATCCACGGAGGTCTGCGTTACCTGGAATATTATGATTTCCGCCTCGTGCGCGAAGCATTGATGGAACGGGAACGGGTGCTTGCCATTGCCCCGCATATCGTCGGCCCGCTGCGCTTCGTTTTGCCCCATAATGGTGGCTTGCGCCCGGCCTGGATGATCCGCATCGGCTTGTTTCTTTACGATCATCTGGCACGCCGCAAGGTAATCCCTGGCTCAGAGGGCATTCGCTTGCGAAAGAGCCCCATCGGTGAGCCGCTGCAGGATTGGCTCGACAAGGGCTTCCTCTATTCCGACTGCTGGGTGGATGACGCCCGTCTCGTGGTGCTCAACGCCATGGATGCCAAGGAGCGTGGCGCAACGATCGAGACACGCACCCGCTTCATCAGCGGTAAGCGCGAGAACGGCCTCTGGCACGCCATCGTCGAAGACGTCGAGACCGGCGAACAGCGCGAAATTCGCGCACGCATCATGATCAATACAGCAGGCCCCTGGGTCAGCCATGTTCTCCATGAGCGGCTGCATCTCGAAACCGCCAAACATGTGCGTCTCGTCAAGGGCAGTCACTTCATTGTGCCCAAGCTCTATGAAGGCGAGCACGCCTTCATTTTCCAGAACCCTGATAACCGCATTGTTTTCGCGATCCCCTATCAGGATAAGTTCACCCTGGTGGGAACGACCGATGAGCCCTACAAGGGCGCGCCTGGAAAAGTCGAGATTTCCGCCGCAGAAACAAGCTATCTGTGCGACAGCATCAATCGCTATTTCAAACAGGCCATCACGCCGAAAGATGTGGTGTGGGCATTCTCCGGTGTTCGTCCGCTCTATGACGATGCAGCAGCCAACGCCTCAGCGGTAACACGTGACTATGTGCTTGATGTGGATGCTCCCGATGGAGCCGCGCCCCTGATGTCGGTTTTTGGTGGCAAGATCACCACCTTCCGCCGCCTGGCCGAACACGCCATTGAAAAGCTCGCGCCGCACCTCCCCGGCCTTAAGCCGACCTGGACGGCGACCAAGGCTTTGCCGGGCGGCGATCTGCCGAACATGGATTTCGAAGCGTTTCTCAAAACCGTGCAGGCCCGTTGGCCATTCCTGCCCGAAAAGCTCGCGCGCCGCTTGGCACATGCCTATGGCACGCGCATTGATGTGCTGATGGGAGAAGCCAAAAACCTGGCCGATCTGGGGCAGGATTTTGGTGGCGGATTGACCCGCGCCGAGGCCGATTATCTTGTGGTCCATGAATGGGCCAGAACGAGCGAAGACATTCTCTGGCGTCGTTCAAAGCTGGGCCTGCATGTGCAGCCCGGCACAGTGGAGGCGCTGACGGAATACCTGCGCACGCAGTCCGCGAAACGGCCTGCGGCGAAGGCAAGCAAAAATAAAAAAACGGAAGCTGTGCCAGCCTAACAATCAAATCACACTGCTTTTATAACGTGTTCCGCTTTTGCAAGGGAGCCAAACGGAACGGAAAGCCAGGGGAGTAACAATGTTTGATTTCATGAAGCCTCCGCCGCATACGCAGCGGCTACCGCAGGATCAGGTTGATCCCTATTACAAGCGTCTGCGCTGGCAGATTTTTGCCGGTATTTTCATCGGCTACGCGGGCTTTTACCTACTGCGCAAGAATTTCAGCCTGGCGATGCCGTTCCTGATCCAAGAAGGTTACACCAAGGGTGATCTGAGCTGGGCCTTGAGTGCCACAGCCCTTGCCTATGGCCTGTCCAAGTTCTTCATGGGCAATATCTCGGATCGTTCCAACGCCCGTGTCTTTTTGATGCTCGGCTTGGTGCTTTCCGCTGTCATTTCGCTGGTGATGGGCCTGGTTCCCTGGGTCTTGAGCAGCCTCGTAATGATTGTTACCCTTAGCTTCCTTAATGGCTGGGTTCAGGGCATGGGCTGGCCGCCATGCGGTCGTGTTATGGTCCATTGGTGGTCGCATAAAGAGCGTGGCTCTGTCGTGTCTGTGTGGAATGTCGCCCATAATGTTGGCGGTGGCCTGATGGCCATTCTGGCCTATTACGGTTTGCTGCGCTTTGGTGGTGACTGGCATGCGGTGTTCTATGTCCCCGCGGTAACCGCCATACTCGTTGCTTTGTTTGCCTATGTGACGATGCGCGATACGCCTCAGTCTGTTGGTCTGCCGCCCATCGAGGAATACAAAAACGATTACCCGCCGGATTATAATGCGAAAACATATGAGCAGGAGCTTTCTGCCAAGGAAATCTTCTTCCAATATGTCTTCAATAACAAGCTGCTGTGGTACATCGCGATCGCCAACGTGTTCGTTTACCTGATCCGCTACGGCATTCTCGATTGGTCGCCTGTCTACCTCAAGGAAGCCAAGCAATTCGCCATGGATAAGAGCTCGTGGGGCTACGCGCTTTACGAGTGGGCCGGTATTCCCGGAACCCTCCTCTGCGGCTGGATTTCCGATAAGGTATTCGGCGGTCGTCGTGGACTGACCGGTGTCGTGTTCATGGTCCTGACCACCATTGCGGTTGCCATCTATTGGCTCAACCCTGCTGGCCATGCCGGCGTTGATATGGCGATGCTCATTGCCATCGGCTTCCTGATCTATGGTCCGGTGATGCTGATCGGCCTGCATGCACTTGAGCTTGTTCCCAAGAAGGCCGCTGGTACTGCCGCTGGCTTCACGGGCATGTTCGGCTATATCGGTGGTACTGCTATCGGTAGCCCGATCATCGGTTATCTGACCGACCACTTCGGTTGGAATGCAGCCTTCATCTTCATGATTGCGGGCTCCATTCTGGCCATTGTCTTCCTCGTTCTGACGCTTGTTGGCGAGAAGAATCTGGAGAAGTCAGAAAAAGTGGCCACGGCCTAATGGCAACAATAATTGGAGGCGGTTTTCGCCTCCATCCATCAAGGATGGGCCGCCATGTTGAATTGCATGGCGGCCTTTTCTTTTGGGCTGCCGTAAGCCATGAGGCCCCCCTCTCTCAAATCAACGGACAAAAAAGCCCTGCATTGTTTCCAATGCAGGGCTTTGCTATTTCAGACTATTCGCGCGAGTTGGCGACGATTAGCGCAGAGCCTTGAGGGCTGCCTTGCCGGCATAGATCGCCTGCGGGCCAAGCTCTTCCTCGATGCGGATGAGCTGGTTGTACTTGGCCAATCTGTCGGAACGGGCAAGCGAGCCGGTCTTGATCTGGCCGCAGTTGGTGGCAACTGCGAGATCGGCGATGGTGCTGTCTTCGGTTTCACCCGAGCGATGCGACATCACGGCGGTGTAACCGGCGCGGTGGGCCATCTCGACGGCGGCGAGCGTCTCGGTGAGTGTACCGATCTGGTTGACCTTCACCAGCAGCGAGTTGGCGACGCCCTTCTCGATACCCTGCGACAGGCGTTCCACATTGGTGACGAACAGATCATCGCCAACGAGCTGGCACTTTTTGCCAATCAAATCGGTGACCATCTTCCAACCTTCCCAATCGTCTTCGGACATGCCGTCTTCGATGGAGCAGATCGGGTAGTTCTTTGCCAGGGTGGCGAGGTATTCGGCCTGCTCCTTGGAGGAGCGCTTCTTGCCTTCGCCGGTGTAGTTATAGACGCCATCCTTGAAGAACTCGGTCGCGGCGCAATCAAGGCCGATGAACATGTTCTGGCCAGGCTTGTAGCCAGCCTTCTCAATGGACTTCATGATGAAGTCGAGAGCGGCTTCCGCCGACGGCAGATTGGGGGCAAAACCGCCCTCGTCGCCGACATTGGTGTTGTGGCCAGCGTCATGCAGGGACTTCTTCTGGGTGGGGAAGACTTCCGCGCCCAGGCGCACCGCTTCGGCAATCGACTCTGCACCGACCGGCATCACCATAAATTCCTGGAAATCGATCGGGTTGTCAGCATGCATGCCGCCGTTGATGATGTTCATCATCGGCACGGGCAGCACGCGGGCCTGGGTGCCGCCAACATAACGGTAGAGCGGCAATGCGGAGGCATCGGCTGCGGCCTTGGCAACGGCCAGCGATACGCCGAGGATGGCGTTGGCGCCGAGGCGGGCCTTGTTCGGGGTGCCGTCGAGTTCAATCATGATCTCGTCGATGGCGATCTGGTCTTCGGCGTCCATGCCGCCGATGGTGTCGAGGATCTCGGTGTTGACGGCATCGATGGCCTTGAGCACGCCCTTGCCACCATAAACCTTCTTGTCGCCATCGCGCAGTTCGACAGCTTCGTGGGCACCGGTCGAGGCTCCCGACGGAACTGCCGCACGGCCCAACGACCCATCTTCAAGAATAACATCGACCTCGACCGTGGGATTGCCACGGCTGTCAAGAATCTGGCGGGCAATGATATCGACAATAGCTGTCATGGAAACTCTCCTTACGAGTTGGCGGCGGCCCTTGCCGTCGCCTCTTGTGAAATACCAGACGGGTTATTGACCAAAATACCTATTATGGGCAAGAACCGACCGTACCCCTCTGCTATATAATATGCTGCGGGCCCAAGCGAGCCCAAACAGCACCAAACAGGAAACCACCATGGACAGTAAGACGCTACAGCTTGGACAGCAAAGCGAAATTCCGGTATCGCCACAGACAGCTACTCTGGATCGCGTGCCCAATCCCCATGTGGATGTCGATTATGTCGCACGTTTCACCTGTCCCGAGTTCACGTCCCTGTGTCCGGTAACTGGCCAACCCGACTTTGCAACACTGATGATTGATTACGTTCCCGGCCCCTGGCTGGTCGAATCGAAATCTCTCAAGCTCTATCTCACCAGCTTCCGCAACCACGGCGCTTTCCATGAAGACTGCACCGTGGCCATCGGCAAACGCCTCACCGCACTTCTTGAGCCGCGCTATCTGCGCATCGGTGGCTACTGGTATCCACGCGGCGGCATTCCCATCGACGTTTTCTGGCAAACGGGCGCGGTGCCGGAAAATCTGTGGCTACCAGAACAGGGTATCGCGACCTATCGCGGCCGGGGCTGATCCCGGCCTGCGTCATCATGCTCCGATAAACCCACCAGACTGACGCTTCCACAGGCGGGCATAGACGCCCTCTTGCGCCAGCAGCGCAGCATGGGTGCCCTGCTCGACGATACGGCCCTCTTCGAGCACGATCAGTCGGTCAAGGGCGGCGATCGTGGAGAGACGGTGAGCAATGGCAATCACGGTGCGGCCTACCATCAGGGTCTCAAGGGCTTCCTGAATGGCGGCTTCAACTTCCGAATCGAGCGCTGACGTTGCCTCATCCAGAACCAGGATCGGCGCGTCTTTCAGGATGACCCGCGCAATGGCGATGCGCTGGCGTTGACCACCCGAGAGCTTTACCCCGCGCTCGCCGACGCGGGCGTCATAGGCTTTGTGGCCCATGTGATCTTCGAGCGTGGCGATGAAACCATCGGCGTGTGCCATGCGGGCGGCGCGGATGATTTCAGCGTCCGTCGCCTCGGGTCGACCGTAGGCGATATTTTCGCGCACCGAGCGGTGCAGCAACGAGGTGTCTTGCGTAACCATAGATATCTGTCGACGAAGGCTGTCCTGTGAGACATTGGCGATATCCTGGCCGTCGATCAGCAGGCGACCCTTCTCCACGTCGTGTAATCGCAAGAGCAAAGAGACGATGGTCGACTTGCCTGCGCCCGAATGTCCGACCAACCCCACCTTTTCCCCGGGTGAAACCGTCAGGGTAAGATCATCAATAACCGCACGGTTAAGGCCATAACCAAAGCAAACACTCTGAAACTCGATTTTTCCGTCCGTGACACGCACGGCCGCGGCCCCAGGCAGATCCACTAATGCATGGGGCTTGGCGATTGTATCCATGCTTTCCTGGATCATGCCAATCTGGTCAAACAGACCGCGCATCGCATCCATCACCCAACCCGACAAGGAGATAATGCGCATCACGAGTGCCAAGCCCGCAGCAACTTCTCCCGGCGTCATGAGTCCCTGCGACCACAACATGAGCGATGTGAGTGCTGTCATAATCATCAGTACGGCATTCATGACAGCCAGTATGCCGGAGACACCGACAATCAGTCGCAGCATGTGTAGTGATGTCGTAACCACCCCTTCCAGCGCCACACGCACCGACGATTGCTCGGTCTCGCCGCGCGCGAAAAGCTTTACAGTCAGGATATTGGTGTAACTATCGACAATGCGCCCGTTGAGAACCGAGCGTTCCCGGGACATCTTCAGCGCACGGTCCTTGGCGCGCGGCAGAAAGTACCAAAGAAGCAAAAGGAAGCACAGAACCCACAGCGCGGTCGGTAGCACAAGCCAGGGACTGACGCGCGCAAACATGATGAGCGCCGTTACCGCAAAAACTGCAACATAAATCACGCAATCAAGCACGATGACCGCAACATCTCGCACGGCGCCTCCCGCCTGCATTATGCGATTGGAAAGCCGCCCGGCAAAATCAGACTGAAAATAACCGAGTGCGTGGCGCAATGTGTAAAGATGCGTGCGCCACCGGGTCATGGCGGTGCTAGCCGGCGTAAAAGAAAGGGTTAAAATAGCCCCATGCCCGAAAGAAATGATCGGCTGGATAACCACAATCAGAAAAGCGCTCGCGGCAAGATGCCAGCGATACGTTGAAATTATCTCGTTATAGGTATGGTTGCCCAGAAGATCGACGAACCAACCCACAATGAAATAGATACAGCTCTGAAGCACTCCAGACAGAACGGCCAGCGCAAGAATCGCCACCAGAGACCAGCGCAGAGGTTTGAGATAATGCCACGTGAACCCCACAACGTTGGTTGGCGGCATCGCGTTGGGATCGAAGAAAGCGAACGGGTCATAATGCCGTTCAAGCCAATGAAACATCGTGGCTCCTGAACTGAGCCCCCGCGGCACTATAGCGAGATCCGTACTTCATGGCTAAGGTTAAGAAGCTTGTTCCGATCACATCGGATCGGAACAAGCTCAAATTCACTGAAATTGCAGCGCTTTCCGCGCCGACTGGCGTCCATATCGGCGGAAAATATTCTACCAGATCGAAGCGTCAGAGCTTCTTTGCGAGCGTATCAAACGCCTTCAGATCGCTCAGAAGCTTTTCCATCTCTTTCAACGGCACCATGTTCGGGCCGTCGGAAGGGGCGCGCTCGGGGTTCTCGTGGGTCTCAATGAAGAGACCCGCCACACCCACCGCAACCGCAGCCCGCGCCAGAACCGGCACGAATTCGCGCTGGCCGCCGGAACTGGTTCCCTGCCCACCGGGCTGTTGCACGGAATGAGTGGCGTCAAAAATCACCGGATGACCGGTCGCGGCCATGATTGGCAGGCCGCGCATGTCGGAAATCAGCGTGTTGTAACCGAACGACGCGCCGCGTTCACAGAGCATCACGTTGGGATTACCCGCGCCGGTGATTTTGGCCGCGACATTGGCCATATCCCATGGCGCCAGGAACTGGCCCTTCTTCACGTTGATCGCCTTGCCGGTCGCGGCAGCAGCTAGCAGCAAATCCGTCTGGCGGCACAGAAAAGCGGGAATCTGCAAGAGATCGACCACATGCGCCACGGCGGCGCAATGGTCCTTTTCATGGACGTCCGTCACCACGGGCAATCCAAATTTCTCTTTGATTTCAGAAAAGACAGACATCGCCGTATCAAGCCCGATGCCGCGCGCCGCAGAGCCGGAAGTGCGATTGGCCTTGTCGAAGGATGATTTATAAACCAGCCCGATACCGAGCTTCTGGGTGATTTCATTCAACGCAGCCGCCATTTCCAGCGCGTGCGCACGGCTTTCCATGGCACAGGGACCGGCAATCAGCGAAAATGGCAATGCATTGCCAAATTGAACCGAACCGACAGAAACAACATGCTGGGATTTTGACGCGAGGGCGGACATGGAAACTCCGGCGGAAGGAAATTTAGGATAAGTTTTGGCACTATAAGGAGCGAATATTAGCCAGGCAAATCGCGGCGGGTGTATGAGGCCGCTCACAATAAAATATCCGGCGGGAGCTGCTTTAGCTTATCCGCCGGATTTGTTGTATTTCAGCGGGATAGAGGTGATTATTAAACCAACTCCCTAGATTCTTACACCAAACGGCTCTGCTCCAGCGCCGCTGCAATGAAACTCTTGAACAGCGGATGCGGTTCAAACGGGCGTGACTTCAGTTCCGGGTGGAACTGCACACCGATGAACCACGGATGATCCGCAATTTCGACAATTTCCGGCAGCAAGCCATCGGGAGAAAGACCAGAGAAGCAAAGGCCCTTGGATTCCAGCCGTTCACGGTAGGCCATATTGACCTCGTAACGGTGGCGGTGGCGCTCGGAGATTTTGGTATCACCGTAAATCTCGGCAACCTTGGTGCCCAGCACGAGATTGGCGTGATAAGCACCAAGCCGCATGGTGCCGCCGAGATCGCCATCAAGGTTGCGCTTCTGCAACTCATTACCCTGCAACCATTCGGTCAGGAGACCAACCACCGGTTCGGTCGTGGGGCCAAACTCACTCGAACTCGCCTTTTCAACACCGACCAGATGGCGCGTGGCTTCAACCACAGCCATCTGCATGCCGAAGCAGATGCCAAAATAGGGAATCTTGCGCTCACGGGCGAATTTTGCGGCAATGATCTTGCCTTCCGCGCCCCGCGCGCCAAACCCGCCGGGCACCAGAATGGCATCAACATCGGACAGATGCGGAACCGGATCCTCGGTTTCGAGCGTCTCGCTCTCGACCCATTTCAGGTTGACCTTGACCTTGTTGGCGATGCCGCCGTGGGTCACAGCTTCGATGAGAGACTTATACGCATCTTTCAGGCCGGTGTACTTGCCAACAATGGCAATAGTGACCTCGCCCTCAGGGTGCGCAATGCGTTCGGAAATTTCATGCCACAATCCGAGATCGGGCTTCGGAGCGTCCTTGATGCCGAAAGCTGCCAGAACTTCACGGTCAAGACCCTTCTCGTGGTACGCGAGCGGCACGTCATAGATCGAACGCGCGTCACGCGCTTCCACAACGGCGTCTTCACGCACGTTACAGAACAAACCAAGCTTGCGGCGCTCTTCCTTGGGAATCGGGCGATCTGTGCGGCACAGCAACACATGGGGCTGAATGCCAATGGAGCGCAGTTCCGCCACCGAATGCTGGGTGGGTTTAGTCTTGAGCTCGCCAGCGGAGGGAATGAACGGCAACAATGTCAGGTGGACATAAACCGCCTGATCGCGCTCAAGCTGCTGGCCAAGCTGGCGAATCGCCTCGAAGAACGGCAGGCCTTCGATATCGCCGACTGTGCCGCCGATTTCCACCAGCACGAAATCAAACTGGCCATCGGTCGATAGCACGAATTCCTTGATGGCATTCGTCACATGCGGGATGACCTGAATGGTCGCGCCGAGATAATCGCCGCGCCGTTCTCTGGTGATGATATCGAGATAGATGCGCCCGGTGGTGATGTTATCGCCCTTCGTGCAGGGGCGCCCCGTAAACCGCTCGTAATGGCCGAGATCCAGATCGGTCTCCGCGCCATCGTCGGTCACGAAACACTCACCGTGCTCGTAGGGGCTCATCGTGCCCGGATCGACATTGAGATAGGGATCCAGCTTGCAAAGCCGAACTTTATAGCCGCGCGCCTGGAGAAGCGCTCCCAAAGCGGCCGAAGCCAGACCTTTGCCGAGCGAAGATACCACGCCGCCTGTGATGAAAATATACCGCGTCATGGGCTTAAATCCGTAAAGCAAAAAAGTGATTCGACCAAGGCATAAGCCTCATTCCGAAGAATGTTCCACAAAAAGAAAGGGCCGAGAAACGGCCCTTTGATTTTTGGTGCCCTTACTGGGACTGCGGCACTTGTGGTGCCGGAGGTATCGGCGCTGGTGCCGTCTGGGTTTGGACAGGAGCACCGTCGAGCAGCGAGCGCGGCGCAGTGCCACGGCTGGCGAGCACGGTCAGCGTCAGGCTGGTCACAAAGAAACCAGCGGCCAGCATGGCAGTCGCCCGCGTCAGAGCATTGGCAGTTCCGCGCCCGGTCATGAAGCCGGAGACGCCACCGCCCCCACCGAGCCCAAGCCCGCCTTCAGAGCGTTGCAGCAGCACGACACCGATCAGCGCCAGGACGATGATCATGTGAATGACGATAATGACCGTTTGAAGCGTAGACATGGAGTTCCAAATACCTCAAGCGGCAAGGCACGACGCCCAGCCGCTTTCCATCAACGAATTTACTTAGCACAGCCTCTAGCACAGGCCGCGCGCGGATCAAAGGGCCAAAATCCGGGAACGCGCCGGAAAATGCGCTTCCTGGATTTTGCCAGTCTTGCCTTAGATAAGGATTACTTGCCTTACATAGGATTACAGGTAGGCGTTAGCAATACCGAGGAAATCGGTTGCCACAAGGCTGGCCCCACCCACAAGGGCGCCATCCACATTCGCAACAGCCATTAATTCCTTGGCATTGGAAGGCTTAACCGAACCGCCGTAGAGGATGCGGGTTTTGTCAGCCTCGGCTTTGCCAACGATGCGGCGCAGGTCACCACGGATCAGCGCGTGCACTTCCTCCACATCTTTGGAGGTTGGTGTAAGACCGGTGCCGATGGCCCATACCGGCTCATAGGCGATCACGAGGTTATCGGCGTTGGAGCCTTCGGGAATCGAGCCCTTAAGCTGACGGCGCACGACCGCGAGGGTGCGGCCCGCTTCACGTTCTTCCCGCGTCTCGCCGACGCAGACGATGGCAATAAGCCCCTGAGCTTGCGCGGCAAGGGCCTTGGCGGCCACATCCAGATCCTTTTCCTTGTGATACTGGCGGCGTTCTGAGTGGCCGACAATCACATAAGCCGCCCCGGCATCGGCAATCATTTCAGCGGAAATGTCACCCGTATAGGCTCCGCTCTGTTTGGCGTGGCAATCCTGAGCACCGGTCGCAACGCGTGTGCCGACATTGGCCACAGCAAACATGTGGAGGAGCGGGCTCGGCGGGCAAATCAAGAGATCAACATTGGCCTTCAGTTCCGCCGAATACCCCTTGTGGATATTCGCCAGTTCCGCGGCAGAGGCCCGCAAACCGTTCATCTTCCAGTTTCCAGCCACCAGAGGACGGGGGGACGCATTTGACATCGATTCCACTCCTGCTTAACGCCGCATTGCAGGCATGGCCGAACTTATTTCGGGCGTGCCATTGCGCAGCTACAGACTTCACCTAGCAGAGAGAAGCGTCTAAATTCAACTACCACCCCTTTCATCCGGGCGCACAATAGGCTATCCGCGTCTGATACGGGATTCATGAAACGGAAATACAATGCTCGAAGGTTTGCGCAAGGCCCAGCAGAACTGGCTCGGAAAGATCATTATCACGTTCTTGTTTGGCATTCTGATCATCGCCTTCTCGATGGTATTCATCCCGAGGGATATGCTCAGCAGTCAATCGACAACGGTGATAACCGCCGGCAAGACCACGGTGTCCGTCGATGCGCTCAAAACTGATTACCAGCGCTTCCTCAAGCAGGTCGAAATGCAGTCCCAACGTCCGGTGACCGCCGCCGAGGCCAAGGCGATGCAGCTGGACCGCAGCGTTCTGTCCAGTTCGGTTTCGCGTGCGGTGCTCGATGAGAACGCCCGCAAGCTGGGGCTATCGATTTCCGATGATGCCATCCGCGAGAGCATCTTCGCCATCCCCGCCTTCAAGACTGCGCTTGGCTTCGACCGCAATGCGTTGACCAGCTATCTCAACAGCATGCAGATGTCAGAGCCCGCCTTTTTTGCGCTGCAGCGTTCCGATATCGTCCGTACCCAGCTTCTCACGCCGATGACCACCGGCGTCACAGCTCCTAAGGCGATGCAGGAATTTGCGACCCGGCTCGTCAACGAGCGGCGCGATGTCACCTATTATACTGTGACCGATGCCGCCGCCGGAACGATTCCCGAACCCACTGAAGCGCAGATCGAAGCGACCTATCAAGATTTCAAAGCCCAGTTCCGGGCCCCGGAATACCGTGCCTTCGAAGCGCTTGCCGTACTGCCTGACGCCCTTGGCAAGCCAGACAGCATCTCCGATGACGAAGCCCGCAAAAATTTCGAAGGCTTCAAGCAAAGTGGCACATTTGGCCCGGAACGCCGCACCTATCAACAAATCCTGTTCTCCAGCGACCAGCAGGCCAAAGACGCCCTCGCCCGCCTGAAAGCCAATAAGGCGACCTTTGATGCGCTGGCTTTGGAGCAGAAAATCGCTCCCGAAGCCCTGACCTTTGGCCCGTCGTCGAAAGCGGATATTCTCGATCCCAAAATTGCTGAGACGGTATTCACGCTCGCCAAAAATCAAACAAGTGAACTGATTGCCTCCCCATTCGGCCCGGTTCTGTTGCGCGTTAGCGAAATTCAGACAATCCCCTTTGAGGATGTGAAGGCGCAAATCAAGGCCCGCCTTGCCCGTGAGCGGGTGCAGCCGCAAATCAATACCTTGCGCGACTCCATCGAAGATATGACAGCAAACGCCCGTCCCTTCTCCGAAATCGCCAATGAGTTGAAAATTCCATTCATTGAGGTCAAGGCCATAGACAAATCTGGCCTCGACATGAACGGCCAGAAGGTTCCCGGCCTGCCCGAAGCCGAGCAGCTTATTCGCGCGACATTCGCCTCGGATATCGGCGTTCCCAACGCGGCACTCAATATGCGCGATGGCGGCGGTATCTGGTATGTCATCACCAATGTCACGCCCTCCCGTGATCGCACGCTCAGCGAAGTGCGTACACAGGTGGTGGATATCTGGAAACGGATAGAAACGACCAACCGCCTGGCCAAGATCGCCACTGACCAGTTGGCTCAGATCAAGACACCGGCGGACCTCGCCACAGTGGCCGCCCAGAGCAAGGCGCAGGTCGCCACAGCTCGGCAACTGACCCGCGCGGGCACGCCACCGGCGGGCATCCCGGCGGCCGCTCTCGAGCGTGTCTTCTCCACGCCCGTTGGAACACCATCGAGCCTTAACGGCGGCACCAGTCAGGTGATTTTCATTGTCACGGCAGCCACATTGCCCGCCAACGGCAGCACGGCTCCCGAAACCGCCAAATTGACCGACCAGATGGCTCAAGGGGTCAGCCAGGATATCGTGCTGGAATACATCACCCGCTCGCAGAAGGATCTCGGCGTGGTCGTGGACCAGAACATGGCGCGTAACGCGTTCGGCACGGAAACGGAGTATTGAGACATTGATGGCGGCTCCAGACTTTCAGGCTTTTTCGACGGAATATGAGGCCGGGCGTCCTGTCGCCATCAAGACGACACTCGTTGGTGATTTGCTCACACCGGTTGCCGCTTACCTCAAACTGCGCGCAACCCAAAAGGGCTCGGCGTTCCTGCTGGAATCGGTCGAGGGCGGTGCCGTGCGTGGTCGCTATTCGATGATCGGTCTGGCACCAGATCTGATCTGGCGCTGCCGCGATGGCCGTGTTGAAATTAATCGCAATGCGCTCAGCGACCCGGCGGCTTTCCTGCCCGATACCACGCCCGCAATCGCATCGCTGCGCGCGCTACTCAAAGAGAGCGCCCTGCCTCTTGGCGAAGAGTTTCCGCCCATGGCGGCCGGATTATTCGGCTATCTTGGCTATGACATGGTGCGCCAGATGGAGCGCCTGCCCGAACCCAACCCGGACATGCTGGGTGTGCCCGATGCCATTCTGGTGCGCCCAACCGTCATGGTGGTGTTCGACGCTGTGCGCGATGAGATTGCGCTGGTCACGCCCGTGCGTCCCGAAGCGGGTGTTTCGGCCAAGGTCGCTTACGAAAACGCCCTCGCCCGTTTGGAGACCGTTGAACGCGCGCTTGAAGCACCCATCGCTATTTCCGACCGCAGCGATGACATTATCGAGATCGCCCCGCCCTGTTCCAACACCACGCCTGCGGAATACGCGGCAATGGTAGCCCGCGCCAAGGAATACGTGCGAGCGGGCGATGTTTTCCAGGTGGTGCTGTCGCAACGGTTCGAGACCGATTTTCCGCTGCCCGCCTTCGCGCTCTACCGCGCATTGCGTCGTGTCAACCCTGCCCCATTTCTCTGCTATCTTGATTTTGAGGATTTCCAGATCGTCTGTTCAAGCCCGGAAATTCTGGTGCGGGTCCGCGACGGCAAGGTGACGATCCGCCCCATCGCCGGAACACGCCCGCGCGGCGCGACGGCCTCAGAAGACAAAGCGCATGCCGACAGCCTCCTGGCCGACCCGAAAGAACGGGCCGAACACCTGATGCTGCTTGACCTTGGCCGCAATGATGTGGGCCGCGTTTCCGAGATCGGCTCGGTCAAAGTCACCGACAGCTTCTTCCTCGAATTCTACAGCCAGGTGATGCACATCGTCTCCAATGTCGAAGGCGACCTTTCAAGCAAATTTGATGCGCTCGACGCCCTTCAGGCAGGCTTTCCCGCAGGCACCGTTTCCGGCGCGCCCAAGGTGCGCGCCATGGAGATCATCGACGAGTTGGAGAAGCACAAGCGCGGCGTCTACGGCGGCTGTATCGGCTATTTCAGCGCCGACGGCGAAATGGACACCTGCATCGTACTGCGCACCGCCATGGTTAAAAACGGCCGCATGTATGTGCAAGCGGGCGCAGGCATCGTCTACGATTCCGACCCCGCTTCAGAGCAGCAGGAATGCGTCAATAAAGCGAAAGCTTTATTCCGCGCCGCCGAGGAAGCCGCGAATTTTGCGGGACGCTCGCTCTTCGGGCAATAAGATGCAGCAACGCAGCGCGCAGCCTTAGGCGTATTGACAAAAGATATACACGCGATCAGTATATCTATCATCTACACAATGGAGATGATAGATGCGAGACGCCGCCATCAATTTGCGTGCCTTACCAGAGCAGCGTGATTTGATTGATCATGCAGCCAGCCTGCTGGGCAAAAACCGTTCAGATTTCATGCTCGAAGCCGCCTGCGACCGTGCTCAGTCGGTGGTGCTGGACCAAGTGTTTTTCCAACTCGATTCTGATAAATTCCAGCAATTCACGGCGTTACTGGACGCGCCAGAAGGTCCCAACCCAGGTCTTGAACGCCTCATGGCTGTCAAAGCTCCGTGGAAATGAGTCTGGTTCTTTCAGCGCCACTTGCATTATGCGCCGAACACCAACTTTCTGCATTCAATTGCGGTGAACCTGTTCTGGATGATTGGCTCAAACGCCGCTCGCTCATCAATCACCTCAATGGTGCCAGCCGCACTTTCGTTGTTGCTGACATGCATAATCATGTCTTGGGCTATTACGCTCTTGCCTCAGGGGCGATTGCGCATCAACAAGCGACTGGAGCGGTGCGTAGAAACATGCCGGACCCTGTGCCAGTTATGGTGTTGGCGCGGCTTGCCGTTGATCTGCGTGCCCAGGGACTGAATCTCGGCGGGGCTTTATTGCGCGACGCGGTAAACAGGGTGCGGGCCGTATCCGAAAGTGTGGGCGTCCGCGCTCTGGTCGTTCATGCTCTCCACGAGAGCGCATGGCAGTTTTACTCGCATTACGGCTTCCAGCCTTCTCCAGTGCACACGATGACGCTGATGCTACGCTTTGCGCAGGGCAAGCCTTTATGAGTACCTGCAACTTGTTTATTGCCGCATTTTCCTTAGATTTTTGAGGCTCGGCACCTCATCCCGCGCGCAACAAAACCGTTTGCCTCCCTTGACCAAACCGCCTCGGCAGCGCAAAGCTGACGCCCTTATTTCATATATGCCAGCAGTGGCATGAAACGAACGTCCGGGAACGCCACTTATGTCTCGTGTCCTTGTCATCGATAACTATGATTCCTTCACGTGGAATCTCGTCCATCTGATCGGGCCGCTGGTCGATGATGTCGAGGTGGCGCGCAATGATACGCTCACCAGTGCGGATGTCATTGCCAAGAAGCCGCATGCCATTGTGCTTTCACCCGGCCCCTGCACGCCGAACGAGGCGGGCATTTGTCTTGATGTGATAGAAAAGGCTGGGAAAAACATCCCGATCTTTGGCGTTTGCCTTGGTTTGCAGGCCATTGGGCAGGTGTTCGGCGGCGATGTTATCCGCGCCCCCGCCCCCATGCACGGCAAGGTTTCGGAAATTGAACACCGGGGCCAGACCATTTTCCGCGGTATCAACGGGCCCATTAAAACCACCCGCTATCACTCGCTGATTGTCGACCGCGCCACCTGCCCCGCAGATCTCGCCATCACCGCCGAGACGCCCGACGGGCTGATCATGGCGCTATCGCACAAAAGCCTGCCGATCCACGGGGTTCAGTTCCATCCCGAAAGCATTATGTCGGAGCATGGATCGACCATCATGCGTAATTTCTTTTCTCTCGCCGACGATTGGAACAAGGCCCACGGGCGGGCTTAACGCGCCACGCTGAAAAGTGTATGCGTTTTTCAACGCGAAATGGCGCAACTGTTTAAGGTGAGACACCGAGGTTAAGACGAAATGGAATCTTTTAAGCCCTACCTGGCCAAGGTCGCGACCGGTGCCTCTCTGACGCGCGACGAAGCCCGTGCCGCCTTTGAGGCGTTGCTTTCGGGCCAAGTCACCCCGGCGCAGTCGGGCGGCTTTTTGATGGCACTCAGGGTGCGGGGCGAAACCGTCGATGAAATTGTCGGTGCGGTCACGGCCATGCGTTCGAAAATGGTGCCGGTGAAGGCACCCGAAGGTGCGGTCGATGTGGTTGGCACCGGCGGCGACCATGCGGGCTCCTATAACATCTCGACCCTTGCTGCGATCATTGTTGCAGGCTGCGGTGTGCCAGTCGCCAAGCACGGCAATCGCGCTGCGTCCTCCAAATCCGGCTCGGCTGATGTGCTGGGCGCGCTCGGCATCGGCCTCGGACAACCGCCAGAGGGCCTTGAGTGTTGCCTGAAAGAAGCCGGTTTGTGCTTCATGTTCGCCCAGGCCCATCACGCTTCAATGCGCCATGTCGCGGCAGCCCGCGTTGAGATCGGCACCCGCACCCTGTTCAATCTTCTCGGCCCCCTGTGCAACCCGGCGGGTGTCAAGCGCAGCCTGATTGGCGTTTCCTCCGAAGTATGGCTTGAGCCGCTCGCCCGCGTTCTGAGCGATCTCGGCTCACAGACGGTGTGGATGGTGCACGGATCCGACGGGCTTGACGAGATGACCACTACGGGACCAACCCATGTCGTCGCCATGGAAAGCGGCAAGCTACGCCGCTTCACCGTCACACCTGAGGAACTTGGCCTGAAAACCGTGACCCTGTCGGACCTCAAAGGTGGCGATCCGGATCACAATGCACGCGCTCTGCGCGACGTGCTCAACGGCGCGAAAAATGCCTATCGCGATATCGCCGTGCTCAATGCAGCCGGAACGCTGGTCGTCGCGGGCAAGGCCCAGGACCTCAAAAGCGGCGTAGCGCTGGCGCAAAACGCGATTGATGAAGGCCGGGCACTCGCCACGCTTGAAAAGCTCATTACTGTGTCGAATGCAGCATCATGACCGATATTCTCAAAAAAATCGAAGCCTACAAACGCACTGAGATTGCCTACGCCAAGGAGGCAATCCCGCTCGCGCAGCTGGAAAAGCGCCTTGATACCGCACCGGAACCACGGGGATTTGTGCGTGCCATCGAACAGCATATGGCTGAAAAGCGCCCTGCCTTGATTGCCGAAATCAAGAAGGCAAGCCCATCAAAGGGCTTGATCCGGCCCGATTTTGACCCGCCATTGCTGGCAAAGGCTTATGCTGAGGGTGGCGCAACCTGTTTGTCTGTGTTGACGGATGCCCCCTCTTTTCAGGGCAGCCCGGATTATCTGCGCACGGCGCGTCAAGCCTGCCCATTGCCGGTCCTGCGCAAAGACTTCCTATTCGACACCTATCAGGTGGTGGAAGCCCGAACTTGGGGTGCCGACTGCATTCTGGTCATAATGGCCAGCGTTTCCGATGAGCTGGCACGCGACCTAACCAACGCCGCCCATGACCTTGGTATGGATGTGCTAGTTGAGGTCCATAACCGCCAGGAGCTCGATCGTGCCCTACCTCTGCATACGAAGCTCGTCGGCATCAATAACCGCGATCTGCGCAGCTTTGAGGTTTCGCTCACTGTCAGTGAAAAGCTCGCGCCCTTGATTCCGCAAGACCGTATTGTCGTCGCCGAAAGCGGTGTTTTCACCCATGCTGACATCACCCGGCTTGGTGAGAGCGCAATCAATACATTTCTTGTTGGTGAGAGCCTAGTGCGCCAAGATGATGTGGCTCAGGCAACGCGCGAACTTCTCTTCGGAACGAAGTAATTTCATGGCAAAATTGACCCATATTGACCAATCCGGCGCGGCCCACATGGTCGACACATCTGAGAAAAACCACACCTCCCGCATTGCGGTAGCGGAAGGTATGGTGGTGATGCAGATGGAAACGCTGGCGCTCATTCGCGCGGGGAACGCTAAAAAAGGCGATGTCATCGGTACCGCCCGCCTTGCCGGAATCATGGCGGCGAAGCACACCCATGAGCTGATCCCCCTCTGCCATCAACTGGCGCTTAACCAGGTTTTGGTTGATTGCACGATTGACGAAACTTTACCGGGTATTCGGATCACTGCGGAAGCGCGCGTGACCGGGCAAACCGGCGTCGAGATGGAAGCATTGACGGCTGTCTCAGTCGCATGCCTGACCATCTATGACATGGTCAAGGCCGCTGATCGCGCCATGCGCATTGACGGAATTCGTCTTCTTAAAAAGGCAGGCGGCAAGTCAGGGAGTTTCGAGGCATCATGAGCAAGCCGGGCCTTCTGTCTGTCACTGAAGCGCTCAAGCGCATCGTTGCCTGCGCGCCGTCATCCCTTGCCACCGAAACGCTGCCGCTCCGGCAATGTTGCGGGCGCTATCTTGCAGAAGACCTGACAGCCAGCCGCGCCCAGCCGCCGTTCCGCGCCTCAGCCATGGATGGCTATGCGTTGCGTTCAGATGCGGTCGGCCCACTGCCCCAGACCTTCCGTGTCATTGGCGAAAGCGCCGCCGGTAAGCGGTTCGACGGAAAAATCGGGGCCAACGAAGCCGTGCGGATTTTCACCGGCGCCCCAGTGCCCGATGACGCCGACACCGTCGTGATGCAGGAAGACACCGACGCCTCTGGCAGTGATGTGATCATCCGGGAGTTTCACCCCGGCAAACCCCATATCCGTGACGCGGGCGTCGATTTTACGGCGGGAAGGGTTTTATTACAGGCGGGACAGCGTCTCGATGCCCGCCGCCTCGGTTTGGCAGCAGCGGCTGGCATTGCATCGTTGAAAGTTTGCAAGAAGCCGCGCCTTGCCCTACTGGCAACCGGCGATGAACTGGCCTTGCCCGGTATGGCCTGTACCGATGATCAGATTTATTCGTCCAATAGCTTTTCGATCCATGCGCTCGCTGAGGAAGTTGGCGCGGAAGTGATTGATCTCGGTATAGCTGAAGACAACTTCGAGGCACTGGAACGCGCCATCGTGCGGGCGAAAGAGGCGCGAGCGGACATCATCGTCACCATGGGTGGCGTCTCCGTTGGCGACCGCGACCTGGTGCAGCCCGCACTCACCCGTCAGGGTATGACCACCGACTTCTGGAAAGTCGCAGTGCGTCCCGGCAAGCCGCTTCTATTCGGCAAGCTTGATGAAACCCTGATTTTCGGTTTGCCCGGCAATCCCGTCTCGGCCTTCATTACCGGCCTTCTGTTCGTGCTCCCTGCCATCCGTAGTCTGTGCGGCGTCAAGAATGCTGCAGAGTTGCCGATGGAAAGCTGCCTGCTTGGTGCGTCCCTACCGGTGAACGGCGACCGCCAGGATCATTTGCGTGCAACGCTGGGGTTCAATGAGCACGGCCTCCTCACCGCCACACCATGTCAATCTCAAGATTCCTCACTCCTTTCGGTACTCTCCCAGGCTGACGCCCTCATTGTGCGTCTGCCCCTCGAGGCCGCCGCTGCCCATGGTGATTTGTGTAGAATTCTCCGCTTTTAGAACGGCACATCATGTCGAAAGCCCGTGTGGATACGAGCACATGAGGTTTAGATCTGCGACGTATGCCGACATCGCCGCTCAGCCGTGAGGTTTGATGTATGGCAAAACTGGCGGAATTCCGTTATATTGTGCTGGAGTTTCCTAGAAAAAAACATTATTTCAATTCGGCTAGGTCGAAAAGAAACAATATTGGAAGAAGCTAAAATTATTCCTGTTTTTTAAAGGCGGGCGCGAAGTTTGCGCGAACAATCTTTAGTCACGGCATCATCGGCATCACTTTCGGATGAGCAATTTGAGTATGCTCTTTCCGAGGAAATCGTGCCTGATGAGGAAGAAGCCGCAAAAGAAACATCAGCAGTCAGACGGCTTCTCACCGTCTGGGGGCCACGTGTGCTCACCGTCATTGTTCTGACTGCATTATTTGTTTTATTGACGCATCTTTTAGCCGGACTTCAGGTCACTGAGATTGTTGATTCCGTGCGAAAAACGCCCCATCGCGTTTTTGCCGCAGCGCTCTTGTTCTCCGGTATCAGCTATGTGGCGTTGATGGGCTACGATGCCTGCGCGATCCATACGGTTTCCGAACGCCCGATCCGTGCCTCCACCATAGCCATCGGCTCATTCTGTTCCTATGCAGTGGGACAAACGCTCGGCTTTCCGCTTCTGACCGCTGGCGCAGTTCGGTGGCGCATCTATGGGCGCGCGGGCATGAGCCTGTCGGCAGTCGCCAAACTGACGGTCATCGCCAACCTGACATTGTGGATGGGGATGTTCGTCGTGCTCGGAACGGCGCTCGTGTTCTATCCACGCACGATGGCAGAACTCAATCACCTGTCTCTTGAGGTCAATAAAGGGATCGGCGTAACGCTATTGCTGGTTCTTGCCGCCTTTGCCGGCTGGTGCGGCTCTGGCGAACGCTTCCTGGGTAAGGGCGCTGCCATGCTGCCCTTGCCCAATGCCCGAACCGTCATCCTTCAGATTATATTCGGCTTCGTCGATGTTGGCGCGGCAGCGGCGGCTCTATGGGTGTTTCTGCCGCCCGAGGCCAACATCTCTTTCCTCAGCCTCGCCGCCATTTTTTCCGCATCCATCGTCCTAGCCATCATCAGCCATTTGCCCGCAGGCATTGGTGCGTTCGAGGCGGTGGTCTTGCTCGCAATGCCTGATGTTCCGAAAGAGCACGTGCTTTCCGCGCTTCTTTTGTGGCGGGTCACGTACAATTTGATACCCTTCTGCTGCGCTGTCGCATTATTTGGGCTTTATGAAGCCGTGACAGCGGAGAATGCTCTCGGGAGAACGCTACGCCACTTCCGCGCAGCTATTCTTCCCATCGTCCCGACTGTGCTGGGAACGCTCACCTTCATTGGCGGCGCCGTGCTACTCGTTTCCGGCGTCGTTCCGAATTACGACTCGCGTATTCGCATCCTGCGGCTTGTGGTTCCGCTACCCTTCTCCGAAGTCTCGCATCTCATTGGCTCAATGGCGGGTGTCGGACTGCTCGTTCTGTCCCATGGGCTCATCAAACGGATGCAGACCGCCTGGTTCATGACCGCTTTGGTTTTGGTGGCAGGTATCGTGGTGTCACTTTTGAAGGGGCTGGACTGGGAGGAAGCAACTGTCCTCGCTGTCATTCTCATGCTGCTGCTGTCGTTTCAGCAGGCGTTTTACCGAAAGGGCGCGCTATTTTCCGAGCCGTTGTCAAAGGGCATGGTCGCAATGATCGTGCTATTCGTCATTGGCTCTATCTGGCTTGGCTTTGTCGCCTATACCGATGTCGGTTATCGCAATCAGTTGTGGTGGAATTTCACTTGGCATGATGACGCCTCGCGCTTCCTACGCTCGACGGTGGTCGTCGTGATGCTGTGCGCAGCCATCGGCTTCCACATCATCACTGGCCGCCGCCCAGCGCGCAAAGGCGCAGACACGGTGCCCTATGACCAACTAAAGGGCATTCTCGAAGCAGCAACGCGAGCAGATGCAAATCTGGCGCTTCTGGGTGACAAGCGCTTCCTGTTCCACCCGGCCGGTGACGCGTTTCTCATGTACCGTGTGCAAGGCAAGAGCTGGATTGTGATGGGAGACCCTGTCGGCCATCACGAACACGCGGCAGACCTGATGTGGACGTTCATGGAAGAGGCCGACAAGCATGGCGGCTGTCCGGTTTTTTACCAGGTTTCGACCGAGAATATCCCGCTCTACCTTGATGGTGGCTTCACGCTGGTGAAATTAGGCGAAGAAGCGAAGGTCGATATCTCGAAATTCACCATCGACGGCAAGGCGGGTAAAGATTGGCGTCTGGCACTCAACAAAGCAACCAAAAACAATCTCGTCTTCGAGATCATCCCGCGTGAGAAAGTGCCGGAAATCATTGATGAACTGAAAGAGGTTTCCGATCTCTGGCTATCTGAACGTGGCACCGGAGAAAAGGGCTTTTCCGTCGGCGCTTGGTCGGAGGAATACGTCTCGCGCTTCGACATCGCGGTAATCCGCCAAGAAAGCCAGATCATTGCTTTTGCCAATCTCTGGCAGAGCCTGCCGCGTCAGGAACTGACGGTTGATTTGATGCGCTACATTCCTCAAGAGCACAACGTCATGGATCTTTTGTTGCTGCAAGTGATCCTGCACGGCAAGGAACAGGGGTTGCGCTGGTTCAATCTTGGTATGGCCCCCCTCACCGGCCTTTCCCCGCATCGACTCGCACCGAATTGGCACAAGATTGCCACCTTTGTGGCCCGCAACAGTGAGCGCTTTTACGGCTTCTCGGGACTTCGCGCCTATAAGAACAAGTTCAAACCGCAATGGGAGCCGCGCTATCTTGCCTATCCCGGTGGTTGGATGCTGCCACAAATATTGATTGACGTAACCGCGCTGATCTCCGGCGGTGTCACGCGAACCCTCTGGAAAAAATAGGATTTCCATGTTTTTTGGACGCAGACTGGCAAAATTGGCATTGTATCTCGCGGTCACCATCCTGGTTGTCGCGGCCACCGTGCTTGCCGTCTTCAAGGGCGGCAAGATTGCTGATTTTCTCACGCCCATTGCGCCGATGGAAAACATTGAGGTCAATACGTCGACACTGCAAACAGTCAAAGTTTACCACAATGAGGGTGCGCAAGAAGGGTTAGCCATTCTTGTGTCAGATCGCAGCCGCCCAAAGGAAACCACAGCGCTCATCAAAGCCTTGGTGGCCCAGGACATCATCGTCATGGAGGTCGATTTCAATACGCTGCGTCAGCAGCGCGCAGCCAAGCCCGATAGCGTGTGGTGTCACTACTATTCGGATGACCTCAAAGATGCGGCAGAGGCAGTGCAACGCAGCCTGCATATCAAGAAGTATTTCTTTCCTGTCGTCATCGGGGTTGGTGATGCTGCGCCCTTCGCCTATGCCGTTGTTGCGCAGGCCCCGCGCAACACGCTTGCCGGTGCTGTCAGCGTCGGTTTCTCCCATATATTGAAATCAGACCGCCCCTTTTGCCCCGGCGCGCTCATGCTCCCAACAACCCTTGCGAAGACCGCTCCACAGAACAGAACCTATCTGATTGGCAACGATAAGCAGTTGCCAGCGCCCTGGTATGTCATTGCGCCACCTTCCGAACAGGCCAAAGTCGATGAATTCCAGGCCCCACTGGACAAGGCCGTCTCAAACAATGCCAAAGACGAAGCCGCCAGGCGCAAGAATATCGTCTCCGCTGTCCAAGAACTGCAGCGTCAGGAAGAGAAAGGCATCAGCAGCCTACCTGTCGCCCTTATCCGCCCTGAGGGCCCTGCCCGAGCGGTTGTAGTCATCGTTTCCGGCGATGGCGGCTGGCGCGACATAGACCAACAAATTGGCGCTCATCTGGCATCCAAGGGCATTGCTGTCGTCGGTCTCGATGCTCTGCGCTACTTCTGGACAGTAAGGGAGCCCGCGACCATCGCGACGGATATCGAATTGCTTCTTACGGAATATGGCAAGGAATTCAAGACTGAGACCTATGGCATCGCCGGGTATTCCTTCGGCGCGAATGTGATCCCGTTCGCATGGCCTCTTATGACGCGCCCCACCCGCAAGAAGGTCAAGCTGATCTCGCTACTCGGATTAGCACCTAAAACCGACTTTGAGATTTCGGTCGAAGGCTATCTCGGTTCCAATCTGGATAACGCCGAATCCGTCAAGCCCCTACTGGAGCGGTTGCCAATCACCAAAACCCAGTGTTTCTATGGCGAAGAAGAATTGCAAGATGACAGCACGGCCTGCATCTTTCCGGAATTTGATAAGGCAGAACGTGTCAAGATGAAGGGCGGTCACCACTTCAATCGCGAATACGATGCAATTGCTGAAACGATCGCCGCAAGGATTCTGTCGCAGTAACCGGACAAAAGTGGATTCTTTATATCTCTTTGTCCTTACCGAGAACTGTATGTCCGTTATCCGGGATATCGCGGGATTATACGGAATGATGCGGGATAGGCTTTTATTTCGAACCGATTCCTATGTCCTTCCGAAGGCGTTGCCAAAATCGGTGGATTGCGGATCGGCTGGGTGCGCGTTGCGAGCCGAACCGGGCTGCACAGGCTTGCTGAATATCTCTGACGCCCATGCTTGCCAGACCTTCCACTATAAACGCGGCCAATTCGGCGTCTTTGGCAATTGGTGACCGGTAGCCATCGAGCAAACGCATTAATCCCGCTCGCTTTTTGATGGCTCTCAAGTCATTTCCGCTCTGCATTACCTATCACCTTTAATACGAAGCGGCTCCTACCGAGAGGTCCAACGGTAGGAGCCACCGCGCGTTCCTGGCCGTCAATGCGGCTCATGAGTGCGAGGCTCACTCAAGGAACGGCGTTACAACCAGCTTGGCGCTATCGGCCCATTCATTGCTTTCCCCGCCGCTGATCGTTGCTTTGAGAAGGCGTAGCGCTGCCCCTTCCAGCGACGGTGGCACGATGAGGTGTGTTGGCCGGATACCGAGTGATTTGCCGCTATCATTCTTCATGGTCGCCATGGCTGAACGCGCGGTTTCATAGTTGGCCGGTGTCAGTTCAGCCATGCTGGCATAGGCCAGTTGCCAAAGGCCATAACCAGCACTGCATCGAGCACGAACGCCATAAAGGTATTTATCCTTCAGGAAAACGTTCATATCGGTATCGGAATCAATCCGTTGCATCTGATAAGGAAGGCGCTCCTGAAACAACAGCGGACGAATGGGTTGGCTGCAATCAAGTAAGAACCAAGGTGCCTTATCGCCAGCCTGCACATTGGAAACGCTGGTTGCAGTTTCACCGTCGCCAATCGGATGATCGGCGTCAAAGAAATTCTGGCCGTCATAGCAGCGGGAGCCAAACCCTGCCGCCAGTAGTGAGAAAACCAATTCATCGGGATGAGTTGCAGAATCGGCCCCCAGCTTCTCGAAGATCGGGCCATAAATCCCGTACTGGTCATCCTCGATATCGACCCGCTCAACACTGACGGTGCTTTCAAAACTCCGATTGGTAATGGCGTAATTATGGACGGACAGATTGTGAATAATCCTGTCACCCAGCCATTCGCGGATTCTCGGCAAAGCGCCAAGCCAGCCGTAATTGTTGAAGCGGGCATTACTAGAAACCTTCATCGCAATTTCGGCATACCGAGACGGAGCGTTCTGCATCCCCTTGGCGAAAGCCGTACTGAAGCCCCCGAACAGGAGAGCCATGCTTGCGGAATTCGGGATCATTATTTCTTCACTCCGTAGGATTTGTAATCGTTTTCGCTAAGTCCGAGGTTTTCAAGGACTTCTTTTTTCTCGGCACTCATGGCCTGTTGGCGTTCGTGATCCGGATTGCGCCCTTTGAGTCGCGGCGTGGTCAAATCTTCAATGAAACTAAGAATTTTTGCCCCTCCCGCCGTATCATTCAAAAAGGCATCGAAGGCGGGCTTGTTCACCGTGCATAACTGGATTGCCCAATTTTTCATTCCGGGTAGCAAGCGGCCAACGCGCAAGGCTTCATGGACAGCGACCTCAGCTATTTCCCGTGGCGCTCCCACATTCAGTTCATGTATCTTTTTCACGGCGTCCTGAAATACGTCCATGGGAACGTATTTTGACGGATCGGCGCTATTTTTGGCTGTCAAAGCCGAACGGAGCGCTTCGAGTATCTCCGACTCTCCGGCTTCTTCCGGCAATTCGAGAAGCTCCCGCAAACTTTGCAGGAAAGAAGGTGCAGCATCGGCCATGTGGGAACCTGCCTTGTTGTTGAGCGCAGTCAGCTCAAGATTGGGATCGTTGGTCAGCCCTGCGCGCAGCAGCGCCAGAACTTTATTCGTTGGAGAGTGTTGGAATACCGGTGAAAGAAAGCGGTATTCCCTGTCTTTCAGCATCGCCGCCGCCTTGGGCGTCCATTCGACCAGGCCCCAGATACCATCCTCTTTTATCTGCCAGCCGGTAATCCATCCAGCAGCCGGAGCGGTCGAAAAGCCCTTCTTGGCTCCAAGATCGGTCTGATGATCGTAATCGACGGGAATTTGCTTCTTGCCCGCGACCTTGCGCGTATTGGCGATGATCGTTTGCGGTGAAGAAGCATCATACGGCCCCCGGCCGTCTGCCCCTGTGAATCTTCCGGCAGGCAGCACATGAATCCACTGCGGCCGGGAAAAATCCCCGCTGGTCGGCAATTCCTGAATTTGCCCGGTGGCAGCGTGAAACACCGTGGAAGCGTCAGACATGGCGAGCTTCCTTCTCGGGCATGGAATTGATGAGCGTCCCGTCCTTCGAGAACTGGAAAGATGGGCTCTTTAAATTCCGGCGCACAGTCTCCTCATGACAGTGCAAAACCCTCGCTATTTTGCCATGCGAAAGCCCCTCAACTTCGGACAAATAGCTGATGGTGAAATTCAGGGCCAACGGGAACCTGATATAGAGGCCGTCCCACGTTTCCTGAAATCTTGAGATTTCATCGGGCGCAAAGAAATGGTTCATTCCCGCCCCTCTTGAGACTCGCAAGCGGCTACCGCCAACGGCAATGCAGATTTCCGCGGCCCGCTGGACGCCAAACCACTCGATAAGCTGTTCTATTGTGGGGCGATTACGATACTCGTTCATGTGCCTGCTTTAAAATGAGAAGCGCGCTACACGGTACAAAACGGGATAAAATGGGAATACGCCCGCACACGCGGGCAAAAAGGAAATGTCAGAGATGAAAAACTGAAAAACAAGAAAATGAAATAGACGTTCACAGACGGGCATTCTTGCGCTAAATAGGGCCGAGCATGTTTTAACCTGCCCTTAGCTCTCCAAGCGTTCCTATTCCATTCCTAAATCGGGCTTTTCGCCATAACGACGATGCTACTCTTGCTCATCGATGCGGAAATTTGGGCTGTCCATGATCCATTTCACTTGCAAGGGCCGATAGCGCATCCGCAACCGAAATGCCGTTTCGATCATATGGAGACGATAGCTCGCTGCTTCCAAGGAGAGCTCCTTATACTGATCGGGTGCAGCATCACGATTAGCCTTTACGTGTTTCCAGTTATCGCCCCAGTAGGATTTCTCCCAACGCTCCTCTAGGTTACGAAGCCGCGCCAGAGTTTCTTGAAGCTCTTTCATTTTCACGTCTTCGGAATGTTCCATAACGTCCTTCACCGAGCCCCGGCAACTTTCACCGCTCTCCGGCGCTTCATGGCTCTCAGACCGTTAATGGTTTTGCCTGCCACATCCGGCTTGACGAACCGTAGCGCCGAAACACCATAGCTCTTTTCAAGCCAGAGGTTGAGCGCCGCTTCATCATTTCCCCCAGACCATTCCCGCCACAACTTGCGGATCAAATCGATCTGGTGCGGCGAAGCCATGCCGGGCCGGTCGCCATAGGTGCGTTGCATCCAACTTGAGCGGAAACCCCATGCGTTGAAATATGCCATGACGCCCGAAAATGCTTGTGGCGTAAGCTCATTGGCGCTCAAGGCACCGTCGCCATGGTGGAACAGGATGGTTCGATAGGTTTCGTCATCAAAGCCAAGCTGCTTTTTGGCCAGGTGCACAACGGCAATCTGCTTTTTGGAAATGCCACTCATTGGTCTATCGCCTTCTGCAATTCAAACATCTGGCGGGCAATGGTCTCCATCAAAACGGAACCCGCGCCGAGAACATCAAGGGCATCCTCAGCGGAGGCGTCAGCAAAAATCTTATCGTAAACCCAAGCTAAACATAGAACATTGTGGATGCTGGACAAACACTCCATCTGTATATCATCGCCCGATTGGCATCGAACCTCGTAATTCTTTATCTTGAGCGTCGGATACAGCCGTTCAATGTAATTTCCGAACGAATTTTTCCGCCCAAAACCGTTGAAAAATTCTTTGGCCTTAGGTTCGTTTGAATTCGTGCTGTTGGGTAACACCATTTCCTGTCTCCGATACAGATTACAGTTAACTCATTTGCGGCGGGTAATCCGCTCCGCAGCGTTTTCATCAATAACGGCAAGCATCTCTTTCAAATGTCCACAATTTGGTTGCATCTTCTCGTTTTCTGCAAGAAGTTTAGCTGCGCTCAGTAGTTGCTCGACCTTACGCAAACTGGTTTGCTTCCCGTAGCGGATAATAAAATTACAGGCATCTTCTCCAGTAAAACCGAAATTTTTCCCCAAGCATTGGAAATCGCTATCTAATAATCCTTCGAGCCTCAATTTGAAGCCAATACGGTCGGTGATCTGTTCGAAAGCAGGCCCGGAATTTTTGCGGCGCAAGGTGCTTTCGTTACCGGCAAGAATGACCGCCATGCCGAACTGTTCCTGGAAATTGACGAGAATACGTAAAGCATCGTTATCAAGGGTTTGCGCCTCATCAACCATCAGATAGCGCAGACGTTTTGCCTCATCAGGAAGTCTACTAACCAGAACTTCCCACCATTGGTGTTGATATTGACAATCAACACCCCAGCCAAAATTGTCAGATAATAACTTACAGAACGGTTTCAGGGCCGCTTGTGCGGGGCTAACTTCCACATAAACGGCGTAAGTAGGCTCCTGTGAAGCAATCCAGCGCAAGGTTGTGCTCTTGCCAATTCCGGGCGCCCCTGTAACCAATCCGATCAAATTCGCGTTAAGGCACACATCAACCATGGTCTGTATTTTTTGGGATATTGAGGTTTCCAAAAAATTGGCTGGAGCTTTGATTTTGTTATCTGGCCCCGTTCTAGACCAGGTCGAAAAATCAATGATCTCGGATCTGGACATGTGAATTTCCCTTACCATTGCCTATCCCCGCGTTCCGCTGCGTCGGAAAGTCCGCGTTAATTTCAAAAAATTCTCATTTTTTTCTATGAGCTTCCGCTGTTCTCGCGCATGGCGCATATCTTCCGGCTCGCTGAGAAGTGCGACTAATTCTTCAGCCTTCTCGGAACCGCCGATCCGCCCGGATGGCGCAGGCAGCGGGACAGGAGGCGCAGCCGCAATCCGCTTACGCACTTCCTGCAACATATTGAGTTTGGGAGTCTTGCGGCTCAGTTCGTCCAAACCTTGTTTGTGTTCCCGGGAACGCTGTGCTGCTTCAATAGCCCCGAGAGGATCCATGAAGTCGTATTGCGTGTCAGGTTCAGCAAAGCAAAGGAGTTCGCCTTTTTCGTCGTAAACTGGCAGCTTGGTCCAATGATGATATTTCGGTATCCGCACGGAAACCATGTCGCCCTGATAGCGACGCAATTCCGGCGCGGTCCAGTACCATCCGTTGCAACGAATAGCGCCTTGTCTAACCTTGCGCGGCTTTTCTTCCGAAAACGCAAGCAACAATACCCGTTCGTCAACATCTACCCGCTGCCACCCTTCGGCAACCGCTCGCGTCCATAATTCAGACGGGGAAATGCCTTTAAACTCGCCAGTTTGTGGTTTGATGTCATACCAGCGAAGCACATCTGCAATATCACGTTTTAATTCTTCGAAACTACCGGGATACGGCGTCGGCTCTCTACCGACATTTGCCGTTTTCTTTTTCATGCGGTCGCCGCCGATCCAGCCCGTAATGAGACTGAAAAAATTCTTTTCGAGGACCGCAAAAATGCCTTCAATCGGCTTCGCTGCCGCATTGTAAGGCTTGGCTCTGACTATGTTCGAAACTTTGCGTGTGCCGTACTCGTATGTAATCCTGCTGCCGTTCGGCAGTACCAGCTTCAGCCCGTCATCGACAAAATCGGCCCAATTGTATTCACTGCCGTTGTCCATATAAAGTTTACGAGGCAGGCCCCATTCGGAAACCATTTCCCGGAATGAATCAATTACATCCACATTTCGGATACCTTCTCCCTTTTCCAGCAGAACAAGGGTTATCCATATCCGGTTAGTAGCTACGTCCAGCCAGGCAATGGCGCGTGGCGTGGCGGTGGAGCCATCGGCGCGGCGGCACAGAATATCGACCGGGTGAATATCCGCTACGATGATATCCATGGGCAAAAGCCCTTTGCGGGTGCGGCGGATGCGCGGCTTGGCATCATCGTAAGCCTTGCGGTCGTGGTTATAGAGATGAATTTGCTTGAACTGCTTTTCCCGCTCGATCATGTAGCGGGGAACCTGACAAATCCGCTTCAATTCTTCCGAGCCGGGATCAAAAGCCCGTGCCGTGGTCAAGCCTTGTAACTTATATGATGCAAGGTCTTGCGCATTGCTGGTCTGTGCGGGTCCAGCAACCAGCCTGCGCATATATCTAAGAAACTCTTCCGCAACCGCTTCCTTTGTTTCGTCATCGAACGGAACGGCTTGATCCCAAAGACGTGTGACGATGACACGCGATTTCCCGGCATCGTTGCGCTTGTCCTTGGAAAGCCCCGAAAGCCCGTTCTTTCTATAGGCTTCGAGCTTGCGGCGGATGGTGCGGACGGTGACTTTTATCGTCTGTCCGTCGATTCTGTGTTCTTTCGCGGCGATCTCATCAATAAGGGCGGCACGGGCAACGCTTCGCTGTAGCGGATCGTCAAGCTCAATCAACGGCTTGATGACGTGAAACCAGTCTTCTCGCTCGCGCTGTGCTTTCAAGCTATGTGAGATAAGCCCACAAGGTTCCTTCGAAAGCTCTTCGAAACGGCTTCGAATGTCGACAGGAAGGCTATCAACGCGAACCTGATACCGCATCCCGCTTCGACCGCCCCGGCTGGGGACTTCCCGGACAATGAGGGAGGCTCCGCGCCAGCTAGTTGATTTGCCAGAAAACACCCGTTCCAAAGCCGATCTGGCCTTTCGCTCGGAGATACCGACTATCACGGCGAAGGTGTCGGATGCGATCCAATCGGCCATTGTTAGGAGGCTTTCCGTTTGAAGCACTTATCAGCTGAACGTGCTTTTATTCCGAGCTGGATAGCGATTTTATGGCTAATCCCTCGTTTGGCTTTCAACTCGCCATTGAGTACCGCATAAACCGTACGGGGATTAAATCCATGACAACGTGACCATTCTCGGATTGAAATGCCTTGCGCCTCAAATTTGTCTTTGCATTGGCCAGCAGTTAGAGTCATTCGTTCCTCACCAATCATGTCTACAATATGTAAACTCATGGTACGCAATATGTCAACACCGCCGAAATCTGATCTGGATCGCGCACTCGCGTTAGCGGCTGGAGGAATTTATTCTGAAAGTATTTTGAACCGTCTGTCTTCCGAACTAAATGTTCGCACAGATACAGAGCTAGCCCATGCTCTTGGTATCTCGAAAACAACTGTCTCCGCATGGAGAAAGAGAAATTCCATACCATATGAGCACATTGTTTATCTCGCAATGTGCGGAAAAATCGATTTAAGCTATGTTTTGCTAGGCGATATTTCTGGTAAGAAAGACAAAGACATATTAAAAGAAATACCAAAAAATCTTGAAATTGTTATGTTAAACATTGAAAATTTCTTCAAAAATGACGATTACTTCAACTCACCAAAAACAACAATAATAATTAGAAAATTTATTTTTGAGAGAATGATGCAAGAAGCTAGAAATAACGCAAAATTTATAGAGGATAATCTACAGAGAGCAAACTTTGATAAAATCCTTGAAGACGCTCTTGGAAAAGAAAACTTTGAGCTTATTTTGAAAGCGGAGGATGAAAAAGAGAAAAAATCTCAACCCAAGGGTCCGCAAAAAGGTCCGCAATCCTGATTATCAAAAGAGACGGGCTCGCAAAAAACCTTTTAAAATCAACATCCCAATAATTCCGTGTCCGTTAAATTCTCCCTCTTCCATGTTCTTAAATACCGCGATAAAAAGTGATTTGTTTTCAATAGCTTGACGTTTTAACGGACAGATAATTATAAGCGCTTAAGGGCAGCCAATTATCGCGCCTCCAAAAGCCACCAATCGCCTTCCACCGCCCCTTGCAGAACACAGCAGGAACATCTATGGTGTTCACTGTTTGTTTCAGAATCATTTACCGGTGACGGTTCCCACCCGCAGAGGCTGCCCCGATGCTCACACGCAAACAGCATGACTTACTGTGTTTCATTCAGGAGCGCCTTGCGGAAGCTGGTGTTCCGCCCTCTTTCGAGGAAATGAAGGAGGCGCTTGATCTCAAGTCGAAATCCGGGATCCACCGTCTGATCAGCGCCCTGGAGGAACGCGGCTTCATTCGTCGCTTGCCCAACCGCGCCCGCGCGCTGGAAGTGCTGAAATTGCCCGAAGGCTATGTGGCACCAAAGCCGAAATTCAAGCCAAGTATCGTGGAAGGCGGTTTGTCGGACAATGCGCGCACGAAGCCCCTGCCCTTTACAGTGCCTTCTGCTGTTGAAAGTTATTCGATCCCGGTCATGGGCCGGATTGCCGCTGGCACGCCGATCTCGGCATTGCAGGACCATACTCACTCAGTGGCGGTGTCTCCGGAATTTTTATCAGGCGGTGAGCATTTCGCTCTTGAGGTGCGCGGCGATTCGATGGTCGAAGCCGGTATTCTCGATGGCGATATCGTGGTTTTGCGCAAGCAGGAAACAGCCAATACCGGCGATATCATCGTCGCCTTGATTGATGATGAGGAAGCCACCTTGAAGCGCCTGCGCCGCAGGGGCTCTTCCATCGCCCTGGAAGCAGCGAACCCCGCCTACGAAACCCGCGTGCTTGGGCCGGATCGGGTCAAAATTCAGGGTAAGCTGGTGAGTTTAGTGCGGAAATACTGAGAATAGGCCCTTACGGCGCGTTGTCTCGGGTTTCTTCGCCTCGACCTGCGCGCCCAATCTGCCAGGGCCACATCTCGATGTTCTGCCGAACATGGCGCACCTTAAGCTGACCGTCGGCATTACGCGTGATCGCTGCGGCTCCACCTTCGTTGAGCCGCTTGCGGTCGATAACGACAGGTGCAGCGCATGTCGGCGGCGCGGCATAAGATGAAACGATCACATCCGCACGCAGACAATCCTCCCGAAATGCCAGGGGATTTTTGACGACCGCAACCGTCACCACCCCTTCGCCGACGCAACTCATAATATCGCAACGAGAATCCTTGCGCAGGCCCGCATCCTTACCATCACGCTCGTCCCCATCGGCCCGCAACCATTGCTCTGCCAGGAAGCTGTTGGCCGAACCGACTAGAAACATCGCGCCGTTCACACTCCGAACGGCGGCGGCCCGCCCGTCACGATCAATGAAAACAACATACCGCTCGGGCATTGAAGCAAGTAAAACCGATGCGATCAGCGGAATGACCGCGCCATAACGCAGTGGCGAAACCGCAGCCGTCGCAACAACGACCGCGATGGTCGCCATAACAACCGCGCCGGCACCGAAAGCCGGAAAGTGCACCAGCGACCCTTCCAGCGCCGCGACCCAGCGCGAAACATCAACCACCACAGCCGTTGCCCATCCCATGATCTGCCACATCGGCTGATCCAGCGAGAACGGATAGGCCAGCGCTCCCAAGGCTCCCATGGGCATGACAATCAGAGAAACCAGCGGCAGAGCGAGAGCGTTGCCGATCAGGCCATAGGGCACGGCTGTCTGGAAATGATAGGCGGCGAAGGGCGCGGTGGCAAAGCCCGCAACCACCGTAGTTGCCACAGCGCCCGAAAACCAGTTCACGCTGTGTTTGATAGAGCGGACGAACCAGTTGCCTGTCACGGTAATCGTCATGTGGCGAGCGGCCTGCGCCAGTGTCACCAGTGCCGCAACGGCAGCAAAGGACATCTGGAAACCGGGCCCAAGGATCGCCTCGGGTGCGGTCACCAGAATGATCAGAGCGGCGATGGCGAGGTTGCGCATGCTCAGCACACGCCGCTCGGCAATGATTGCACCAAGCATGACCAGGGTCATGAATAGTGAGCGCTGCGTCGCCACATCCGCGCCGGAAAACAGGCAATACGCGGTCGCGCCAACCATCGCCACAACGGCGGCGATTTTCTTGACAGGCCAGCGCAACGCCGGAACGATGAACAGAGCGAGCACAGCGCGAACGAACCAGAACACCATTCCCGCGGCAATCACCATATGTAGGCCGGAAATCGACACGATGTGGTAGATGCCTGCAGCCCGCAAAACATCGTTTGTTTCTTCTGGGATGTAACCGCGTTTTCCGGTCAGCAGAGCCGCAGCAACACCGCCTGCCGCGCCACCATAAGTCTCGTATATGCGTTTGGTAAGCGCATTGCGCGCCCGGTCGATTGCCGCTGTAACTGCAAGACCAATCGGCGGCTTTTCAGTGCTTGCCACAACCTCAACTGCGCCGAGCACCGAACCAACCGCGCCAAAACCACGGAAATAGGAATCGCGCGCAAAATCATAGCCGGATGGGCGCACCGGTTGTGGTAGTGGCAGCAGGCGCACCTTGGCAGAAATGAAAGCCCCAGCGATGGGTGGGTTTCCCGCGCGTTGCGTAATCTTGATACGCTTGGGGATGGAGCTTGTCGGCAGGTTCGCAAGCGTCACTGGCATGATGGTCAGTTGCGGGCTTCGGCCAGCGCGATGCTCAACCGCTTCGACATAACCGGTCATGCTCCCAATCATCGTCCTTTGCAGAAGCGGAGCCTCCACCCGTTGCAGGCGCAAAACACCGCTGGCAAAACCGGCAAAAACAGCAAACAACGCTAGTACGACCCGCATGGTTGTGCGCTGCGCGCGGCATCTCCAGGCAATGGCCAGACACATGAGCGCACACGAGACCGGCCATATGGCGGTGGCATCCCCGCTCGATTGAAAGAAAAGCACAATGCCTGTGCCGAAACAAACGACGAACCAGCAGAGGAAATGCGGACTTTCGCTTTCTTTCGCGCACCAGTGCCGAAACCGTTCTCCCACTGTGGCCAGGGAATAATCGGTCACGCCTACCCCGCCGCCAAGCCACACGAGCACGGCGTCCGTTCTGGTCACAGAAGAAGGCATTCGTGGAGGCGGCATTGCTTTTCGCTTAACGCAGTTCCATCCTCATGCTAGAGCACGGCATGAAAAGAGCATATATGCTCACGCTTCGTTTCTCCAGCGGCAACTAGCAAAGATCGATATGACCAAACCCATCGTCACTCGTTTCGCACCATCACCCACCGGCTTCCTCCACATCGGTGGAGCTCGCACGGCCTTGTTCAATTGGCTTTTTGCCCGTCGGTTCGGCGGCACCATGCTGCTGCGCATCGAGGATACGGACCGGGAGCGTTCGACGGAACCCGCCATTCAGGCGATCATCGACGGATTGAGCTGGCTCGGTCTGTCGTGGGATGGCGACACCGTTTATCAGTTCAGCCGCGCCGCCCGCCATAAGGAAGTGGCCGAGGAACTCCTTGCGCGTGGCAAGGCCTATTATTGCTACGCCTCGCCCCAGGAACTTGACGAGATGCGTGAGCTTGCCCGCAAGGAAAGCCGCCCGCTACGTTACGATGGTCGCTGGCGCGACCGTGACCCGTCTGAGGCCCCGGCAGGGATCAAGCCTGTCATCCGGCTGAAAGCGCCGCTCGAAGGCGAAACGGTGGTGAATGATCAGGTGCAAGGCCGCGTTGCCTGGCAGAACAAGGATCTCGATGATCTCGTTCTGCTGCGCTCCGATGGTACCCCGACCTATATGCTGGCAGTGGTTGTGGACGACCACGATATGAACGTCACCCATGTCATTCGGGGCGACGACCACCTTACCAATGCTGCCCGCCAGTCGCATATTTACAACGCCATGGGCTGGGATATTCCTCAGTTCGCCCACATTCCGCTCATTCACGGCCCGGATGGCGCTAAACTTTCGAAGCGGCATGGCGCACTCGGCGTGGACGCCTATCGCAGCCTGGGCTATCTGCCGGAAGCCGTGCGCAACTATCTCGTGCGTCTCGGCTGGAGCCACGGCGACCAGGAAATGTTCTCGACCGAAGAAATGGTCGCAGCTTTCAATCTAGAACAGATTGGCCGGTCACCTGCCCGCTTCGACTTCGCCAAGCTCGAAAACCTCAATGGCCATTACATGCGCCAGACGCCAGACGAAGATCTCGTCAAAGCGATCGAGGTGATCTTGCCGGAAATCGGGCCGAGTCGTGGATTGCCGGGCAAGCTCCCGGCCGAGCTACGCCAGCGCTTCATTGCCTCGATGCCAGGGCTCAAGGAGCGCGCCAAGAACCTCGTTGAACTCGTTGACAGCGCCTATTATCTTTATGCCCAGCGCCCGCTTGCGCTTGACGCCAAAGCTGGCACAGTGCTGGAAGAAGGACGCGCCCGCCTCGGGGGCATCGGAACCAAGCTCGCCGCATTGACCGAATGGACGCAGGAGAGCATCGAAGGCGTCATACGTGCGCATGCGCACGAGGTTGACGCCAAGCTTGGCCAGATTGCCCAGCCGTTGCGCGCCATCGTCACCGGACGTGCCACTTCGCCGGGACTGTTCGAGGTGATGGCAATCCTTGGTAAAGAAGAGGCTTTGGCTCGGATAAACGACGTCGGCATTCCCGCCTGAGGCCGTTTTTCCAATGATTGCTTGGCGTTACTAGCCAAAAGCATAGTGTTCTTTAGGCGTGGTTGATGCCGTCTATGGGATGAGCTACCGCATATATTACTGAAGTTGCGACCAAATATCGCGGCGGCGCTGGTGTCTTGCCGCTGCGAATTTGGCCAACGCAAACATCTTGAAAAGGTGGGTAATATTCATGGCCAAGAAAACCAGCACCCTCACCATTGATGGCAAGCAATTCGAATTCCCGGTCCTTGATGGCACCATCGGGCCGAGTGTCGTCGATATATCCAAGCTCTATGGACAGTCGGGATATTTCACCTACGACCCCGGCTTCACCTCTACGGCAGCTTGCGAGTCCAAGATCACCTATATCGACGGTGAAAAAGGCATCCTGCTCTATCGCGGCTATCCCATCGAGCAGCTTGCCGAAAACGGCGACTTTTTGGAAACCTGCTACCTCCTGCTGTACGGCGAGCTGCCCACCGCCGCGCAGAAGGCCGATTTCGACATGCGCGTCACCAAGCACACGATGGTCAATGACCAGATGACTCGCTTCTTCCAGGGCTTCCGTCGCGATGCCCACCCCATGGCGATCATGGTCGGCGTTGTTGGCGCGCTCTCCGCCTTCTATCACGACTCGATCGACATCAATGACCCGCAGCAGCGCATGATTGCGTCGATGCGCATGATCTCGAAGCTGCCGACGATTGCGGCAATGGCCTATAAATACTCCATCGGCCAACCGTTCATGTTCCCCCAGAACAGCCTGAGCTATTCGGCGAACTTCCTGCGCATGTGCTTCGCTGTTCCGTCCGAGGAGTACCGCGTCAACCCCGTGCTATCCCGCGCGCTTGACCGGATCATGATCCTCCATGCTGATCATGAGCAAAACGCATCAACCTCGACGGTGCGCCTCGCGGGCTCTTCCGGGGCCAACCCGTTTGCCTGTATCGCCGCTGGTATTGCCTGTCTGTGGGGCCCCGCCCATGGCGGTGCCAACGAAGCCGCTCTGAAAATGCTGGAAGAGATCGGAACGCCAGACCGCATTCCGGAATTCATCAAGCGCGCCAAGGATAAGGACGATCCGTTCCGTCTGATGGGCTTCGGCCACCGGGTGTATAAGAATTACGACCCCCGCGCCCGCATCATGCAGAAAACCACGCATGAAGTGCTGGCAGAGGTAGGAGATGCCAACAATCCGCTGTTTGAAGTGGCGCGTGAGTTGGAGCGCATCGCGCTGCATGATGATTATTTCATCGAAAAGAAGCTCTATCCGAACATCGACTTCTACTCCGGCATCACCCTTCACGCGATGGGCTTCCCGAGCTCCATGTTCACGGTGATGTTCGCCATGTCCCGCACCATCGGCTGGATCGCCCAGTGGATGGAAATGACCGAAGACCCGCAGCAACGGATCGGGCGTCCGCGCCAGCTCTATGTCGGCAAGCCGCAACGCGACTATCGCACGCTGTCGCAGCGCGGCTAAGCGACTTCGAAAATTCGGCAATTACCGGAAAGGGCCTGCGGGCCCTTTCTTGTTATTGTTGCCACACCAGCTATTACACACGTTTGGGCAATGTCTCCAGAACGATCCGGGCAGCACGCTCGCTAGGGTGGTCACCGCCGATTTCCATCAAAGCATCGAGCTTCTTGAAAGCGGCGATCTGCTCCCAGCGCTCGGCGCCTTCTTCGAGCAGCGGCGCCAGATGCCTGACGATCTTCTCTGGAGTACAGTCCCATTGCAGCAGTTCTGGCACTGCATTGTGCTGCAGCACAAGATTGGCCAGAACGATGGATGGCACGTTGACGAAATGGCGTAGCTGGTATTCGAGCTTCGACATCTTGTAACCCACGACCATGGGCACGCCCGAGAGCGCGAGTTCCAGCGTGACTGTGCCGGAAGCTGCAAGCGCCGCATGGGCCGAGCGGAATGCCTCAAGCTTCGCTTGTTCACCCACCACGATCTCGGGCTTCACTTTCCAGGTCTTGGCGCGCTCTTCTATCTCAGCGGCGCGGTGCGCAACTGCCGGAATAACGATGTCGAGGTTCGGGTAGCGTTCGGCAAGGTGGCCAATCGCGTCACCAAACGGCTGCATCAAACGAGATACTTCCGAATGGCGGCTGCCGGGCAAAACCAGCAACTTGATGCGCCCCACTCCCAGCGCCGAACGCTCCCCCTCCTTCGGCCTGAACTCATCGACGCGTTCAATGAGCGGATGGCCGACATAGGTGCAGGGTGGCCCACCAAGCCTTTTATGAACATCTGGCTCAAACGGCAGGATTGCAAACAAGCGATCAACATAAGCGCGCATTTTCTTAGCGCGACCCGGTCGCCACGCCCAAACTGACGGGCTGACATAATCAACGATGGGGATATGGGGCGCGCGCAGCCTCACTTTTTTCGCCACGCGATGGGTAAAGTCCGGGCTGTCGATGATAACCAGAACATCGGGATTTGCGGCAATCGCGGCTTCGACGGTGCGGTTAATGCGATTGATGAGCGTGCGCAACCGCCCGACGACCGCAGTAAACCCCATGACCGCGATATCTTCGAGGGGAAACAGGCATTTGAGCCCGGCGTCGATCATCGTGTGGCCGCCCACACCCTCGAATGAAAGAGGCTCTGAGGCTTGTGCGGTGATGGCGCGCATCAACCGGCCGCCGAGTTGATCGCCAGATTCTTCGCCCGCCACCAGAAAAATCTTGCGAGAGTTCGCCTGCTTTTCAGTCATGGAAATGTCCAGTTACTCGGCGCAAAAGCCGACCAGAAAGAGATTGTGCCTATTTGCTTCGCGAATGGTTTCTTCGCGGTTGAGGATCAGCGTTTTGCCCGCGCCTATCGCGATGCCGCTTAGCCCCGCAGCCGCCACTTCCCGCACGGTGCGGGGGCCGATCACCGGCATATCGACGCGAAGGTCTTGCTGGGCCTTGGCGGTTTTCACCAGTGCGCTTGCGGCATAAGACTGAGACTTGCGGGAAAACAGCCCTTTCTTGCGTAGGCCTGCCACCCGGCGCAGCATCCGATCGGTGCCTTCAGGGCCTTCGATGGCGAGGATGTGCTGGTTCGACAGGGCAAGCGCCTGGCCGATATCATAGGGGGCCAATTGACGAAGCGCACCGAAGCCATAACGGATGGCGGCATCTTCGTCCGCTGAAGGCGCGCGGTTGCCAAACACGCCCTCGCCGCTCAATATCTCAGGCAGAATATCGTGGGCACCAATGACCGTGAAACCCCGGCCTTCCAGAAGAGAGACCGCGCCACGCAACAGCCCATCGTCGCCGCGCGCGACCATCTCCTTGAGGTCGCCCATATTGCGTATCAGCGAATAGGAGCCCAGCAGAGCGGAAGGTTTGGGTCGATTGACGGCCCCCGCAAGCACAACGGCAGAAGGCTGCCATCCATCAAGATGGGTGATGATGCCCTTTACATCGAGAATATCGACGACCTCATGCGCCTGGCGCACCAATTCCCGGTCGGCAAAGCCGCGCAAAGCCAGAATGCGGTATGGGCGCGCAGCACCTTTCAGATGCTGCGCGAGCGCAACTGGCAGAAGTCCAGCCCCTGCGATAATGGCAACGGGACCGGTGGGGCCTCCTGCCATTTAAGTGCCAGAACCGTCGCTATCGCGCGGCGTCAGAATGGAGCGGTCTTTACTGGTGCGGATGAAATCAATGATTTCCTGAACCACATCTTGATTGGAAAAATCCTTGGCCACAGCTTCGACCCGCTCAGCCAGCGTACCCTCGTGATTGAACAACGCCTTGTAGGCATGGCGCAATTCATGAATCTGTTCACGCGAAAAATTGCGACGCTTGAGACCGACAACATTGAGGCCCGCAAGGTACGCGCGGTTGCCCATCGCAATGCCATAGGGGATAACGTCGTTCTCGATCGCCGACATGCCGCCGATAAAGGCATGCGCACCGACGCGCACAAACTGGTGCAGCCCAGCCCCGCCACCGATGATGACATAATCTCCGATATGGCAATGCCCGGCAGGCATAACATTATTGGAAAAGATGACATGATTGCCGATATGGCAATCGTGGGCGACATGGGAGTTGGCCAGAAACAGACAATGATCGCCAACCGTGGTCGTCATGCGGCCATGCGCCGTGCCGGGGTTCATCGTTACCCCTTCACGGATAATGCAATCGGAACCCACGACCAGCGTCGAGGCTTCTCCTGCATATTTTACGTCCTGCGGCGGGTGGCCGATGGAGGCGAATGGATAGATTTTGGTGCGCGCGCCAATCGTCGTGCGCCCGGCAATGACCACGTGGCTGACGAGTTCACACCCGTCACCGAGCACCGCATCTGACCCGACCAGACAAAATGGACCGATCTTGACGCCCTTACCGAGTTTAGCACCGGGCTCGACAACGGAACTGGGGTGAATTTCGCTGGTTGTCGTCATTAGTTGCCAACCATTGCGCTGATTTCAGCCTCACAAACAAGCACGCCATTGACCTTGGCCTCACCCCGATACCACCACATATTGCGGCGATTACTGGTTTTGCGCATATGGAGTTCCACCACATCGCCGGGAACTACTGGCTTGCGAAACTTCACCTTGTCGATGGTCATGAAGTATACGTGCTTGGGACGAACCTCCGCTGAGAGTTTCGACAATACACAGATGGCACCCGCCGTCTGCGCCATGGCCTCAATCAGCAAGACGCCCGGGAAAACCGGCATGGCTGGAAAATGGCCAGTGAATTGCGGTTCGTTATAGGTGACATTCTTGATGCCGATGCAAGACTCATCGCCGTCGATATCGATGATCCGATCCACCAGAAGGAAAGGGTAACGATGGGGCAAAAGGTCCATAATCTTAACGATATCAACCGCTTCGAGTTTCTTAACCGGCTCCGACATTGAGTTTTCCATTCCCCTCATTCCGTTGGGCGATGAAGCCCTTACTTTCAATTGCACAGATGGGTGCAGCTGTCGCTATTTCTCGTCGTCATCCTGCGGGGATGCTTTTCGCTTGTCTCGCGTGCGCTGAATGGACAGTTGCTTGAGGGTGAAGACCTCACGCAGCCAATCCCGCATGGGTTGAGCCGGAGACCCTCCCCATTTCTCGCCGGCCGGAATATCGTTGGCGACATTGGCCGCTCCGGCAATCATGACACCGTCACCAATGCGTAAGTGGCCGCTTACGCCGGACTTTCCGCCCATCACCACATAATCGCCGAGTGAGCTGGAGCCTGCAATACCAACCTGCGAGACAATAACGCAGTGGCGTCCGATCGAAACATTGTGGCCAATCTGAACGAGGTTATCGATCTTGGTCCCCTCACCGATCACGGTATCGCGGCTTGCGCCCCGGTCGATGGTCGTGTTGGCGCCGATATCGACATCATCTTGAATGATGACGCGACCAATTTGGGGGACTTTGGTGTGACCGTCACGCCCCATTGCATAGCCGAAACCATCCTGGCCAATGCGTGCGCCCGGCAAAATCGTTACCCGGTTGCCGAGAAACGCGTTGAGAACGGAGACATGCGGTGAAATGGAACAATCACGCCCAATGCGCACATGGCTCCCGATGACAGCATGAGCGCCAATAATGGTGCCAGAGCCAATCTCGGCATGTGGCCCGATGACCGCGCCGGGATCCACAATGACGCCCTGCTCAAGGCGCGCTGTGGGATGCACGAACGAGCCTGGTGAAACGCCCGTCGCGTCAAAAACAGAGCCCGGACGCATGGAAGTCGGGTAAATAAACGCAAGAATTTTTGCATAAACCCGGTATGGTTCAGATGTCACCAACGCCAGCGTTGTTGCGGGAACTTTCGCGGCAAAGCGTTTGGATACCAGACAAAAACCGGCATTTGTCCCGACTAAGGCGTCTACATAGCCAGGATTATCCATATAGGCAATGTCACGCGGACCAGCCGTTTCAAGCGGAGCAACGGCACCGATCACCTGCTCGGGATCAACACCCTCGGGCAGTGTAATTTTTGCGAGTTCGGCGACCTGTCCAAGCGTCAGATCGTCCCTGCGCGGAAAAAAGTTGGGCTCAATCATTCAAGACACTTCAAAACCGATCATACAGAACATGCAGCCGGCATTATGTTTCTTGTGCTGCAGCAGCTCTCCGAAAAGAACCACTCTTTGCAACATGATAGTCTAAGGGCGCCGTCTTGCAACAGCGCCCCGAAACAAAATCGCTATCAGAAGCGCGTGCCGCCGGAGAAGCGGAAGGCTTGGGTTTTATCCCCACCGACCTTCACGCCATTAATCCATTCACCATCATCCTTCGAAAGCGCGTAAGCGTAGTCGAAGCGGATCGGGCCCAGAGGCGAGTTCCACAAGATCGACGCACCCACCGACGAACGAATAATGTTCTTGTCGGCAACCTTGATGCAGTTCTGCGGGCGATCACCGCCGAAGCTGCACATGCTGCCGGGCGCATAACCATTAAGCAATGCATTGCCACCGGCATAGCTGCTGTTCGGGAAGTAGGTCTGTCCCTGGAAGTCGAACAACGTACCTGCATCGGCAAACACAGCGCCCTTCAGGCCAAGCTCACGCGGCAACAGCGGGATGGGGAACTGGGCTTCGAGCGAACCACCGAAATAGGTGGTGCCGCCGAGAGCGTTGGCTTCGGAGTCGTAGGTCGATATGTCACGCGGACCGATACCTGACGGCTCAAAGCCGCGCACGAGTGTCGGCCCGAGGAAGAAGTTATCGACGATACGCAGATCTTTGTTACCGATCGACTGAACGTGACCGCCCTGAACGCGAACGATACCGACAACGTCGTCAAAAACCTCACGGTAATAACGCGCATCACCCGTCACACGGAAGAAGTGAGAATCACCGCCAAGACCGGCAACTTCAGGCTTGATTTCAGCGTAGATGCCGGATTTGGGATCGCGGGTATTATCCAGGCTGTTATAGCTGAACGTCAAACCAACGAGAGACGTGATGGTCTTGCCCTGCGCTTCCTTGATCGCCAGCGACGCTTCGCCGTTGTTCTGGCAGGAGTAAGAGCTCGGAGAACCATCGGGATACGTCTGTGTATAACCGGGAATCGGATAGGTACAATCGTTAAACGGCTGGTCCAGCTTGTTCGGAATCTTGAGTTCCTGCTGGTAGAGCGAATAGCGGAAGGTAAGGGATGTTTCTTCCGAGATCGGCAAACCAAGGCGCAACTGACCACCCGTCATACGGTTGGTGTAGCGGGCATATTTGGTTTCATCCGAATACTTCGAAAACAGATCGATACCAGCGGCTAGGCGATAGCCGAGGAAATACGGCTCGGTGAACGAGAAGTCCACACCCTGTGAACGCTGACCGAGCGAACCGGCAACGCGGACATACTGACCACGACCAAGGAAGTTGGTCTCAGTAACCGACACTTCACCGATGAAGCCGTCCGAGGTGGAGTAACCACCCGAAACCGAAAACGCGCCAGTGGGTTGATCTTCCACGTCCACGTTCAGAATAACGCGATCAGGTCCCGAGCCGGGCTCGTTGGTGATGCGCACTTTCTTAAAGTAGCCAAGGTTGTTCAAACGACGCTCAGCGCGATCAACCAGAACCTTGTTGTAGGCATCGCCTTCACCAAGATCGAATTCACGGCGAACGACATAATCACGCGTACGATTGTTGCCACGCACATTGATGCGCTCAATGTAGACGCGCGGCCCCTCTTCGACCACGTAACCGATATCGACGGTATGGGTCGCTTCATTACGCTGACCGACCGGGCGAACCTGCGCAAAGGCAAATCCGCGCTTGGCAGCATCGGTGGTCATGGTCTGAACGGTTTTTTCAACCGCATCGGCACTGTAGATGTCACCGCTTGAAGTCGCGACACTCTTCTGGGCAGTGCCCACATCCACACCCGCAACGCGGGATTCAACGTTGATGTTGCCAACGCGATATTGCGGGCCTTCATTCACCGTGATGGTGACGATATAACCGCCCTGCGCCTCATCGAAATAGGCATCTGCGCTGGTCACCTGAAAATCTGCGTAACCATTCTTGAGATAGAAACGACGGATCAATTCCTGATCGGAAGCAAGACGGTCGGGGTCATAAACGTCCGAGTTCTTGAAGAAGCTCAGGAAGTTCATTTCCGTTGTCGTCATCACGCCGCGAAGCTTGCTCGCAGAATATGCGGTGTTGCCAACGAAGTTGATGGACTTGACGCCGGTCTTGTCACCTTCATCGACAGTGAAGACCACATCGGTACGCCCGTTCGGCAACTCCACCGTCCGATAACTGACATTGGCGTAGCCACGTCCGATTCGGTTGTAAACGTTGCGAATGCGCTCAACATCCTGCTGGAGAGTGGCTTCAGTCACCCGAGCGAAGGGCTTCGCCTGAAGCTCATTCTGAAGCTGACCCTTTTCAACCTTCTTGTTGCCTTCGAAGACAACCCGGTTCACGGTCATCCCGCCACGCTCGGCTTCCGCCCGTACCCGCTTGGAAGCACCAGAGGCATTCTGCGCCAGAGCGGTTGTGCTCATCAAGGCCAGGGTGGCAACCGCCACACCAACAGCAGCGACCGCAGTTTTTGCCGAATTACGCCGGCGGAATGTAGTCATCGACATTATCGAAGCCCGTTTTTGTGTTGCATTCTCGCAGCCGAAGACCACGAGCCGGATAGCAGAAAACACTACCCGGAAATGGTAGCTTCCATGCTTGTACAGATTTTCTCCCAAGATGCAAATCGTCAAACTGCTGTCAACAGCGGTATTTTTGGCGAGCGTTGCACCGAAGCCACGGGAGAAAAGGCCTTAAGACGAGAACATTCGCACCACACTGCCCCATGAGACCAGCAAGAAGACAGTCAAAATGATCGCAAGGCCAAATATCAAGGCAAATCCCTGTATTTTTTCGGTCAAAGGCCGCCGTCGAATCGACTCAATCAGGCAAAATAGCAAATGCCCGCCATCCAATACCGGTATGGGGAGCAAATTAACCATGCCGATGGAAACCGAGAGGAAAGCGGCAAACTGGACGAGATCCAGCAGACTATCTTCGGCGATCTTGCCGCTCAGACGCGCGATATCGATGGGGCCGGAAAGCTGGCTGAAAGACACCCTGCCCGTCAGAATTTTGCCGATTGTTGAGAGCGACTGATCGATGATCGCCCAGGTCATATGCCCACCCTCCGCAACAGCCTGAAGCGGTGAAAGCGAAATACGGCGCAAGCGGCCCGGTTCCCTGGGATCCACGGAGAAGCCCATCAATCCGCCATCAATGGCACCAATCCTGGACTGAATTTTTTCCAGTTTGGGGGCAGCGGCAATATTCAAAACCGTATCGCCACGCTGAACCTTGAAGTTCATCTGCTGCTCGGCACTAATGACTACCCGTGGCAGAATTTCACCGAAGCTATGAATCGTGACGCCATCTATCGAGAGAATAAGGTCATCCCGCTTGAACCCTGCCGCCTCGGCACGGCTGCCCGCCTTAACTTCGCTGAGGCGCGGCTCAAGAATGGTTTTGCCGTTGAATGCCAGAAAAATGCTGAAAATCACTATAGCAAAGAGAAAGTTCGCAACCGGCCCTGCGGCGAAGACCAGAGCGCGTTTCCAAACGGGCAACGCTAACAGGCCTACCGGCTCGGATGCGGCACTGACAGGCATGCTGGCGGCATTCTCATCACCAGGAAAACGCACATAACCACCAAGCGGCAGCCAGCAGACTTTCCAACGCGTGCCGCGCCGATCCGTCCACCCGAAAATCTCCCGACCGAAGCCGATAGAAAACTCTTCAGCGAGGCACCCGCACCAGCGACCGACGATGAAGTGCCCGTATTCATGCACAAACACGATGACCGAGAGCACCATAACGAAGTAGAACAGCGTCGTCGGTGTCGAGAGCGAAAACATGTCGCCGAATCTGGCGAGATAGGGAGTTAATACCTCAAACATGGTGCCGAATTCGTTTCCTTGCCGTGCCGAACGGCTGTGACTGAATCGAGAGAGAAAGAAATAAGAACAGCGGCGCGCGCTATCAAGCCTTGGCCATCATCAAGTTCAGATGTTCAAGCGTCATAATCGTGGCTTCATTATGGACGGCGAGCGCGTCCTCGACATTAGCAGGAGCCGTCGAACGCTCTCCGGCATAGACAGAGCAGACCGCTGCCACCAACGCATGGATATCGTAAAAGCCGATTTTTCCTTCGCGATATGCGGCAACGGCAACCTCGTTGGCAGCATTCATCGCCGCCGGAAGCGGCCCGCCCGCGGCCAGAACTGCTTTAGCGAGTTTAAGGCATGGGAAACGCTCTTCATCCGGCCGCTCGAACCGCAACTGACCATAGCTCGCCAAATCGAGCATCGGGTAAGGCATTTCAAGACGGCGCTCAAAACCGAGGGCGTTGGCAATGGGAATGCGCATATCAGGCACCGCAAGCCCCGCCGTCACGGCACCGTCGCGCCATTGCGCAATGGCGTGAACAATCGCATCCGGGTGTACCACCACATCAAGCCGCGATGCCGGGAGCGAAAACAAATGGCTCGCCTCGATCAGTTCGAGCCCCTTGTTCATCAGCGTTGCGGAATCGATCAGAATTTTTGCACCCATCGACCAAACCGGATGGGCGGATGCGACTGCGGCCGTCGCCGCGGCGATCTTATCACGCTCCCACGTGCGGAACGGGCCGCCGGAGGCCGTGATGGTCGCCATTGCAACATCTTCGATCCGCCCGGCAGTCAAAGCCTGCTGCAAGGCGTTATGCTCGGAATCCACAGCAGCGATTTCAGCGCCGATGCGCGCCACGTCGCCCATGAACGACTGCCCCGCACAAACAAGGCTTTCCTTATTGGCGAGCGCGATACGGCGACCTTTCCGCAAAGCGGCGTGCGTCGGCTTCAGACCGGCTGTGCCTGCGATGGCAGCGAGGACCACGTCAGAAGGCCGGTCAACCGCTTCAAGCACCGCAGCCTCCCCCGCCCCGCAGGCAATGCCTGAGCCGGAAAGTGCATCGCGAAGTGCTTCAAGGCCGTTTTCATCGGCAAGCGCAGCAAAGCTGGCATTTAAACGCCGCGCGACATCCGCAAGCGCGAGCGCGTCACGCCCGCCAACCACGGCTTCGACAGAAAACGCATCTTTGTGCGCTAGAGCGACATCGGCAGCTGAGCGCCCGATTGATCCCGTCGCACCAAGAATGGTGAGTTTGCGCATCACACTACCCCGCCCCGCAGCGCGCGCGTCACAACCAGGCACATGCCGAGAAAGAACACCGCAGACCAGAAACCATCAAGACGGTCCATGACCCCGCCATGGCCGGGGATCAGAAAGCTTGAATCCTTGAAACCAAAGCGGCGCTTTAAAGCCGATTCTGCCAAATCGCCCCCCTGCGACAAGATTGAGGCAATGGCGGAAAACAAAAAGATCAGAGCCCAATGCAGATGGCCGCTGCCGCTCTGAAGCACCAGCACGATAGCCGCCCCTGCTCCCGTTCCGGCAATCAGCCCGCCAAAAAATCCCGACCATGTCTTGTTCGGGCTGACGCGGGGCCAAAGCTTAGGCCCGCCAAAAGTACGCCCCACGAAATATGCAGCGATATCCGTGGTCCAAACCACCGCAAAAACCCATAAAATATTGGAAAGTCCGTGAAGCGGCAGTTCCCTCAGGTAGCCTGGGAAAAAGCCGATGACAGCCGCATAGGCAACGCCATAGGCGATCCATTTTTTATCGCGTGTGCTCCGACCCATAAGGCAGGCACCGCCCGCTACCACGAGGGCGGCAGCAACAAAGGTGCTTTTGTGCTGAGCGGGAATAAATGACAGGGAAGCCAAGATCAGCAAGCTCACAGCTGCGAGGCCAACGAGCACGAACCGGGGAGACAAACTCTCCACCTGCGCCATCCGCACCCACTCCCAGAAAACCGCGATAGCCGCAGCCGACCAGAACGCGGCGAAAATCCATCCGCCAAGCCAGGCAGATGTCAAAGCGACTGCGATCATTGCAATGGCCGAAACGACCCGAACTGCTAGTTCGGAACGGCCTTTGGTTGGCCCTGATTTTTGTTCATTCACCGAATTTGTCACCATAAGCGCGCCATCTACACGCCGCCAAAGCGGCGTTCGCGGCGGTTAAATTCTGCCAAGGTCAATGCGAGAGCCTCTCCATCAAAATCCGGCCAGAAAATCGGCAGGAACATAAATTCGGAATAGATGGTCTGCCAGGTTAGAAAATTGGAAATGCGCTGCTCGCCCGAGGTACGAATCACGATATCCGGATCTGGAATGCCTGCGGTATAAAGGTGCTGTTCAATATCCGCCAATTCGATATCCTCAGCACGTATGGCACCCTTCGCCACATCGACAGCAAGCGCTCTCACAGCGGCGAGAATTTCCTGTCTTCCGCCGTAATTGAACGCGATAAACAATGTCATGCCGGTATTATCGCGGGTTTTTTCCTCACATTGGTCAAGCTGCGCCCGGATATCATCTTTCAACCGAGCGCGCTCGCCGATAACCCTTACCCGCACATTCTGCTTGTGCAGTTCCGAGAGATCCCTGCGGATAAATATTTTGAGAAGCGCCATGAGATCGGCGACTTCCTGCATCGGGCGACGCCAGTTTTCCGATGAAAAGGCATAGATCGACAGATAGCGAATGCCCATTTCCGACGCGCGGCGGATTGTCTTGCGGATTGCGTCCACCCCACGCCGATGACCTTCCAGACGCGGCAAGCCGCGCTGCTTCGCCCAACGCCCATTGCCATCACAAATGATGGCAACATGCGCCGGGATGGCCGGTGTCTCACCCTCCTTGGAGGCGGAGGAACCAATGGTCGGGGTCTGGCTCATATGGGAACGGCTATCCGCGATCACACACTCAAACGTGCATGACTTCCTTTTCTTTGGTGACCAAGGCGGCGTCAATCTCGGCAATCGTGGCGTCCGTCGCCTTCTGCACGAGATCAACATCGCGCTTGGCTTCGTCTTCGCCGATGGTGCCATCCTTTTCGAGCTTCTTGATGGTGTCCATGCCGTCGCGGCGCACATGGCGGGCGGCAACACGGGCCTCTTCCGCGTATTTATGGGCGACCTTCACGAGTTCCTTGCGGCGCTGTTCCGTCATTTCCGGGATGCGCAGGCGGATGATCTGCCCTTCCGTCTGCGGGTTGAGGCCAAGATCGGAGGCAATGATTGCCTTTTCCACGGCATGAACCGCGCTACGATCCCATATCTGAATCGATAACAGGCGCGGCTCGGGCACAGAAACAGTGCCAAGCTGCGACAAAGGCGTCATGGCACCGTAAACATCGGCCACAATGGGGTCGAGGATCGCGGGCGAGGCACGACCGGTACGCAGGGAGTTGAGATCGTGCTTGAACGCGTTAACAGCACCCGTCATACGGCGCTTGATATCGTTAAGATCGAAGGAGGCAGTCATCGTTTCGTCCTGAGCATAAAATCACATAATCAAGGCTTACGTCACCGGGCGCGTTACTTCAAGGGACAACGATGGTTGATGGGGCCGTGCCCTCCAAAATTGCGGTGATAGAACTCGGCGCATGCACGCTGCCAACGATGATCGGCAAGCGGTTTTCGCGAGCCAGAGCGAAAGCGGCGGTATCCATAACTTTCAGATTACGATCGATGGCCTCGTCATGGGTTATCCGGTCGAGCTTTTTGGCGGTCGGATCTTTCTTCGGGTCAGCGGTATAGACACCATCAACCTGCGTTGCCTTCAACACGGCGTCGCAACGCAACTCAGCGGCGCGCAGCACGGCGGAAGTGTCAGTGGTGAAGAACGGATTGCCCGTGCCACCAGCGAGAACAATGACCTGGCCCTTTTCAAGGTAGTGCAAGGCCGGTTGGCGGGCAAAGGTTTCACAGATGGTCGGCATGGAAACGGCCGACATGGTGCGCGCAGAAACGCCTGCCGCATTGAGCGCGGTTTCGAGGGCGAGCGAATTCATCACGGTACCGAGCATTCCCATGGAGTCGGCAGTGGCGCGGTCAATCCAGCCAGCGGCGCTCATGCGCGCGCCACGGATAATATTGCCGCCGCCGATGACGATGGCGATCTCATAACCCTTCTCGGTTGCCCGAACGATGTCGTTTGCAAAGCCTGCCAAAACCTGAGGATCAAACCAATAACCGTCCTGAGCAGCCAATGCCTCGCCCGAAAGCTTGACCAGTACGCGTTTGATTTTTGCTGTCATGACGATCCCTCTTGTATTTGATAAAGCGCCCCGCGAATGGTGACACGCACCCGCGAAGCTTAGAATAACATATCCACTCATGAAAACGGCGGCTGTTACGCCGCCGTTTTTATTACGCCTTGGTTCCGGCGGCCGCCGCAACCTCTGCGGCGAAATCCAGAGCCTCTTCTTTTTCGATGCCCTCACCGAGCGCATAACGGAAGAAGCCAGTGAGCTTAACCGGAGCGCCAGCCTTGCCTTCGATCTCCTTGACGACCTGAGCAACCGTCTTCGACGGGTCATGGACGAAGGACTGCTCGACCAGCGTCACTTCCTTGAAGTAGCTCTTCATGCCACTCTCGATGATCTTCTCCATCACATGAGCGGGCTTGCCGGCGTTCTTCTCAGCCAGCACGGCCTTTTCGCGCTCAAGGGTCGCGCTATCCACACCAGAGGCATCAAGCGCCACCGGGCTGGTTGCCGCGATGTGCATGGCGATCTGGCGGCCAATCTGGGCCAACACATCGACATTGCCTTCGGATTCCAGCGCCACAATCACGCCAATCTTGCCGAGGCCTTCGGAAATCGCGTTGTGGGTGTAGGAAGCGATGTAGCCCTTGTTGACCTTCAGCGTGTTCACACGGCGCAGGGTCATGTTTTCGCCGATGGTGGCGATCAGGTTCTGCAGCTTGTCGTTGATCGACACGCTCTCACCCGGGAACTGGGCGGCAGCAAGCTTTTCCAAAGTGCCGTTGCCATTGAGGGCAATCTTGGCAACTTCGCGGACGAAGGCCTGGAACTGGTCGTTACGGGCAACGAAGTCAGTCTCGGAATTGACCTCGACAACAGCTGCGCTGTGTCCCGAGGATTCAACGGCAACGAGGCCTTCAGCGGCAACGCGGCCAGCTTTCTTGGCGGCCTTAGCGAGGCCCTTGGTGCGCAGCCAATCGATGGCGGCTTCAATGTCGCCAGCGGTTTCGGTGAGCGCGGTCTTGCAGTCCATCATGCCTGCGCCGGTCTTTTCGCGCAGGTCCTTGACCAGGGCGGCCGTGATATTAGCCATTCGCTGTTCCTTCCGGATTTAAAAATTCATTCGTTTGAAGATAACCACAACCCGGCGTCTGTGAAGAGCGCCGGGCTGTAATCAGATGCTGTTAATATTCCGGCAGGCCCCCGTTTTTGGAAGCCCTCGAAATATCAGGCGGCGTCGATCATGGCCCGGGCCAGATCAACCCAACCATCACGCACGATGCGGCCATTGAGCTTGAGTTCGCTGTCGAGCTTGGCGATATCGTCAGCCTGCAAGGCTGCGAACTGCCAATAGTGGAACAGGCCAGCTTCGCCGAGCTTCTTTTCGAGTTCCGGGCCAACGCCTGGGAACTTGGACAGGTCGTCCGGAGCGCCACGGGGAGCTGCAAGACGCTCAAAAGCCTCGCCCTCGCCCGAAACCATCGGCAGGTCTTCCGGCATCGGGGCTTCAAGAGCGCCGAGATCGACACCCATGCCACCCTGGCCACGGGAAATACCGTCGAGAGCAGCGCGGGCGATCAGGTCGCAATACAGCGAGATGGCGCGACCGGCGTCGTCGTTGGCAGGAACCGGGAAAGTGATGCCATCCGGATCACAATTGGTGTCGATCACGCCGACGACCGGGATGCCAAGACGGTTGGCTTCCTTGATGGCGAGCTGTTCTTTGTTGGTGTCGATGACGAAGATCAGGTCGGGCGTGCCGCCCATGTCCTTGATACCACCGAGGGCGCGATCAAGCTTTTCCTTTTCGCGGGTCAGCATCAGGCGCTCTTTTTTGGTGAGGCCGACGCCACCGCCTTCAATGATCTCGTCAACCTTGCGCAGACGCAGGATCGAAGCCGAAATCGTCTTCCAGTTGGTCAGCATGCCGCCGAGCCAACGCGAATTGACATAATACTGGGCCGAACGGCGCGCAGCTTCCGCAACAGCATCCTGAGCCTGACGCTTCGTGCCGACGAACAGAACGCGACCACCACGGGAAACCGTGTCGGACACCATCTGAAGGGCGCGGTGCAGCATCGGAACGGTCTGAGCCAGATCGATGATGTGGATGTTGTTACGGGTGCCGAAGATATACTCCGACATTTTGGGGTTCCAGCGGTGGGATTGGTGGCCGAAATGCGCACCAGCTTCCAGCAGCTGACGCATGGTAAACTCAGGAAGAGCCATGTTCTTTATCTCCGGTTGTGCCTCCGCGGAAAAGTGAGCCAACACCATGTCAGCCACCGGGTTGCCCGAAAATCGAGCGTGTTCCGCGTGTGGAATAAGCGTGCCTATAGGGGGAAAACGTCAAAAGCGCAAGGCGGAAATAGAGATTTCCCAGCACACTCACTTGGTTTTGGCATAGAGCGAGGAGAAAGTGACATTGTGCCCGCCACACCGATTATTGTCTTCGACCAGGAGATAAGGGCCGATCAATCGCATGCGGATGAGACAACCATCGGTAGTCGGGACATATTCCGAGGGCTTCTCACCTCCCGAATATTGAATGTCGCTATAACCTGCCCTGCTATCAAAAGAAAAAGCCGCTCCACCAATAGTTCCGAAATTAGGAGATGACCCGTTGGTATAGGCTTCCCCTTCAACTATGACAAAGCCATCGCCACCTGGGCGGACGGTCAGTGTTGCATTCACGCTCGCAGCAACCCATTTGCCATAACCGGCTGGACTATTAATCTTGGCTGCCTCTTTCACGAAATTGAGCTTTCGGGAATCAAGATAGGCGGTCGTAGCGACTCCCTTGGGCGACATAAAAATTGCACAAACAAATGGGCGGACTTCATTTGATTGAGTCACAATTGCCGTATCGCCCGAGACAAGAAAACTCGGCAATTGGCATGTCGGATCAAGCGAAGGACAATCCAGAGCTTCGGTGTTCGTCCTAACTGGTTTCACGAAATTGAGCTTCTCAATATCCGGCTTGACCTTGGCAACGGAGAATTCGGATTCAAATGTATTCACCACATTCCAGAGGGTGCAATCCGAAGGAGCTGAACTGGCAACCGACGTCCACAGCACAAAAAAAGTAAAGGCCCCAAAAACCCTGCTTTTCATTATCGCCTCTTCCTTCGCAAAGCACACCATAATTTCAGCCTCTTTTGAGGGCAACGCTGGTCATAAGAACGAGCTCCTATATTGCCATTGCGCCTCCATGCGAACCTGTTATCCCTCACAATGAACGCATGATAGAACCGCTTACGTCCTGTGACGTTGAAGCAGGTACTTTAAAAAAGCAGGAGCTCTCCATGTCTCTACAACCTTACCTTTTTTACGCCGGGCGCTGCGACGAAGCCATCGCCTTTTATGAAAAAGCCCTTGGTGCAAAAGCCACCTTCCTGGCGCGCTACAAGGATGCCCCTGAAAAAATGCCCGGGCCCGATGGTTGGCATGAGAAAGTGATGCACGCCAACGTCTCCATAGGCTCGTCACAATTCATGATGTCGGACGGCATGGGCCCCGAAGTCGAGCCGTTCAAAGGATTCGGCCTATCACTTGAAGTACAGACGCCAGCGGAAGGCGAGCAGCGTCTCAATGCGCTGGCGGAAGGCGGCAAGGTTGTCATGCCCTTCCAGAAAACCTTCTGGTCAGAGGGCTTCGGTATGGTCAATGACCGCTTTGGCGTTTTGTGGATGCTGGGTATTCCCGAAGGCAAATGATGGATCGACAACTCCCCGGCACTAACCCGCTGGGGAGTTTTACAAACTGCTGATCATTCAATCTGCACATCCACCACGCCCGGCACCGCCCGTATTGCGCCTGCAACCTGTGGTGTCGCCTGAAATTTGCCGGGTAGCTTGACTTCTACCTCACGCCCACCGTCTTCGAGAATGAGTACCAATGTCACCTCGCCCTCGCCCTTTGCTTGAAGTCGTTGGCGCAGGCTTGAAAGCGGTCGCTCATCGCGCAGGAAGATGCGCATGCCGGTGCGGTGACTGGCGATGGCTTTGTCGAGTGCGGATACTTCGCGCACACGGGCGCGCACCTCATCACCCTCCGCAGTGCCTTTGAGTGTGAGGGTTACCATGGCTCCCGGTTCGAGCACATCGCGGTAGATGGCAAGCTCTTCAGAAAACAGAACTGCTTCGAAATGGCCGCTCTGGTCTGAAAAATTGACGATCCCCATCTTGTTGCCGGTCTTGGTGCGGCGTTCGCTGCGATCAAGAACGGTGGCCGCCACCCTGCCCGTATCCGCGCCAGCCCGCACCTTTTTGCAGAAATTGACCCAAGTCTGGACATGCAGTTTTTGCAGGAATGACTGATATTCGTCGAGCGGGTGCCCTGACAGGAAGAAACCTGCCGCATCATATTCTTTCTGTAAGCGCACCGCTGCGGGCCAAGGCTCGTAATGCGGAATGCGAAGTTCCACATCGGACGATGCCACGCCACCAAACATATCCTGCACGCCCTTGCTTTCATCCTCCGCAGCCTGTGTGGCCAGCCGGAGCATGGATTCGATGGCGGCAGCGGCCCTGGCGCGGTCGGGCTCAATTTCATCCAGCGCGCCGACAGCGGCCAGGCTTTCGAGCATGCGCTTGTTGACATTTTTCGGGTTCATCCGGCTGGCCAGGTCGTGCAAGCTTTTGAAGGGCTTGTCTCCGCGCGTTTCAACCAGCGATTCCATGGCATGGACACCGACACCCTTCACCGCCGCCAGGGCGTAATGAATAGCGCCATCCTTCACCTCAAACAGCACCCCTGACCGGTTGATGGCAGGCGGCTGTACCTCGATGCCGAGCCTCTGCGCCTCCTGCCGGAATTCGGCGAGCTTGTCGGTGTTATCGATGTCCATTGTCATGGAAGCGGCGAGAAACTCAACCGGGTAATTCGCCTTCATATAGGCGGTCTGATAGGACACCAGCGCATAGGCCGCCGCGTGGCTCTTGTTGAAGCCGTAATTGGCAAATTCGGCCAGCAAGTCGAAAATCTCATTGGCCTTGGCGTCGGAAATCCCGCGCTGCGTTGCCCCAGAAACAAACACGCTGCGTTGCGCATCCATCTCCGCTTTGATCTTTTTACCCATGGCGCGGCGCAACAGATCGGCGTCACCCAGCGAGTAACCAGCCAGCACCTGCGCCACTTCCATCACCTGTTCCTGGTACACGATGATACCAAAAGTTTCCTTCAGAACAGGTTCAAGTTTGTCGTGTAAGTACCAGCGCGCCTTGTTGTTTTCATCCTTACCCAGCTTGCGCTCGCAATAGACCGGGATGTTGGCCATCGGGCCTGGGCGGTACAATGCAACGAGCGCGATCAGATCTTCGAAACGATCCGCCTCCATTTCGGTAAGTGCCTTGCGCATGCCGGCACTTTCCACCTGGAACACACCAACAGTCTCACCTTTACGCAATTGCTCATAGGTTTTGGTGTCATCAAGTGGGATGGCGGAGATATCGAGTTGGATGCCGCGCTGGGCCACCAGCTCGATGGCGCGCCGCAAGACCGTCAGGGTTTTGAGTCCGAGAAAGTCGAATTTCACCAGACCAGCCTGCTCCACCCATTTCATATTGAACTGGGTGACGCGCATTCCGGTTTTCGGGTCTCGATAGAGTGCCACCAGCTCCTGCAGCGGGCGGTCGCCGATCACCACACCGGCGGCGTGGGTAGAAGCGTGGCGATGCAGGCCCTCAAGCTTCTGGGCGATGGCGAGCATCTCAGCCACCACAGGCTCTTCCTTCATCGCCTCCTGAAGCTTGGGCTCGTCCTGAATGGCCTTGTCGAGCGTCACCGGATTGGCCGGGTTCTGCGGAATGAGTTTGGTCAGCTTATCGACCTGCCCATAGGGCATTTCCAGCACCCGCCCCACGTCACGGATCACCCCGCGCGCGAGCAGCGTACCAAAAGTGATGATCTGCGCGACCTGGGTCTCGCCATATCGTTGCTGCACATATTCGATGACCCGTTCGCGCCCTTCGACGCAAAAGTCGATATCAAAGTCAGGCATCGAAACGCGTTCAGGGTTGAGAAAGCGCTCGAACAGCAAGCTGAAACGCAATGGATCAAGATCGGTGACGGTCAGGGCATAGGCGACCAGCGATCCCGCGCCCGAACCACGCCCCGGCCCCACCGGAATATTGTGATCCTTCGACCACTTGATGAAATCCGACACGATGAGGAAGTAGCCGGGGTATTTCATCCGGGTAATAACCGACAATTCGAACTCGAGCCGGTCGGTATAGTTCTGCTCCGTCAATCCCGGTGCCGGGCCATGGGCTGCGAGGCGCCGTTTCAAGCCTTCCCGCGCCTGACGGGCAAGCTCTTCGCCCTCATCAAGAGCGTTGCCCGCATCGCGATTGAAATTGGGCAGAATGGGTTTGCGGGTGGAAATGCGATAGGCGCACCGCTGGGCAATCTCGACGCTTGCCGCCAAAGCGTCAGGGAGATCGGCAAATAGCGCGACCATCTCCTGTCGTGTTTTGAAATTGTGCTGCGACGAAACACGGCGACGATCATCGTCATTCACCATGCGCCCCGCCGCAATGGCGAGCAGCGCGTCATGCGCCTTGTAATCTTCGACCTTGGCGAAGAACGGCTCGTTGGTGGCAACGATCGGCAGACCATTTCGATCGGCGAGCTGAATCAGGTCGTTTTCGATCCTGCGCTCAACGTCGAGGTCATGGCGCTGGATTTCCACATAGAGCCGATCGCCAAAAGCCTCCTTCAATACGGCAAGACGGGTCTCAGCAAGCTCAATTCCGCCGGCACCGCGCAAGGCACTGTCGAGCGGGCCATCAAACCCGCCCGTGAGCGCGATGAGGCCTGACGACAGCGATTTCAACACTGAGGCATCGACCATCGGGCTGGCCCCGAGCGCCACGTCGAAATAGGCGCGGCTCGTAAGGTCCATGAGGTTGATGTAGCCCTCCTCGCTTTGAGCGAGAAGAACGATATGGGAATTGATTGGCGTAAGCTGCCGTGCCGTCGGATCAAGCTTTTCAAACACAACCGAAAGCTGCACTCCGGCAATCGGCTGGATGCCGCCCTTCGAAAGCTTTTCGGAAAACTCGAGCCCGCCAAACATATTGTTGGTGTCGGTGAGTGCCAGCGCCGGTTGGCGATCAGCGCTCGCGAGTTTACTGAGCGCATCAATGCTCAGCGCACCTTCCAGCAGTGAATAGGACGAATGCACGTGCAGATGCACGAACCCCGCTTCCGTTAAAACCCGCGTCATCTCGACCTCCGCTCCCTTCATCGCCAACGACAGCGGAAAGCGCAAGTAAGGCGCACGAGAAAGTGGGGATTAATGCATGGCGCAGGCGATTTGTGCCCAGACAGCAATCATGCCGAGGAATAAACCGAGAGAAGCGAGTTCGGCGGTAATTGAAAGAACAGACCGTATCATGGCTCACCTGTGTGTTGATGACATGATTATAATGTTCTCGTTTTGTTCTTTTGTCAACGACGAGAACAAAACAAGAATTCTTATGATTAACAAATGGAAAACAACTGCAATGACGACATTCCGTTATGCGCCCTGCAAAGATCGTCAGGCAGCGGCAGCCGGCCATCTACGAACTATCAGGTCTCATGAGAATCACGCGGAATGCGTTGCTGCGCGTAATCCATCTTCGTTGGTCACGCGATGCTCGAACCAAAAGCGGCACTGTTCATCCCCTGCAGAAACATCCAGCCCATCGGGATCAAAGCCCGTCACCCGCCGCTTTCCATCTTTGGGCATCACCGAGAGCGTTAGGCGCTCAACCGTCGCCATGTCACCATTGAGAGCTTCAAGAATTGCCGCCTCTTTCGCCAGCAAAGCATCCGCCGCGCTGATATCTGTCACAAGGTCGGCAGGCCGAACATCCGCAGCATTACGGCCAGGGCCTGCGCTCAGTTGTACAGCCTCAATCTCCATAAGGTGAAGGTGCATGTCAGGCAGCGAAAGATACAGCTTTGCTTTTGGGTGCCGTTGCAGAAAGCGGAATGAAAGGCGTTCCACATCCTTCTCTTCCGCCGGGCGGCTCTGCCCGACCAGCGTGAGCCGCGGTTTTGATAACGCGTCGCCCTGTCCGAGATTGGCAAGCACCAGCGCAATTCGGTTATCGGCAATAATATTGCGGGTATGCAGCGCAAGGCCCGCCATTAGAAAAATCGGCGTGCCATCATGATCCGTCGCGATATCGGTGACGGAACCATAGGGATAACCACTGGGGTCCAACGTGGACAAGGCCGCAGAACGCGTGCATCGCAAAATCTCACAAGCCTGTCGTCTCGCGTCGAACGGCGTCGCGGCTCGCTGGGGTATTGCGACGGCGCGCGGCGTAATCGGTGTGGTTGCAGCTGACATGGCTTTTCCCTTGGTTCAGGGAAGTTGCACGATCTTCCCGTCTCGAATAGTCACACGGCGATCCATCTTTGCCGCCAATTCCATATTGTGTGTGGCGATGAGCGCTGCAAGACGGGATGCACGCACAATCGCTGTCAAAGTTTGGAAAACATGGCCAGCGGTATGCGGATCAAGGTTGCCGGTGGGCTCATCCGCCAGTAGCAGGCGCGGCGCATTCGCCACCGCACGGGCAATCGCAACACGTTGCTGCTCACCGCCGGAAAGTTCGCCGGGGCGGTGCGTCAGGCGCTCAGCAAGGCCGAGAAATTTCAGGATCTGCGACGCACGATCTTCCGCTGCGGCTTTGCTGTAGCCGCGGATGCGTTGCGGCATCACCACGTTTTCGAGTGCCGACAATTCAGGCAGCAGATGGTGAAACTGGTAGACGAAACCGATTTCCTCACGGCGGAGACGGGTGCGGCCCTTATCGTCCATGGCGGCGGTCGGCTCACCATTGATGAACACCTCGCCGTCATCGGGCTTTTCCAGCAAGCCAGCGAGATGCAGCAGCGTCGATTTACCGGTACCCGAGGGAGCGACCAAGGCGACCATTTCGCCAGGCCATACGGCAAGTTCTGAATCTTTCAGAATCTCCAGGAAGCCACCCAACTGCGGGTAACGTCTTCCGGCCTGTTTCAGATAAAGCGCGGGAACGGGTGCTTTTTCTGTCATGGGGTCACCCGTACCGCAAAGCTTGGACCGGGTCGAGCCGCGCAGCCTGCCACGAGGGATAGAGCGTCGCCAGCAGCGAAAGGCCGAGCGCCATCATCACCACCAGCATCACATCGCCCACAACCACAAGCGACGAAAGCCTTTGCAGATACACCTCAACCGGAAACAGCGGGGCATCAGTCATTTTCTCAATGAAAGCCTGAATCGTCTCGAAATTGAACGCGATCAACAGCCCCAAAAGCGTTCCTGCCAAGGTGCCAACCACACCAATGGTGGCACCGGTAATCAGGAACATGCGCATGATGGCACCGCGCGTTGCCCCCATGGTGCGTAAAATGGCGATGTCGGAAGATTTATCCTTTACCAGCATGATCATGCCGGAAATGATATTGAGTGCCGCCACCAGCACAACGAGCCCCACCACGATGAAGGCGAGCTTACGTTGGACCTCGAGTGCCCCCAGAAAGGTGCGATTGCGGCTGCGCCAGTCGTTCATCACCAGTGGTCGCTCGACTTCAGCATCAATCCGACCAATGACGGCATCGGTCTTGTCAGCGTCGTCGAGAAAAATATTGATGACAGTCACGGTTTCAGGGCGATCAAAAAACGCCTGTGAATCCTGCAACGGCATATAGAGTATTCCAGCGTCGAGATCGGCCAAGCCAAGCTCGAAAATTGCCACCACCGGATAACTCTTGATGCGCGGCGCGGTGCCAAATGGAGTAGCCGCCCCTTTGGGTGTCATCAGCGTGATCTGGTCACCGACCTCAAGCCCAAGATTGCGCGCCATGCGTAGACCAATGGCAACGCCGCCCGCGTTGTCAAAGTTGGCAAGCGAGCCGCTTTTCAGAGCATTTGCGCCTGCGACCTGTTTTATTTTAAGGATATCTGGGCCACGTACACCCTTCACCATGGCTCCGCTATAGCCATAGGGTGTGGAAACCGAGGCCTGCCCATCCACTTCAGGCAAAGCCAGAACAACACCCGGCATCTTGGCGATCTTATCGGACACCGCGACATAATCTGTTAGCGGTGAATCCATCGGTGCCAGAAAGATATGTCCGCCATAACCCAGCAGTTTTTCCTGAAGGTCATGGCGGAAGCCGTTCAGCAGCGAAATCACGGTGATCAGCACGGCCACGCCAAGCGTGATGCCGAGGAATGAAAACAACGCAATGACGGAAACGAACCCCTCCCGACGACGGGTGCGCAAGTAGCGGCCCGCGAGCATCCACTCGAAGGCTGCAAAGGGTTTCGTCGTTTGTGCTGGCGTTTCGCTCATGAACGGGCTGCCTCGCTCACACAGGCTTGGTCAGGCGTTCGATGACGGCATCAATGGATAACTCAAGCTTCTCGCCATTGGCGCGGCGTTTCAGTTCGATCTTGCCATCGGCCAGACCCTTGGGGCCAACCACCACCTGCCACGGAATACCGATGATATCGGCAGTGGCGAACTTGGCACCAGGGCGATCATCACGGTCATCGTAAAGCACATCCTTACCGGCAGCCGTCAGCGCGTCGTAAATTTTTGCGCAGGCGCCGTCGGTTGCAGCGTCACCGACCTTCAGGTTGAGCAGCGCGATATCGAAGGGCGCAACCGCGTCCGGCCAGATGATGCCGTTATCGTCGTGGCTCGCCTCAATAATGGCGGCAACCAAGCGGCTTGGGCCAATACCGTAGGAGCCCATATGCACCGGGCGCTCCTGCCCGTCCGGACCTGTGACCTTGGCCCCCATGGGTTCGGAATATTTGGTACCGAAGTAGAAGATATGACCAACCTCGATGCCACGCGCAGAAACCGCGTCACCCGTAGGAACTGCGGCATAAGCCTTTTCGTCATGCATCTCGGAAGTGGCGGCGTAGAGCGACGTCCATTTGTCGATGGTCTTCTGCAACCCGGCAACATCGTCGAAATTGGTGTCGGTACCGGGCACTTCGAAGTCGAGGTAGTTCTTGTGACAGAACACCTCGCTCTCGCCGGTATTGGCGAGAATGATGAATTCATGGGAAAGATTGCCGCCAATCGGCCCGGTGTCAGCCCGCATGGGAATGGACTTCAAGCCAAGGCGCGCGAAGGTCCGCAGGTAAGCGACGAACATCTTGTTATAGGAATGCACAGCGCCCGCTTGGTCCAGATCGAATGAATAAGCATCCTTCATCAGAAACTCGCGCGAACGCATGGTGCCGAAGCGCGGACGCACTTCGTCCCTAAACTTCCACTGGATGTGGTAGAGGTTGAGCGGCAGATCCTTGTAGGATTTCACGTAGGAACGGAAAACGTCCGTGATCATTTCTTCATTGGTCGGCCCGAACAGCATTTCACGCTCATGGCGGTCAACGATGCGCAGCATCTCCTTGCCATAGGCGTCATAGCGTCCCGATTCGCGCCAAAGATCCGCCGCCTGAATGGTCGGCATCAACACCTCAACGGCACCAGCACGGTTCTGCTCTTCGCGGATGATGGCATTGATCTTGTTGAGCACGCGCAGGCCCAGCGGCAGCCATGAGTAAATGCCCGCCGCCTGCTGGCGAATGAGCCCCGCCCGCAACATCAGGCGGTGCGAGACAATTTCGGCCTCTTTGGGAGTATCACGCAGGATGGGAAGGAAGTAACGGCTGAGACGCATGATGGGCCTTTGGCAAACGAAAAAATCTTGATCGACGCCTAAACCGTCTTGGCGCTAGATACAACGATATTCGCGCAATCCCTGTAGAAAGCTCAATGGTTGCCTCGTTACAAACCAGCCAGGGGCAGAATCATGATTGCGGCGATGAAAACGATGCCAGCCAACAATGTCGTCATGATGGCGCGTTCGCGCATCTGGGGCGAAACGGGTGCGCCGGGCTCACTTCCGGCAACGGGGGGCGTGGATAATTCGCTCTGGGAGCGGATGGCGATCGGAAGCGTCACAAACAGGACCAGCCACCACACAACGAAATAGAAGGCCACCGCGCCAGCGGCACTCATACCGAACAGGCCCATTGCACCAAGGATCGCCGCAAGGGCTGCGATAATCATGACTGCCAGCGTCATCCAAAGCGACGACGCCAGCCTTTCAAGTAAATGAATCACGCAGATCATTCCAGGACCAAGGATATCGGATTTCCTTTAGCAAGGCGCGGTTAAGTGAAACCCGGTTAACCGCATAAAGCCTTGTGAAATACGGAAGTTAGAGCAGGATGTGTTTTTGTGTAAACACATCCTGCTCTAAATAGGAGCCGATGGCAAATAAGCCCACCCCGACCTTGTTATGACAGAAGCGCTGTTAGCGCTTGCACTCTTCCAGTTCCACAAGCGTGCCACAGAAATCCTTCGGGTGCAGAAACAGCACCGGCAGACCATGTGCGCCGATCTTTACATCACCGAGCACGCGCGCGCCTTGAGCCTTGAGCTTATCGGCAGCTGCCTTGAGATCATCAACCTCATAACAGACATGGTGCATACCACCATTGGGGTTGGAGGCGATGAACTTGGCAACAGGAGAGTCTGCGCCGAGCGGCTCCAGAAGTTCAATCTTGGTATTGGGCAGCGTGATGAAGCAGACGGTGACGCCATGCTCCGGCAGTGCCTGAAATTCCGAGACGGTGGCGCCAAGCGCATTCTTGTAGGTTGCCGCAGCGGCTTTCATATCCGGAACCGCGATGGCGACATGATTCAAACGACCGATCATTCAGGGTTTCTCCCAAGTCAAAAACAAAAATATATGAGCCACTCTGGGGCGAACTCTCGCCCCACCTGAGCACGACCGGGAAATTACACTTCAATCACCAGGACATGACAAGCGGGCTTCTTGCCCCATACCCCGTTCACGGCGGCGCGCACACTGCGACGTACTGCCTCTTCAACGACTTCCGGGTCGCGCCGACGCGGTTTTGGCAATCCTGCCAATGTGTTATCTACGGCCCCCTCGATGACACCATCGAGACTGCGACCATTGCGCACTGTGATGGGCAGACCCATCGTTTCGATGATCGGATCGCCTGCAAGTTCACCGCGCCCATCAATGGCCAGCGCCACCGAAACAATGCCCGCGAAGGACAGCTTCCGCCGCTCCGGCACGGCTTTTTCCATGTCATCGATCATCAGTGCGCCGTCTTTATAAAGACGGCCGGTGTGAACCTCACCAATGACCTCGGCCTTGCCCGGTGCCAATCTCAACATGTGGCCATTGCGCGTCATGGGTACTTCAGGAACGCCTAGTTTCTTGGCGAATGCCGCATGGAAGGCAAGATGCTGCTCTTCGCCGTGCGCCGGAACGGCAATCCTTGGTTTGGTCCACTCATACATCTGAGCAACCTCACCCCGGCGTGGGTGCCCGGAGACGTGCACCAGTTCCTGATCATCGGTGATGATTTCAACACCGTCTCGCACCAGCGCATTGACGATTCTGCCAATGGCGCGCTCATTGCCCGGAATGGCGCGCGCCGAGAAAATGACACGATCGCCCGACGCCAATTTCACATTCGGATATGTTTTGTCAGCGACCCGCGACATGGCTGCACGTGGCTCGCCTTGCGAACCTGTCATGAGCGCAACAACCTTGTTACGCGGCAAGGTTTCATAGGCCTCTGCCGAAAGATATTCGTCCACCCCTTGCAGATAACCGCAATCGGCGGCAACGGTCATGGAGCGATCAATGGCGCGACCGACGACGACAACTTTGCGACCACACTTTTTGGCAGCATCCGCAACCGCCTTGATACGCGCCACGTTGGACGCAAATGTCGTGACGGCAACCCGATGCGGCGAAGCCGCGATGATCTCGGCAAGGCGGCTGGCCACTTCGGTTTCGGTGACGTTCTGGCCATCCCGCAAAACGTTGGTGGAATCGCAGACAAGCGCAAGAACACCCTCCTCGCCAAGCTTTTTGAAGTCTTCAGGTGAAGTGGTGTTGCCCTCATAGGGCGCATCATCGAGCTTCCAGTCGCCGGTATGGACAACAAGCCCCAGCGGCGTGCGGATGGCGAGCGCGTTTGCTTCCGGGATAGAGTGGGCCACCGGCACATATTCGATATTGAACGGACCGACATCGAAACGCTGGCCCGGCTTCACCGTCCGTAGCTCAACCTTCGGTGCGCCGGGCTGAGACAGCTTGCGCGTTTCCAAAAGGCCACAAGCAAAAGGTGTGGCATAAACCGGCACGCGCAGGCGTGGCCATAAGTCAGCGAGCGCGCCAATGTGATCTTCATGGGCATGGGTGATAACAATGCCCAGTAGATTATCACGCTGTTCCTCAATGAATTTCAGATCGGGAAAAACCTGATCGATACCGGGCAGATTTTCCTCGTTGCCGAAAGTCATGCCGCAATCGACAAGAATCCACTGACGTTTTCCTGGCGGACCAAAGCCATAAAGAGCGGCATTCATACCGATTTCACCGAGGCCCCCGAGGGGCACAAACACCAATTCATCCTTATTGCGGGCCATGGAAACGCCTTGATACCTTTCTTAGCGGGCTTGCAGCCCGGCTTTTACTTACGATGTCTGTCAGCGCATCTGGCGATGAAACAGCTTTCGCGCAGTCTTCCGCATTTCAAATGAAACGCAAATCATAGGGTGACTTACCGCCCGTATCACGCAATGGCAACCAATTGCGTGCATTCAGCCCGAAAGAATAACCCGGCAGAACCGGGTTATTCGAAGTAGATTACTTTTTCTTGGGATTGTCGATGTTGCGGTCAATCCAACTCAGTAACCAATCGGCGACCTGGGAGCTGTTTTTGTCCATCATCATCATATGCGAACTACCCTTGATGCCAACATCCGGCAGAACCACCAGTTCAGCCTTTCCGCCGGCCTTGACCACCGCCTCGATGAACTCCCGACAGGCCTTCAAGCGCGGAGCCCAGCGCGGTGATTGATCAACGAAGTCTCCAAATACGACGAGGACCGGCATCTTGGCGTAAGGCGTCACATCATCTTTGGCCGCCGGGCACGAGCCGGGCTCAAGCGCGACGATACCGGCAATATCCTTGGTATTCTGCGCAGCCGTCTGGAACGGGTAGATACCAGACTGCGAGTGCGAAACAAGCACCGCGCCCTTGAGTTGAATCGCCAGTTGCGACAAGGCGGGAACGGTGGGATTGGGCGTCGGCAGCGTCATCAGCCAATCAGGAACCATCTGCTTCCAGAATTCGCCCTGCGCTTCCAGCGGGAACTGCATGCCGGGGAATGTTTTCGGATATTCTGGGCCGAAGCGGAAAATCGCCCAGGCAGGTTCATGTCCTGCAGCAAACACGTTGGGTAGCTGATCAACGGGCGCTTTACCGACGGCAACCTTGTTGATCGCGGACGGATCGACGGCGGAGCGCCCGCGGCCGGACTGATCCACGATATAGGTCGGGTGGCCTTTACGCACAAAATACTCATCCCAACCCATGCGGCCATCGGGGGTGGTTTCCCAGGTGGCGCCGGTGAGGCAGCAACCGTGGATCAGGACCAGAGAGTGGTGTTTGCCAGCATTCACTGGGATCTGATAGCGGACATACATTTGGTCCACTGTCACGGTTCCTTTGGGATCGTATTTGTCGAGCTTGGACAGAGCCTCCGAGTAGACATCACGCCCGCCGATAAAGAAGCTTCCTTGTTTTTGGATCGTCAACGGCTTTTTAGAGAAATCTTCGGCCTGAGCCGCACTCAGGGGAAGAGCTGAAATCAACACGACTGCACCAATGGCGCGAACAGCCGTTAACACATTGTCTTTCCAATGCTTATTGGGAGTGAATTTCATAAAAAATCTCCTCATGACCAAGCGAAAAAATCGCTGGCCAGAGAAACCGTAAAGGTTGGTATCAGGGAGGGCAATGCGCAGTTTGCGCGCAGGGCGCAGACTGGAGAACTCAGGCAGACAACCCGGCAAAAAACAAGTCACCAGCATCGATCGTTTGCAGGCCTGTTTCTGTCATGAGTTCAAGTCTTCCGAGTCTGTCGATACCCTCAAATATCCCGTTCACCTTACCACTGGCAAGGTTGACGCTCGCGGGTCCACCGAGACCTGCCGCACGTTCGAGCCACAGCGCACGAAATGGCGCAAAGCGGCGTTCGGGCGCTTGCCCCTCACTTTTGCGCCACATGGAGAATAAGGCTTCGAAAGATAGCGCGAAGGCAGAGAAAACACCTGAGGCAGAGATATTGGGCGCCACGTCCTGCAGCACGGCCACAGGATATTCCACGCCCCGGGGCCTGTGCGCAATGTTGATACCGCAGCCGATGACAACATTGCCCTCCTGCCCCATGCTTTGGGCTTCCAGCAACAGGCCGACTGCTTTTTTTCCGTCGAGCAACACATCGTTGGGCCATTTCAACTTGAGTCGCGTCGGATCCATACCACTGGCCTGCACGATGGCATCGTGGAGGGCAATGCCTGCCACAAAACCAAGTTGGGCCGCCATTGCCATCGGACATGGATTGCGGAGCAAGAGGCTTGCATAGAGATTGCCGGGCGGAGAAACCCACTGGCGACCACTGCGGCCGCGGCCCGAGAGTTGCTGTCCGGCCAGAAACCAACACGGTGCGGGATGGCCCGCGCGCGCTGCATCAAGCGCATCCGCATTGGTCGAGCCGGTCTCATCGCGCCATTCAAAGCCATAGCCCTTGGCGCGGAGTGACGGGGGCAGCATAACCGCCCCGTTCATATCATCACGCTGCGCATCACACCCTGAACAGGGCCTGTGCGGCGACGGTTGCGGCATTGACAAGCGGCGCAGGCCACAAGCCAAACAGGAACACCACCGCAAAGGAAACCGCCAGAACACCCTTCACGCCAACCGACATATTGTCGAATGCCAGTTTCGATTCATCGAAATACATGACCTTGACGATGCGCAGGTAGTAATAGGCACCCACCACACTTGCGAGCACACCAATCACCGCCAGAACCGTCAGCCCTAGCGTGCCTGCCTTGATGGCAGCAGAGAACACCACGAACTTGGCAAAGAAGCCTGCAAGCGGCGGAATGCCCGCCATGGAGAACATCAGCATGGCAAGGCAGAAAGCCATGCCCGGATTGGTTTTACCAATGCCGGAGAGGTCTTCGATCTGCTCAACATTCACGCCATCGCGGCGCATGGAGAGGATGCAGGCGAAGGTCCCTACCGTCATGGCGAGATAGATGGCCATGTAGAAGACCACGCCCTGCACACCTTCAAGCGTGCCGGTGGCGAGGCCAACCAGCGCAAAGCCCACATTTGCAATGGAGGAATAGGCCATCAGGCGCTTGATGCTTTTCTGACCTATGGCAGCGAAAGCACCGAGCACCATCGACAGGATGGAGATGAAGACGATGATCTGCTGCCACTGCGGCGTGATGCCGGGGAAAGCAGTGATATAGACCCGCACGGCCATCGCCATCGCCGCCATTTTGGGAGCGGAGGCAAAGAATGCGGTGACCGGGGTCGGCGCACCCTCATAAACGTCTGGCGTCCACATATGGAACGGCACGGCAGAAATCTTGAAAGCAAGACCAGCACTGATGAAGACAAGGCCCACAATGATGCCCAAGCCCGGATTGCCGCTGGACACCGCCTTGGCGATCTCTGCAAAACCGACAGAACCGGCAAAGCCGTAAACCAGTGATGAGCCATAGAGCAACATGCCAGACGACAGCGCGCCGAGCACGAAATACTTCAGCCCCGCCTCCGACGACCTCATGTTGTCGCGATGCAGCGCGGCAATCACGTAGGACGACAAGCTGAACAGCTCAAGGCCGACATAGAGGGCGATCAGGCTGTTGGCCGAGACGACCATTAACATGCCAATGGTCGCAAGCATCACCAGGAGCGGAAACTCAAACACCGCGATGTTGTTGCGGCGCATGTAATCGCCGGACATCACGAGAGCCGCGATGGAGCCGATAAGGCTCAAGCTCTTCATGAACTTCGAGAAGGCATCGCTGACGAAGGCCCCATTGAAGGTTACGACCCGTGCGTCTGGGGTCAGGATGACAAGAACCAGCGCCAGGCCCAGGAACACGATGGCTCCGCCCGTGACAATGCAGAATGCCCGTTGTTTCGCGAAGACGCCTACCAGAACCAGGATCAGCGCTCCAACCGCCAGAACGATTTCCGGCAGGGCGGGCATGAGGGCGGGAATGATAAAGGGTGAGTTCATCGTAACCTCAATAAACGCTGGCCGCAGCTGTCTTCACCGTGGCGATGGCAGCTTGGAAATCGGCAATCAGTTTCGCGGTGGAAGCCGAGAAGCTGGACAGGATCGCGTCGGGCTGGAAGCCATAATAAATGACGAGCAGCATCAACGGCACAAGAATGACAATCTCGCGCGGGGTAAGATCGGTGATCGTTTTCAGTTCAGGCTTTTCCAGAGTGCCGTAGACGACCCGACGGAACAGCCACAGAGCGTAAGCCGCCGAGAAAATCACGCCGGTGGTTGCAAATAACGCGACCCACGTATTGACCTGGAACGACCCCATGAGGCTCAAGAACTCACCAACGAAGCCGGAGGTGCCCGGCAGGCCAACATTGGCCATGGTGAAAATCAGGAACACCACAGCATAGCGCGGCATCCGATGCACGAGCCCGCCGTAATCGGCGATCATACGGGTATGCATCCGGTCATAGATCACGCCAACGCACAGGAAGAGCGCAGCGGAAACAAGACCGTGCGAGATCATCTGGAACATCGCACCCTGCACGCCCTGCTGGGTCATGGTGAACAGACCCATCGTCACGAAGCCCATATGCGCAATAGACGAATAGGCGATCAGCTTCTTCATGTCCTCCTGCATCAGGGCCACTAGCGAGGTATAGACGATGGCGACCACTGACAGCGTGAACACCATTGGCGCGAAGAACTGAGATGCTTCGGGGAACATCGGCAGAGAGAAGCGGATGAAGCCGTACCCACCCATCTTCAGCAGAATACCGGCCAGAATCACAGAACCAGCAGTCGGGGCTTCCACGTGGGCATCCGGCAACCATGTATGGACCGGCCACATGGGCATCTTCACCGCGAAGGAGGCGAAGAAGGCAAGCCACAACCACTTTTGGGCATCAAAACCGAATTTCGATTTGGCCACCATCAGCAGCACTTCGATGTCGCTCGTGCCGGTCTTCCAATACATATACATGATTGCCAGCAGCATCAGCACCGAGCCAACCAGCGTGTAGAGGAAGAACTTGAAGCTCGCATAAATACGACGCTTGCCCCCCCAGATGCCGATGATCAGGAACATCGGAATGAGGCCAGCTTCGAAGAAAAGATAGAACAGCACGAGGTCGAGCGACACGAACACGCCGATCATGGTCGCTTCCAGAATGAGGAAAGCGATCATGTATTCCTTGACGCGGGTCTGGATCGATTCCCACGACGCGAGAATGCAGAACGGCATCAGGAAGGCGGTCAGCAGAACGAACGGCATCGAGAAGCCGTCAACGCCAAGCTTGAACTTGATGTTCTTTGCAAGCCAGAGATGTTCCTCGGTCATGCTGAAGGCAGCGGTGGAGGCGTTGAACTTGCTCCAGGCCACCAGTGCCAGCATAAAGGTGAGGATCGTTGCGACAAGAGCGATCATGCGCGCGTTGCGCTTTACGCCCTCCTCGTCGCCACTGAGGACGAGGATCAGGATCGCGCCAACAATCGGGAGAACCAGAAGAGCAGAGAGAGTGCCGAAACCAAACATTTACTGCGCTCCCCCAACGAGATACCAGCTGATGAAAGCGGCGACGCCGATCAGCATGGCAAATGCGTAGTGATAAACAAAACCGCTCTGCAACCGGACCACGCCGCGCGTGACATCGAGAACCCGGGCGGCAATACCGTTCGGCCCGAGACCGTCGATGATGGCGCCATCACCCACCTTCCACAACAAGGTGCCGAGGCGCTTGGAGGCGCGAACGAACAGCACCTCATAAAGCTCATCGAAGTACCACTTGTTGAGCAGGAAGCGATACAGGCCCGGCGCGCTTGCGGCGATCTTGTCCGGAACGCCGGTATTGATGAGATACATCCACAGCGCGATCACGAAGCCGAGCACCATCATCACGAAGGGCACATAACCAACCCAAGCCGGGATGTGATGCATATCTTCGAGGATGTGATTGTTCGGATTGGTGAACAGAGCGCCCTTCCAGAAGTGCGCATAGTCATGGCCAATGAATGCCTCTTTGAAGGCATAGCCCGAAACCAACGCACCAACTGCCAGCACCAGGAGCGGCAGCAGCATGACGAGCGGGCTCTCATGGGGCTTGTGGTCGCCGTGACCGTGATGGTCATCATGCGCCCCATGAGCTGCCGCATGGCTATCCCAGCGCGCCTTGCCCTCAAAAGTCATGAAGAACAGACGCCAGGAATAAAACGAGGTCATCAGCGCGGCAACGACAGTCGCGAGGAAGGCAAAGCCCGCCCCCGTGCGATGCGAAGCATAGGCCGCTTCAATGATGGCATCTTTGGAGTAGTAGCCTGCCGTGTAGGGGAAGCCGGTCAGGGCCAACGTGCCAATCGCCATCATCGCCGCAGTGAAGGGGATGTAGCGGCGCAGATTGCCCATGTGACGCATATCCTGCTCATGGTGCATGGCATGGATGACTGAGCCAGCACCCAAGAACAACAGCGCCTTGAAGAAGGCGTGCGTGAACAGGTGGAAGATGCCCGCGCCGTATGCGCCGACGCCAAGCGCCACAAACATATAACCAAGCTGAGAACAGGTTGAATAAGCGATCACCCGCTTGATATCGTTCTGCACGAGACCAACTGTTGCGGCGAAGAACGCCGTGATCCCGCCGATGATCGTCACGACCATCGCGGCATTGGGAGCCATATCGAACAGCGGCGAGAAGCGCGCCACCATGAAGACACCGGCGGTGACCATCGTGGCAGCGTGGATGAGGGCCGACACAGGTGTCGGGCCTTCCATCGCGTCCGGCAGCCAGGTGTGGAGCAGGAACTGCGCCGACTTGCCCATCGCGCCAAGGAACAGCAGCAGACAGGCAAGCGTCAGTGCATTCCACTCATAGCCGACGAACTTGAAGGAGACCGCAGCAATTTTCTGCACAAGATCAGCATTGAAAATCTGGTCAAAGGCGATGGTGCCAGTGAGGAAGAACACCAGGAAGATGCCGAGCAGGAAGCCAAAATCGCCAACACGGTTGACAATGAAGGCTTTCATCGCCGCAGCGCAGGCTGACGGCTTCTGATACCAGAACCCGATCAGGAGGTATGAGGCAAGGCCCACGCCTTCCCAGCCGAAGAACATCTGCAGCAGGTTGTCGGCGGTCACCAACATCAGCATGGCGAACGTAAACAGCGACAGATAGGCGAAGAAGCGCGGACGCGCCGGATCTTCGTGCATGTAGCCCATGGAATAGAGATGGACCAGCGCCGAAACCGTGTTCACCACCACCAGCATCACCACCGTCAGGGTGTCGATGCGCAGAGCCCAGTTGGAGACGAGATCGCCAGACTGTATCCACAGCGCGAGCGGGATCTTCGTCGCACCATGGCCAAAGCCCACATCGAAGAAGGCCACCCACGACAGCGCGGCGGAGATGAACAGGAAGGCTGTGGTCACCAATTCGCTCATGCGCGCCCCGAGACGGCAGCCAAACAGGCCGACGACCAGGAAGCCGAGAAGCGGCAGAAAGACGATCGCGTAATACATCGCGTTACCCATGTTTGCCTCTCCTCAGCCCTTCAGCTCGCTGGCATCCTCGACGCCGATGGATCCGCGATTGCGGAAGAACACGACGAGAATGGCAAGACCGATGGCAGCCTCTGCCGCCGCAACAGTCAGGATGAACAGGGCAAATACCTGGCCCACGAGATCCTGAAGATGCGCCGAAAAGGCGACGAGATTGATGTTTACAGACAGCAGTATCAGTTCCACCGACATGAGAATGACGATGATGTTTTTGCGGTTGAGGAAGATGCCAAACACGCCGATCGTGAAGAGCATGGCAGCGACGATGAGATAATGGCTCAATCCGATTCCGTTCATGATCGTCCCCTCAGATGCCCTTGCGGAAAGAAACTTTCCGCAATTTTACGGCGGTCTGGTCACGCGCCACCTGGTCAGAAATGTTCTGACGTTTCACATTGAGGCGATCACGATGGGTCAGCATGATCGCACCGATCATGGCGACCAGAAGGATCAGCCCCGAAGCCTCAAAGAAATAAACGTAGTCGGTATAGAGAACGCGACCGAGCATTTCGGTATTGGTCAGCCCTTTAACCGTCTGCACGGCAAGCGGATTGGGGACCGCCGGGGTGGCCTTCCAAGTGAAGACCATCACGAGTTCAACCAGAAATACCAGCCCGATCAGAATGCCGACTGGCAGATGCGTGGCTGCGCCTTTGCGCAATTCCTGAAAATCGACGTCGAGCATCATGACAACGAACAGGAAGAGCACCGCGACCGCTCCGACATAGACAATGACCAGCATCATCGCCAGGAATTCGGCACCCAGCAGCACAAACAACCCCGCTGCATTGACGAAAGCCAAGATCAGAAAGAGCACGGAATGCACAGGGTTGCGGGCCGTGATCACCACAATGGCGGATGCCACGGTGATGCACGAGAAAAGATAAAAGAAGGCGGCGGTAACCGTCATGTTGCTCAACTCAAGTCGCGCGTGCGACCCCTTCTCTTGCGAACCGGAGAACCCGGTTGCCTGTTCTCAAAAATCGGATGATTGCCCCACCCGACCAGCTTTTCATTCCGGCGCCCGTTGAAGCGCCCAGCCAGACCTTAACGGTAAGGCGCATCTTTCCGAATGTTGTTCGCTATTTCACGTTCCCACCGGGCACCGTTATCGAGGAGCTTTTCCTTGTCGTAGTAAAGCTCTTCACGGGTTTCGGTCGAGAACTCGAAATTCGGACCTTCGACGATGGCTTCCACTGGGCAGGCTTCCTGACAGAAACCGCAGAAGATGCACTTCGTCATATCGATATCGTAGCGCGTGGTGCGGCGGGTGCCGTCATTGCCACGTGGGCCAGCTTCAATGGTGATGGCCTGCGCCGGGCAGATGGCTTCGCACAACTTACAGGCGATGCAGCGTTCTTCACCGTTCGGGTAACGGCGCAAGGCGTGCTCACCGCGGAAACGCGGAGACAGATAGCCCTTTTCGTAAGGGTAGTTGATTGTGCGCTTCGGCATGAAGAAATATCGCATCGTCAGAAAGAACGCGCTGATAAATTCCTTCAGGAAGATCGATTTTGCCGCTTGATCGAGGCCCATGAACATCAAACTCCTATCAAGCGCCCGGCGCCATGCCAGCGAACTTCAGAACGAAGGCCACCAGCACAACCCAGAACAGAGAGATCGGCAGAAACACTTTCCAGCCCAGACGCATGAGCTGGTCATAACGGTAACGCGGCACAATCGCCTTCGCCATGGAGACGAGGAAGAACAGCGCACAAACCTTGAGAACAAACCAGATCACGCCGGGCACCCAGGTGAAGGGTGCGAACGGGATCGGCGAGAGCCAACCGCCGAGGAACAGCAAAGCCCCCATGGCACACTGCACCAGAATGGCGACATATTCACCGAGCATATACAGCAGATAAGGCGTTGAGCCGTATTCGACCTGATAACCAGCCACAAGTTCTGATTCCGCTTCGGCAAGATCGAAGGGCGGGCGGTTGGTTTCGGCGAGGCCCGAGATGAAGAAGATCACGAACATCGGCAGAAGCGGCAGCCAGTACCAGTTGAACAGGCCGAATGAACCGCTTTGCGCATCGACAATCTTGCTCAGGTTCAGGCTTCCGGCGCACATCAGCACCGTCACCACCACGAAGCCGATGGAAACCTCGTAGGAAACCATCTGCGCAGCGGCGCGCAAGGCCGACAGGAACGGATATTTCGAATTGGAGGCCCAACCGCCGATGATGATGCCGTAAACACTGAGCGATGAAATCGCCAGCACATAGAGAACGCCGACATTGATATCAGCGATCACCCAATTGGCATTGACCGGAATAACCGCCCATGTGGCAAGCGCCAGAACGCAAGTCACGAGCGGCGCGAACAGGAAGAGAATCTTGTTCGATGAAGACGGGATCACCGGCTCCTTGAACACGAACTTCATCAAATCCGCGAAGGATTGCAGCAAGCCCCACGGACCAACCACGTTCGGACCACGGCGCAACTGCACCGCCGCCCAGATCTTGCGGTCGGCATAGAGAATGTAAGCGATGAACACCAAAAGCGCGACAATGAGCAAAAGGCTCTGCGCGATGATGATGACGATCTGAATGAGAGTATCCATCAAAGACATCTTTGTGCTCCCTCACTCTGCCGCTTGCGGCGTTTTGCTGCGCATCGAAGCGCATTCCGCCATGACAGCGGAGGCACGCGCCACCGGATTGGTGAAATAAAAGTCGCTAACCGCGCTGATGAGCGCCGTTCTGGTAATACTGGGCTTGCCAACCGCCTTAGTGATGGCTTGCAGCGCCGCACCGGCATCCCCCGACGCAATCGCGTCGATCTGCGCCATGTGCGGGTATGCGCCGTAAAGCGCCTTGCGCAAAGCGCCGAGGCTATCGAACGGCAGGCGTTTGCCCAACGTGTCGGACAGCGCACGGATAATCGCCCAATCCTCACGGGCCTCACCCGGCGGGAAGCTGGCGCGAACCGCCATCTGCACACGACCTTCGGTGTTGACGTAAGTGCCGGATTTTTCAGTATAGGTTGCGCCCGGCAGGATCACATCGGCGCGATGGGCACCGCGGTCGCCATGCGAACCCTGATAGATCACGAAAGCGCCGGGCTCGATTGTGAGCTCATCGGCACCGAGATTGTAAAGCACATCCACCGCGCCAGCCTTGGCCATCTCAATGGCGGTCAAGCTGCCCTCGCCCGGCACAAAGCCGAGATCCAGCGCCCCGACACGGGCAGCGGCGGTATGCAGAACACCAAAACCCTGCCAGCCTTCCGCCACCGCGCCAACGGACGCGGAGAGATTGGCAGCAAGCCCGAGAACGTCGGCAGCAACGCCACCTTGCAGCGCACCTTGCCCGATGAGAATCAGCGGCTTCTTGGCGTTTTTCAGGACTTCAACAAAGTCACCGTGGCCGGCAACGAGTTCGGCAAGGCTACCGACGCCAGCGCCGAGATAGCTGTAGTCGTAGGTCAGATCGACCTGTTCACCGATGACGCCAATCGGAATTTCGGCCTGACGCCAACGCTTGCGAATGCGCACATTGATGAGTGAAGCCTCAAGACGCGGATTTGCGCCAATGATGAGAATAGCATCTGCCTCTTCAATTCCGGCAATGGTCGGGTTGAAGATATAAGACGCGCGGCCATAAGCGGGCGACAACATCGCGCCATCTTGACGGCAGTCTATATTGGTCGAGCCAAGGGACTGCATCAGCGCCTTCAGCGCGAAAATCTCTTCGACGGCAGCAAGATCGCCAACAATCGCGCCGATCTTCTTTGCGCCTTTCACCTTCTCGGCGATGCGCTCAAAGGCTTCGGCCCAGGTCGCCTGACGCAATTTGCCGCCATCGCGCACGTAGGGACGATCCAGGCGCTGCGAGCGCAGACCGTCGACCACATGGCGGGTCTTGTCGGAAATCCACTCTTCGTTGATGTCCTCATTGAGACGCGGCTGAATGCGCATGACCTCGCGGCCACGGGTATCAATGCGGATCGCTGAGCCAACCGCATCCATCACATCGACGGAATCAGTGCCGGTCAGCTCCCACGGGCGGTAATGGAACGCGCTCGGGCGATGGGTAAGCGCACCAACCGGGCAAAGGTCAGCAACGTTCGCCTGCAATTCCGAGGTCATTGCCTGTTCGAGATAGGTGGTGATCTCGGTATCTTCACCGCGCCACAGGGCACCCATCTCCGGCACACCGGCGATTTCCGCAGAGAAGCGGACACAGCGCGTGCAGTGGATGCAACGGGTCATCGCGGTTTTCACCAACGGACCGATATATTTGTCGTGAACGGCGTGCTTGTCTTCGCTGAAGCGGGAATGGTCGATGCCATAGGCCATCGCCTGATCCTGCAAGTCGCACTGGCCGCCTTGGTCACAGATCGGGCAGTCGAGCGGGTGATTGAGGAGAATGAACTCCATCACACCTTCGCGCGCCTTCTTGACTGTGGCGGACTTTGTGGAAATTTCCGGCGGCTCGCCATTGGGTCCGGGACGGCAATCACGCACGCCCCAGGAGCAGGATGAAACCGGCTTCGGTGCGCCCTTGATCTCGACAAGGCACATGCGGCAGTTGCCAGCGATGGAAAGACGCTCATGGTAACAGAAGCGCGGAATCTCCGCCCCCGCCGCTTCACACGCCTGCATCAGCGTGGATTCGGGCGGAACGTCAACCTCGATGCCATCGACAATGATTTTGGTCATCTAATCGTGTCCTCAGGGTTTCGTTGCTTATTCCGCCGCCCGGAGCAAAGGCTCCGAGTGCGGGTTGGCGGCGTAATCGTCGATGCGCTTTTCGATTTCCGGGCGGAAATGGCGGATGAGCCCCTGGATCGGCCAGGCAGCGGCATCGCCGAGAGCGCAAATGGTGTGACCTTCGACCTGCTTCGTCACATCGAACAGCATGTCGATTTCTTTCTTGTGGGCGCGTCCCTGGACCATGCGTTCCATGATGCGCCACATCCAGCCCGTCCCCTCGCGGCACGGCGTACACTGGCCGCAGGATTCGTGCTTGTAGAAGTGTGAAATGCGGGCAATGGCGCGGATGATATCAGTGGACTTGTCCATCACGATAACCGCAGCCGTGCCGAGGCCGGAGCCCAGCGCACGCAAACCGTCGAAATCCATCGGCGCGTCGATGATCTGCTCGGCTGGCACCAACGGCACCGAAACACCACCGGGAATCACCGCCAGAAGATTATCCCAACCGCCGCGGATACCGCCACAATGGGTGTCGATCAGTTCGCGGAAGGAGAGGCCCATCGCTTCTTCGACATTGCACGGCTTGTTGATATGGCCGGACACACAGAACAGCTTGGTGCCCGCGTTGTTCGGGCGACCAAAGCTTGAGAACCAGCTTGCGCCGCGCCGCAGGATCGTGCCCGCAACCGCAATCGATTCGACGTTATTGACCGTGGTCGGGCAACCGTAAAGGCCCATATTGGCCGGGAACGGCGGCTTCATGCGCGGCATTCCCTTCTTGCCCTCGATGCTTTCCAGCATCGCAGTCTCTTCGCCGCAGATATACGCTCCAGCACCATGAACGACGTAAACGTCGAACGGGTAATCGTGGATGTTCTTCTTGCCCACGAGCTTTGCGGCATAGGCCTCATCGACCGCCTTCTGCAGTGCGACGCGCTCGGCAATATATTCGCCACGCAGATAGATATAGGCCGCATGTGCTCCCATGGCGAAGGAAGCGATCATCGCGCCCTCAATCAGAAGCTGCGGATCATGGCGCAGGATTTCGCGGTCCTTACAGGTGCCCGGCTCTGATTCGTCGGCATTAACGACGAGGTAGTGCGGGCGGCCGTCGGACTGCTTGGGCATGAACGACCATTTGAGTCCGGTGGAGAACCCTGCCCCGCCACGTCCGCGCAAGCCAGACTTCTTCATCTCGTCGATGATCCAGTCCCGGCCCTTCTCGAGCAGGAACTTGGTACCATCCCACGCGCCACGCTTCATCGCGCTTTTGAGATCGCGCGGCTGCAGGCCGTAGAGATTGGTAAAAATGCGGTCCTTGTCCTGAAGCATCTTATCAAACCTCCTCAGGATTTCGGCTTATCGGCGGAGGCGTCGAGCTTTTGCACGGCTTCCTCCTCGAAACGCTTGCGCCAGGAGCCAAGCTGCGAACCGTCATAGAGCGCAGGATCCTGCAAGGTCTTGACGGCATCATGCGGCTCGGAGCCTTTGCGACCGTTTTGCGGTCCCGGCGTTACCGGGCGACCAGCAGCGAGATCATCCAATAGCTTTTCAAGGCTTTCCGGCGTCAGGTCTTCGAAATAATCGTCGTTGATCTGGGCCATGGGCGCATTGCAGCACGCGCCGAGACATTCGACTTCGAGCCAGGACACGCCGTCTTCATTGACATGGCGCTCGTCACCAACGCGTTCTTTCAGAACCTTCTTGAGTTCGTTCGCACCGCGCAACTGACAGGGCGTAGTGCCGCAAAGTTGCACGAAATGCTTGCCGACCGGTTCCAGATTGAACATCGAATAGAAGGTCGCCACTTCGGCGGCGCGGATGTGGGCCATGCCCAGCATTTTGCCAACATGCTCGATGGCCTTCTGCGGCAGCCAGCCGCCTGCCTGCTTCTGTGCCCGCCACAACAGGGAAATGATCGCGGAGGCCTGACGGCCTTCCGGGTATTTCGCGATCTGTTCGCGCGCCCAAGCTTCATTCTCCGGTGAGAATGTGAAACTCTCCGGTTGAAGCTCTTTCGGTGCAAATCGCCGACCTGCCATTCACTTCACTCCCGACCGCTCAAAAACGGTCATTAATTCAATCAACGATCGACTTCGCCGAAGACGATATCGATGGAACCGATCAGCGACGGGATATCGCTGAGCATGTGTCCAGTGGCCAGGAAATCCATGGCCTGAAGATGCGCAAATCCCGGAGCACGAATCTTGCAGCGGTACGGCTTGTTACCGCCGTCCGAAACCAGATAAACGCCGAACTCGCCCTTGGGGGCTTCGATGGCGGCATAGGCTTCGCCTGCCGGAACGTGGAAACCTTCTGAAAAAATCTTGAAATGCTGAATCAGCGCTTCCATCGACCGCTTCATATTGGCGCGCGGCGGCGGGCTGATTTTTCCGTCCAGAGCCTTAACCGGGCCCTTGCCGTCTGCGGCACGCAGCTTCTCAAGGCATTGCTTGATGATGGCGGTGGACTGGCGCATCTCTTCCATGCGGATCACCTGGCGGTCGTAGTTATCGCCGTTGGAGCCCACCGGAATATCGAAGTCCATTTCCTCATAGCATTCGTAGGGCTGGCTCTTGCGCAGATCCCACGGCACGCCGGTGGAGCGCACCATGACGCCCGAGAAGCCACGCTTCCAGCAATCCTCAATGGTGATGGTGCCGATATCGACGTTACGCTGCTTGTAGATGCGGTTGTCCATCACCAGTGCGTCAAGGTCTTTCAGAAACTCCAGGAAGGGATCGCAGAATTTCTGCATATCCTCAATCAGTTCCGGAGTGATGTCCTGCTTGACCCCGCCGGGGCGGAAATAGTTGTGGTGGAAGCGTGCGCCGGTTGCGCGTTCGCAGAAAATCAGGAGCTTTTCACGTTCCTCGAAACCCCATACCGGCGGCGTCAGCGCGCCCACGTCGAGCGCCTGTGTGGTAATACCGAGCAAGTGATTGAGAATACGCCCCACTTCACTGAACAAAACGCGGATCAACTGCGCCCGGCGCGGCACCGCGACGCCCAGAAGCTTCTCCGCCGCGAGGCAGAAGGCATGTTCCTGGTTGATCGGAGCGGCATAGTCGAGACGGCCAAAATACGGCGTCGCCTGAAGATAGGTTTTGTGTTCGATCAGCTTTTCGGTGCCGCGATGCAGGAAGCCGATATGCGGATCGGCACGGCGAACAATCTCGCCCTCAAGCTCCACCACCAGACGCAGCACACCGTGCGCCGCCGGGTGCTGAGGCCCGAAATTCATCGAAAAGTTGCGGATGTTATGCTCGCCCATTGGCTTTACGTCCCTTCCGCTTCTCAAGCCTTCGCCTTTTCATCGCCAGGCAGGTCGTAGTCCGGACCTTCCCACGGCGACATGGCGTCGAAATTTCTAAATTCTTGCGGCAGCTTCACCGGCTCGTAAACAATGCGACTCTGGGCCTCATCGTAACGGATTTCGAGATAACCCGTCAGCGGGAAATCCTTGCGCAGGGGAAAGCCTTCAAAACCGTAATCGCTCAGAATACGGCGCAGATCAGGGTGCCCTTCGAAAACGACACCATACATGTCGTAGGTCTCGCGTTCGAACCAGTTGGCACCGGGGAACATGGATACGACAGACGGAACCACTGTCTCGGCATCGGTCTCAACCTTGACGCGGATGCGTTGATTGAGCGACGGCGACAGGAGGTGGTAGACCACATCGAACCGCTTCTCACGCGCCGGGTAATCGACACCACAGATATCGATAAACGCCTCGAAAGCACATTGCTTGTCGTCACGGAGAAAGGTCAGAACCGAGATGATCGCCTCGGCCTTGGCGGTTAGCGTCAGCTCGCCTACGGCCACTTTGAACCCTGTCGCCTTGTCGCCAAGAGCAGTGCAGATGTGTTCACCCAGGGTTTTCAGGGCTGCTTCGGTCGTATGAATGTCATGTTCCATGCGGCACCCGATCAGCGTTCAATATTGCCGGTGCGACGAATCTTCCTTTGCAGAAGAAGTACGCCATACAGCAGGGCCTCAGCGGTGGGCGGGCAGCCGGGAATGTAAACATCCACCGGCACGATGCGGTCGCAACCGCGCACCACGGAATAGGAATAATGGTAATACCCGCCGCCATTGGCGCAGGAGCCCATGGAGATCACGTAACGCGGCTCGGGCATCTGGTCATAAACACGGCGCATGGCCGGAGCCATCTTGTTGGTGAGCGTACCGGCGACGATCATGACGTCGGACTGGCGCGGCGAGCCGCGCGGCGCAAAGCCAAAACGCTCGACATCGTAACGCGGCATGGAAACCTGAATCATTTCCATCGCGCAGCAAGCGAGACCGAAGCTCATCCACATCAGGGAGCCGTTACGGGCCCATTTGATCATCTCGTCGAGATTGGCGACGATAAAACCCTTGTCGGCCAGCTCATTGCTGACGGACGCAAAAAACGGGTCTGTCTGCGTGACCGCACCTGGCACGGGTAAAGCTTGCCCTTTGGTCGGATCGATTAATCCCATTCCAGAGCTCCCTTTTTCCACTCATAGACGAAGCCGATGGTGAGAACGGCCAGGAAAACCATCATTGACAGGAAGCCGAACCAGCCGAGCGCACCAAAGGTGATCGCCCACGGGAACAAGAACGCCACTTCCAGATCGAAAATGATGAACAGGATCGCCACGAGATAAAACCGCACGTCAAATTTCATGCGCGCATCGTCAAAGGCATTGAAGCCGCACTCGTATGCCGAGAGCTTGGCCGCATCGGGCTTGGAGATCGCAGCCAAAAACGGCGCGACGAGAAGCCCGGCGCCTACAACGATGGAAACGCAGATAAAAATAACCAGCGGCTGATACGCACTGAGAAGATCAGTCATTGCAGTACCCTGTCCAAGCTGTGGAGCAAGATGCTCCGAACGCTGCCGGCGCGCAAACACTGAGATGTGCTGCAAGCATCCGGTACTTCGGGTGGCTTAACGCACCATCATAGCCGTGACAAGAGCGCGCAGAGGGCAATTTGTAGTTTTTATAAGGAAGATGTGAAAAGCACTGTCGAAGCGCAAATAGCGACGAGACGCAAAGCGCCGTAAAAAGTGTGCAAAATATTGATAAATGTGAGAAAATGGCGCGGATGACGGGACTCGAACCCGCGACCCCCGGCGTGACAGGCCGGTACTCTAACCAACTGAGCTACATCCGCGCAAAGCACAAAAAACCCGTGACATCCGTTGCCGGTTCGTCACGGTCACTGGCTTGATGAAGCTGCAATAGACGAATGCGCCCCAGCTTACAAGCGGCACAATGCGTATTCCCACAAAAAACCAGAAAACAAGTGCGGATAGCCTAGCCGCAAGCAGCATCGGCACCGGAAAAGCCCTGATCAAGGATAGAGATATGTCTGAGGAAAAAATGGCGCGGATGACGGGACTCGAACCCGCGACCCCCGGCGTGACAGGCCGGTACTCTAACCAACTGAGCTACATCCGCGTGCGACCGCCTCAACAAGGCGATGCGGCGGTGTAAGGACTGGGAGCGGGTCTGTCAAGCGACCCAAGCCCATTTTACTCGAAAAATAAACCTGAGAGCCTGCCCCATAAATCCGAATTGAGGGGTTGAGCGGCTTTTTATGCTGTGATTCCATTGTTTTGCGAAGAACGATGGAGGGTCGTATGGCATGGACAAAAGCCGCTCGTGCGAAGTATGAGCGCAAGGGTTTGCGTTACGCAAGCGATTTGACGGAAGCAGAATGGCTTTTGCTGTCGCTTTTTCTTCCTGCCGCGCCGCTTCTGGGACGCCCGCGCAAGACTTCGCTGCGTGAAGTGATGAACGCTTTGCTTTACATGGCCCGTAGTGCTTGCCCTTGGCGGTCCTTACCCAAGGACTTTCCGCCGCCTTCGACAGTTCAACGGTACTTTTATTGTTGGAGCCGTACAGGCTTGTGGCGAACGATCAACTTTATGCTGGTCCAGATGGCGCGGGAAGTCTCGGGCCGCGAAGCGTCCCCTACTGCGGGGATCATTGACAGCCAGAGCGTCAAGACGACCGAGATGGGCGGACCGCGTGGCTTCGATGCCGGGAAGAAGATCAAAGGGCGCAAGCGCCATATTGTCGTTGATACGCAAGGACTACTCATCGGTCTCATCATTCATCCTGCCGATGTCCAGGATCGGGATGGCGCCGTGAATGTCCTGGCTTCGATCCGTCGTCTCTATCCCTGGCTACGCCACATCTTTGCCGATGGCGGGTATGCTGGTGAGAAACTCAATAAGGCCCTCAAGAAAATGGGGCAATGGACCATCGAAATCGTCAGGCGTTCCGATGCCGCAAAAGGGTTCAAGCTTTTGCCGCGCAGGTGGGTTGTCGAGAGAACCTTCGCTATACTCGGTCAGGATAGGCGTCTGGCAAAGGATTTCGAACGCTCAATACTCAGCGCTGAAGCATGGATGACCATCGCAAGTATCAGAGCAACAATACGAAAAATCGCAACCTATGGATTATGAGTCCGGCTCTAAGCTATATCCAAATCCTACTGTAATGCTCATTTTATTTACCACCTTTTGCTCTTGTTATACTTGCTCCATGCCCCGTAATTGATTTATAAAGTTCAGTTATATTATTGTTTGTAACAGCACTGTCGGCATCTTCCCGTGAACACATTTCAATTGGGTGCGACATTTCTGTGATTTTGAGGGGTTACAGTGGCGGTAGTAGAGCCATGCCCTTGTGAACGTATTCGAGATAAATCCTGCCCACCTCTCTGTACCGTTGGGTTTCCTCCAAGTAAAGCTATAACATCATCTACAAATCCTTGAATTGTTCGTGCTCCCTCTGGAGGTACGTAGCCCCGCCCTGAAAGTCCAATATCAACCTGAGCTGCTGGCTTTGCGTTAAAGAAGGGAAGACTGAGAAGTCCGATGAATTGTGGAATTGTGGTGACAGTATACGGAATTCCCCGTTCTTTCATTTGAGACGACAGGAAAAAAGGATACTTCCATATACTGTCACCGCAATTACTCCCTACTCCCGCCCACCCCATGGAACGACGGCGCTGAAGACAGTGCTGCTTCTTTCAGCAATTACGATCCGGAAAAGGGGAATTGGAGCGTTATGCGTTTTGCGGAATCGCAAAGCGTTCTATTTTTTATTTCATCGCATTTTTTGAGGTTTAATCGGTGCCCACTTAAACGAAAAATGTTCAAGAAACTAAAAAAGCCCTTGCAAAACAAGGGCCTTAGGAACTTTTCCGCATGCATCTCAATCTCAATTTGGTGCCAGGAGATCACCGTAATCCGCTACTTAACAAATTGAAGTAATTGCGAATTATTTTAAGCTTGGCTTTAGCATGACAACAGATCTGCCAACAAAATCGAAAAATGTCTTGATATGATTGTGGATAACGTACTCACACTTATTTGATGGCGTAGTACAATTAGTCGCTAATTCGAGCTTTTTAGCACCATGGAGTATAGTGTCAAATGAGAGCATAGCAAGGCCGCGTATTTCTTACAATATAAGGCGTTCATCCACGTTTGACACAGACGGATTCACGCGTTTGGCTTCATCCATTCAACAATGGAGAGCTTGATGAATATTCATGAAACCCACCACGAAAGTCCTGCCCCAACGGGGCGGGTCGAAACTAGCTTCGAGCGCGCCAATCCCCTCAAGGAAGCCTGCCATCGTCTCGGCTGTTCGCGCTCGAGCCTCTATGTGATGGCCGGACAGGGATTGATCGCCTTCCGCAAGATCGGCGGGCGCACCGTCGTCATGGAAAGCGAGATCATGCGGATCTTGCGCGAAGCGCCGCAAGTGGACATCCGCACACGGGGCTAGCAGCCTAAGCGCCGAGGGCGGTTTAAACGCCGTGGCATCGCCCATTCCATACAAACATCGCAGCGACACTTCAAACCCGTCGGTTGCCGGACAGGGCAAGGATCACTCATGCCGGCAACCGCAAAACGATTGCGGCCAGGCGAACCATTTAACGCCATCCTGCCAAGGGCGCATTGGCGAGACCAACGCGACCTAATGGAGCGGCCATTCTTTTCGTTGTCAAAGGCCTGCAGAATTGTACCGATTAGCTATCGATCCAGCGATGTCCAGATTCATGTAGTCGGCAAAGAAGGCTGTGGCATCGCCACCATCTGGGACGCCGATATTCTGATTTGGGCCACCAGCCAGATCGTCGCGGCGCTTGAACGCGGGTTGACGCCGTCACCGCATATGCGGGCCATTCCCTATCAAATGCTGCAAGACCTTAGCCGCGACATTGGCAAGCGCCAATATATTTTGCTCAAGCAATCGCTCGACCGATTGCAGACTACAACCGTCACAACCACGCTTCGCTCTCAGGGTGAAGGCGCGAACCTGCCTTTCTCCTGGATCACCGATTGGCATGAATGCGTCACCCGGTCAGGGCGACATGAAGGAATCGAGTTCACCCTCGCCGACTGGCTTTATCGTGGCGCAATCGACCGCACAAAAATCCTGTCCCTGCACAGCGGCTATTTCCAATTGACCGGCGGTCTCGAGCGCTGGCTATACTGCGTTGCCCGCAAACACGCCGGGAAGCAAAAAGAAGGCTGGAGATTTTCGCTCCGCCAGCTCCACCACAAATCCGGCTCCATCTCCCGCTACTCCAACTTCGCCCTCGCCATCCGCCAAATCGTACAGCGTCAGCCATTGCCAGACTATCGGCTCACACTGATCCGCGCGCAGAATGCGGAACTGTTGCACATGGTCCCCCGCCTTGCGCGCCCTGTGGATACGCAGTGAATGTGCTCGGTACTTCACATGCAGAGGGATCGGTACTTCAGGTGCAATCTGGTTGGTACTTCGGGTGCACGGGGGAGGCGGAAACGGTTGTAGGGCGCTGATTTCAAGCGGAGCTAACTACAAAATAACGGCGGGAGTACCACTTTTTGAGAAACCGCACCCTGTGCATATGTCGAGGGGCAAGGTTTTTCGGACTTGCCTCAGGAAACGCGAATTGAATTCGAAAACCCAAAAAAGCCCGCAAAAGGCTATCGTCTCCAACCCTTTAAAATCAACGGGCTTCGAACTTTCTACGCAAAACTGTCGAGGCTGGCAGTACGCAAACCCTGAAAAACCCGCCCTCAGTTCGCAAACCTAGAACCATTCTGTCATTGCGAACCCCTTGGACAGAAACGAAACTGCCCAGGCATCGATTCACGAATTTTGGACAGAGATCGCTGCCAAGGCCGCAGCGTCTGAGCGTTCCCGAAGAGGTCGATCTCTCATGGCCGTTACCGATCCTAGGTCTTCCGGAGCTTAGATCCAGGATATGTGACAATTTGCTTATCTTGGTGAAGGGGGCGCCGGAAGCACATATGTCGGTTTGCGGCGATCAACTCAGGTGAACTCCGGAAGGTTGCGTCTCGGCTCAGCATAAGAATGCTTTCGAACAATACCCCAACACTCTTCCTTCTTTGCCCATTCAGAAACAATTCGCTGACCGGCGCTGGCACGCAGCAGGTCGTTGACATCACTTCCCCATTGCAAGATTAGCTGCGCGAATTCATCTGAGATTCCCTGCTGCTGCCAGATGGTCGCGAGCGAGATCCGGCCGCCAAGGCGGTCTGCGATCAGTGAGACGGTGTACGCAGAAATATTGGCTTGAAAGCCTTGGAACGCCGGACGGATGATCTTCTCCGCCCGCCGGAAGATTATGGCTTGCGCCATCAGGTTCTTGAATTCGGCAAGATCGGGAACCTTGCCGCCGGCAAGCACCTCCTCGTTGAATATCTGGAAGTTCTTCTGGGAGCCAAGCGCCACCAAGTGCGGCTTCTGTCGCCATGCATGCACAAACTTCGCAAGATCGGTCTTTGTGACTTTACGCGCCGTCGGCATCGCGTTCTTCAGCTCCCGCTGACGGGCCGGAGTTTTTCCGTCCCGAGCCAGCATCACGTTGTAGCTGCCCGTGGCGCGCTCGTAGAACCACCTACCAACGCCGTCCGGGCAGTAAGTGGTGCCCGACAGGCGTTCCATTTCAACATGGAATGGCTTGTTGGCAGAAAGATCGGAAACCCTGACTTGGTTTTGGCTGTTTGCGTATCGCGAGATGTCTGAGATCAACGCTTCCTCTGATGTCTGGTCGCTAGACCGGAGGACGATGATCTTAGCCGGCACGCGTACTTCGGACAGGTCCACCTCGGGAAACTTCCTCTTGGTGAAATAGATCGAAGCGGTCGTCTGTCCGCCATTGACGATTTGCATGCCCCTGAGCCATGAGATGCCCGTGCCGCCGTCCTTCGAAGTCCCGATACTGAGCTCGTCAGCGACGATGACGATGCCATTATTGTATGCGAGGAAGCGATCCGGTGCCGTGCGCAGGGTGTCGCGTATGCCCTTGTTCACCTTGCCGGTCTGGCTCAGGAACGAACGCACATTGGCCTCGAGAAGCCTCGATCCCCATTTCTCGTACAAAGTCCTCAGCATCGCACCCGGGAAAGCTGCAAGCGCGTAATCGTACTCGCCCGAAGTGCCTGGAACGTAGACACAGGGGATCGGACTGCCGAACGCCTCATCGAAATTGACTACCAGTTCGTCCCGCGGCTTTCCTTCCGACAGATGACGATGGAGCCTTTCGATGTCCATCACCTCGAGCAGCACTGACTTGCCGCCGATCTCACGCGCCTTGAAGCTCTTTGTCTTCGACACACCGTCAGTCAGCACGTAAATGCGCACCTGATCCAGCGCCTCGTAGCAATCCCGAATTGTCAGGATGAGATCATATGCCTCGTCCGAAGGATCGATCTTGCCCGTCAGCGTTCCGGATACCGTGCCATTCAGGAACCTGATGCATTGCTCCGCAGCCTTGGTTACGTCGGCCTCCGGAACCGACGTGAGTTTATTGGTGTCGAGATAGAGGCTGACGAACAGATCAAGTTGATCGAGATCTTCGGAGATGGCGTATCCGCTGAGCTTGAGAATTGCCGTACCGAGCCTGCGCTCAACATGAAGTACCTGCGGCTCATTGGTCATTCCGGCGTCCGCCATGTGTTGCATGACGATTTCACAGAACAGGGACACCGGATGCGGGAATGGTCCAGGCTGACCAGTGCGGTCTGCTGCCTCACGCTTCACATCACTCTGCGTCTGTATGAGAAACTCTTCAAGTGTCATGGCCTCAGTCCCCTCCGAACGCCACTAAGACTTCTTCCAGATCGACCGTGGCAATGTCGATGAGATCGAGATCGAGTTCGTATTTCGCCGCCCGGACGGCCAAGGGAGCGGTGCTCCGAGTGAGGCGTGGAAAGGCTTCCTCCATTCGGAAGACGCGCTCGTCCATCGGCATGAATCCACGCACGTACTCACTGGCGTGGGCGTCGTCGTATCCAGCGAGTAGCAGGTTACGCTCCAGTCCGATGCGTCCCTTGTCCCCTGCCTTCTGCCTGATCACCTCCACCTTGGTCGGCAGCGACGGTGCGGCGTCCTGCAAAGAGAACCTGAGCGCAGCAAGGAATACTGAGCGACCTGCCACGTCGTCGAGCTGCTCAAGTGAACTGATCCGTGCGGGAAATCCGTTGGGGGAAATCGTCGCCTTCACCTCTACGTCGTGCGTCTCTCCCATGAAATCGCGAAGCCCGTTCGCGGGGCCCTTCCAACACTCCATAACCACCAATGGCGGAACACCACAATCGAGAAGACGATCGACAATGGACAGTTCTCCGAACAGGCCCAGCTCCTCCTCCTCAGAAAGGTGCCTGTCGCGCGGTCGCTCCATGAACTGCTGCCAGCTCCGGATCCGAGACAGGAACTGATAATAGGCTCTTTGCTCTTCGCCCTTCGCCGCGCTTACCGAAGCGAGAAGATCAGCCGCCATCAATGTAAACATTTCAAGGCTCGCGGCAGGTTTCCTCGATACCCCGAACCACATGTCGAATCCGCCACTGGGCGCGTCCCCGACTCTGCTCACCGAGAAGCCTCTTCCCTGCGGCAGGTCGGTCGGGGCCGGAGGCGATATGCTGAAACCGACCAGCAATGCCTCTTCTCCGGCGGGGAACAGGACACCCGCCCGACACCTGCCGGCACCAATGGGTATGGTGCGCCAGCCGTCGATGGTTTCGGCTGCCCCGCTCAGAGATCTCCATGCTGACAACAGTTCTTCGTGCTCATTCAGCAGAGCCATATTGCAGCTCCCATGCCACGTTGTTGACGCTGTACGGGATCTTCGCTCCCAGTTCGCTCGTCGGGAAGCTTACGCCGATGCCGATGATTGGCAATCCGATGGTCTGCACTGCACTGTGGCCACTCTTGGCGGGATCAATTGGATAGAGCAGCAGCAACCCGCTACTGGCATCGCGGGTACCACGCACAAACCTGACAGCCGGACCGTTGGGCTCGTTGGGTTCGGACGCCCGCCTGCCTGGGTCCTTCTGCCATGCGGTTTTCGCTATGGCCAGCGCGCGCCCCCATTCGGTATCTTCGAGGTCGATCGCTTCATCGCGCGGTGAGAGCAACCTGCCGATGCGGTAATCCTTGCTAGTCGCAAACTCCTTGTCCACTTGGCGGGTGGCGAGTTTGAAGCCTGGCAGCGGCGCGAAATCTGCGCCGGTGCCTCCCATGGCCGCAACCGTCCAGCTCTGCAGCTCGCCTTCGCGGGCGAGCGATTCCACGAAATCGGCGATAAGGTTGCTGCGGGCTTTCAGGGCATTTTCGCTGGTTGTGTACGTCCTCAGGAAGTCGAGAACTGCATGATAACCTACGTCCGGCCAGATGCGGCCCTGCCAAGACTGTTCGGTTCCCCCGCGCTTGCGCCGGATCTCATCGGCGTTCTGGGGACTCCCCAGCCGCTTTAGTAATTCCGTCGTCGCGCGCAAATTCTGCTCGATATTCACCTTATCGGTGCTGAACGACACAGTCTCGATAAGCTGGCCACTGAAAGATAGCATCAACGTTTTGGCGGCGCGCATCTTCATACGCGATGTGACCATCAGCACAGGATGCGACTGCACCTTGAGACCGAAGTCGCGCGGCGTGCCACCGCTGGCCGCCATCATTTCGAATTCTTCGCGCAGTTCCTCCGACGCGTCGGCGATGTGCCCGAACCATTCCGACAACTCCCTCGTGCAGTAGAGCCGGCAGATATCGATGTAGCCCGGTCGGTAGCCGAACCAACGTCCCATCTGCATGAGCGTGTCGTACATCTTGGACGATCGCAGGAAATAGCTCACGGACAAGCCTTCCAGCGTCAGACCCCGCGACAGCTTGTCCCCGCCGACTGCGATCACCTTGAGACCAGGTCCCTTGGAATCCGCGTAGTCGAGGACATCCTTCGCAGTTCCGTTAATCTTCCGAACCTCGATGTCGGCGACAGCGTCGGCGAGAACTGCTTCCACCGCATCCCAAGATGGCGCCTCCTGAACTTCGAGATCGGGATCCGATATCCTGATTTGGGCAGTTGTCAGCGCGAAGTCATCCTCATAGAGCGCTCGCAGACGCCCGAGAACCCCTGCGCTGTCAATTCCACGCATCAGGCGTTGGCGCTGCGCTTTGAGGTAAGCCGCGACCTGATCGAAGACATGTCCCTGAACGGCCGTGAAGCGGGTCACGTGGACGAGCATTGAGCTGTGCTGGCTTCCCTGCCCACGCAGTTGCCTGATAGCGCAGACGAGGAGGAAGGCGTCGATCGCCTGTTTCAGAGAGTTTGGCAGATCGGCACGGCCCTCAAACATGGGGACGTGCCCGCTCTTGTGCTTCGAAAACATCCACCCAGCGGTATCCTCATCGGTCGACCAGTCTTCGATGTGGCGAACCATCGGCAGGCTGCCGACACGGCCGTTCTCCGCAGGTCGCCCGAACAGGCGGGCGGGTCCGACGTAGTTGCTCGGGGCTCCCAAGTTTATGATAAAGGCGGCGGGAAAAAGATCGGGCCCTTCCTGCGCCGTTTCTCCCCGCTCGTGGATGAAGATGTTCGCGAATGGAGTAGCAGTGTAGCCTACATACGCAGATTCTGAGAAACTTGTCAGCAGCTTGCGGATGAGCGAATTAATCGCCTTGGGCTGATGATCCTCGTTGGGGCGGCCCTCCTCGTCCATGATGTCGGCCCCCGTGTCGACAGAAGCGTGATCCGCCTCATCATCGATCAGCAGCAGCGGCAAGTTGGTGACGGTCCGCTTTCCCGTCCTCGGATCCTCCGAGTCGGCGACATGATTGCACACCCACTTATTCAGCTTCTCCAACACACTCTTGTTTTTCTTGACGACGAACAGCCAGGGCCGCTTCTCTGGGCTGATGCCGAGCTTGTTGGCGACGGCGGCGTTGAAATCACCGTTGTTCGACCGGTTAGTCACGTAGTTCGGCCGAATGGAAGGATCCGCGTCAAGCTCGCCAACACCGATAGGTCTTATCGCATCCGGATCGGGATGGGTCTCGTAACCTAGAAAACCTTCGTCGAGCCGCATCTGGGTCTGCGAACGCAGATTGTTGTGTATGCCAGCGAGCACGATGATGATCTTATATCCCGCATCGGCCGCCTTGCAAACCAGACCGGTGTAGTTGCCGGTCTTCCCCGACTGGACGTGCCCTACGACCATGCCACGGCGATCCCAACTTCCGTTCCGCAACGGATCCTCCAGCAACGCGAGAATGTCGTCGGTGGCTTCGTCGAGGCCGTCGACCACGCTCGTCGCCATTCTGCGCTCGAGGTACTCCCGGTAGCGTTGCCAGTAACGCCACTGGGATTTGCGCTGCGTGGTAAGCCAGGTTTCGTGCCCAGCGTCGTTCTTTAGCGTGGCGTTCTCTCCCATCCACATGCTGAAACGGCGGATCAGCTCAGTCTGAACGGTTTCGCGGTCGATCGCGCTCGCCCATCCGGCCTTTAGCTTGAGCACCTGATCAATGACATCGCTGATGAACGCGGGAGTGACGGCCGTCTTTTCCTCGTCGGCGATCAGCTCCTGCGCGAATTTGATCACCTTCTGCTCGATTGCAGCGTCTCCCATTCACTTCTCCTCCGTCAGCGTTGCGACGAGTTCGGGGTATTGATCGAAAGGCTCAGTCCGGAGCAGCGCGGCGCGTGCCAATTCGGGCGCCATGCCCTTCCGTTTTATCATTGAATTGAACAAGGTTTGAGCGACCGACTTCACTTCGGACGGGGGCTCTCCCCCGAAGCGGGTTCGGGGCGTATCTCTGTTCTCGGCGGTGTCCAGCCAGATGCGTTGAACAGGAACCGTTTCCTCAATCACGCGGAGCATGGCGAGCACATCTTGGCGTAGCCCACCGCCTGCCGCCGCAGCAGCAGACAGGACGGCGCTGACAGCGGGGTGGTCATGACCGATGCGGTAACGAACCCCGGCCCGTACCTTTGTCGTCTCCCATACCTGACTGACCGGTTCACGACGCAGTCCCGTCACCGGCGTGCCGCGGTGGGCGAAAATTCTCCGTGCACGTTCTCTTGCGTCCTCAGCGACATGCGTGAGCATAGTTCGCACCGATGGTGGCGGCTGGGCCGTCGACTTGCGAATGTCGATCTTCCAGTCTCCATCTAGGGAGTTGGGCAGGTCGAGTTGAATGCGGGCCAGACGGTATGGTTCCTCTCGGGTCCAGTGCCGACCCTTTCCGAGCCCGAGCCACCCACCGGAGAGCAGAAGGCGGTCGTTTCGATAGACAAAGAAGCCCTGATGCGCGTTCCATCCCTCAGGACCGGCCGCTGCGGCATGTTCTTTAGACTTGAGGTGATCCCGGTGGGGCAGCACGAAAGCCTGCACCCAGGCACCCTTGGCTCTCTTCCCCAGCGGCGTGCGTGGCGACGACCATGTCGCGGAGTTCCCCGCAAGATAGGGGTCCCAAGCGGTCACCGCCTTTCCGTTCAGTAGTATCGAAACGTGCCGGTCGGCGATGAACCGGTGAAAGACCATGCCCAAGTGCTTCTCGATACGGTCAAGCAGATCAAGCACGTCCTGCGCACCGCCCGGCATCATGCGATCCAATAGCTCCCAGATCACGAGCGTGCCGGAATCTACACTGCGCAGCATGTCCACGAGGGGCGCTGATTGCGGATCCGCTCCTTCAAGTAAATGCCAGCCGCCATCGGCGCTGTTGAGCAAGTAATCGAGATCCCACCGAAGAACGCTGACCGTGTCGTTCCTCTTCGAGGCGACAGTTAGTCTTCTGCCTTGCGAGAAGGATGCCGTTTTCAATCCAAGCCCGAACCGCCCGAGATCAGTTTCCGTTCTGTCGTCGAGTGGACTTCTGTCGCCAAGACGCATGGCTAGTTCGAGAGCGTGGTCATCCATGCCGGACCCGTTGTCGAGTATCGTGACGACGCCACCACCGGCCTTCCAGTCCACTTCAACGCGGATTTTAGAAGCTCTGGCCGCGATGCTGTTGTCGATGATGTCCGCGATCGCGGCGCCTGCCGTGTATCCAAGACCGCGCAGCGCCTCGACCATGGCGCTGGCGCGGGGAGGAGCGAGCCTGCTCGGAACGTCAATCATCGAGAAACACCTTCAGCTCTTTGGATCGGCTGGGATGGGCGATGATTTTTAGCGCTTTAGCCTCGATCTGCCTGATACGCTCGCGAGTCACGCCGTAGAGAGCGCCGACTTCCTCAAGGGTGTGCTCGTCATTCCCGGCCATGCCAAAGCGCAGCCTGAGCACTCGTGCCTGTCGGGGATCGAGGGCCGCGAGACGATCCTCGAGCTCTTTCCTGAGCTCCCACTCCCAAATCGTCGCATCAGGTCCGGGGGCAGTATCTGGAAGGCCTTCTGTCGTGCCGCGCTCCAAGCGCTCCACATTGTCGCCTTTCGTCGGGACGAACTGCGCAGTTCTCGCCTCCAATGTCGCAACGGACGTTTCAGCCATTTCCATCTTTCGCGCCACCTCCTTCACCGTCGGTTGCGCACCTGTTTCGGCGAAAAGCGTTTCTCGCACGCGCTGAAGTTTCCGGGCGTTGTCTTGGACGTTGACCGGTACTCGAATCGTCCGACCGGTGTCGGCAATGGCGCGCGTGATCGCCTGGCGGATCCACCAAATAGCGTAGGTACTAAGACTTGCGCCGCGGGAGGGATCGAATCTCTGCACGGCGGTCATCAGGCCAATGTTTCCTTCTTGCACAACGTCGAGATACTCCACACCGCTGGATCGGTAGCGCTTGGCGAACCAGGTCACCAGCGACAGGTTCGTTTCGACAATGCTGGTCAACCGAGCCTCGAGTTCATCCAGTATTGCACGAATCGTGTCGACGCCGGCCACGGAGTTCACAGCTGCGAATTCGACCGCTCGCTTCATCACTGCCAAGGGCGGACGCAGTTCGATCAGGTAATCCGCAAGCTCCCCTTCCGAAAGACTGGTCAGCGCATTCGTGAACTGATGATCGGCGGAATGGTCCTCCTCCGCTTCGTCGGCCGACCGATCGGGTTCATCGCCGTCGGCTGCATCGACAAGATCATCCCCCGCCGGTTCATCGTCCTCGGAGGTAGCAAACGCCGCTCCGGCGGCCTCAAGGTGTTGCAGTGCGCCCGGGAGCGAGGCGAACGCGGCCGCCGCACGTCGCCGCAACTCTTCCGCCCTGGCCCACAGTATCGGTTGAATTCCCGCTGCATCCTCTCGCAGAACCTGCGTCTCCAACAAATAGCGAGCCTCTATGTCGTGACCAGCGACCGCGCTGAGATGCTCGACGACCTCAGTTAAGAATTCCTCGTCTCGGACCGCTTCGACTGTCGGGTCTTTGTCGGGGAGGAGCATGTCTTCGTAGGCCGAGTCGCGGATCGCAATGCCCAGATCCGACAAAATGAACTTCAGGGGCACTCCGAGTTCGCTACGAATTTTTGCTGTCGGCAGAGATGACCTCAGGCTTGCGCCGGATATCCAGCCAGTGTTCAGCCCGCGCGACACCAAATCCGCCACTGCTGGCGGGAGCCGGTCAGACGGACCGTCAAGGGATCGCGGAAGTTCGACGGAAACGGAGGACCAATCCGCTGCGTCCACCCACGCATTCGCGCGAGAAAAGACATCGTGAGCAACATGAGCGGCTCCCACCTGCGCTGTGTCGTCCGCAGGGGCACCGGATTCGATCTCTGGCTCCCACCCGAACATCTCTTCGCCCTCATCGACGGCACCGGCAGGCATACAGTTGACCAGCGTCGGGATATGCTCGGGCTCGGGCTCGGGCTCAGGAGGTTGTTGGTCTCGCACCCCGATCGGGTCAACAAATCCCCACTGCAAAGCGTATTCTGACAGAGTTCGTCCACTCGCGTCGCTGGCTGCGGGGTTGGCACCGTGCTCAAGCAGAATTTCGCAAATGTCCTGGCGGCCCCGCGATGCGGCGATGAGTAGAGCGGGCGAGCCTGCGTTGTCCCGGGCGTTGGCATCTGCACCCCGTTCGAGGTGCGATTTTACGGTTTCTACTCTCCCCGAAGCGATCGCCAGCCGGAAGAGGGATGTCATCTCGTTCGACATCACCTGCTACCTGCCCGTTCAGACGGGCAATCTTCAAATTCCCCCCCCCTAGAAATCACTTCCTCCCCCCCTGGCGGTCCCTTTTCTGGCTGCACTTGAAATCGCTGCCAGAACTCGGTGGAGCTGCGAACGCAACCGGCACTCCCAGACGACGACCACTTTCCAGCCGGCATCCTTCAACGCTACGATATCCTCTGCGTCCCTTTCAATAGTCCTTGAGAATTTTTTCTCCCAGAACTGCGTATTCGACGACGGCGTAGTGGTGTATCTGCAGCCCTCGTGCCTGTGCCAGTAACAGCCATGCACGAATACCGCCACATTGCTGCCCGGCAGAACTATATCGGGTCGTCCGGGCAGATCTTTTCGATGCAAACGAAACCTGAACCCGGCGCTATGCAGCAGAGAACGGAGCCAAAGCTCAGGCTTTGTGTCCTTGCCTTTTATACGGGACATGTTGAAGCTGCGCTGCGCGGGCGAATGGACATCAGCCATGGGCGAGCACCTCTTCGGCTTTGGCGGCTGCGAACAGCACTGCCACGCAACGCGCAAGCTGCACAGCAAGAAGCGGCGGAACGGCGTTGCCTACCTGATGGTATTGCTGGGTCCTGTTGCCGCAGAAGTAATAGTCGTCAGGAAAAGTCTGCAGCCTTGCGGCCTCCCGCACCGTGAGGCTTCGGTTCTGGCCGGGGTCGGGATGGATAAAATAGTGGCCGTCCTTGGCGATATGGGAGGTGACGGTCGATGAAGGCTCGTCCCATACCTGCACCTTGAACCGATCGGCGAAACCGGACGCCTCCACTATACCGGCTTCATTGACCCCGACGTTTTTATGTTTCGGCAGCAGTTCTGCGGGCCACTGTTCCAGTTTCGGACTTTTCCCGGTCGCCGCAGCAATGGCTGCGACGTAGAGGTAGCGCTGGAGGTCAGAGGCCATGTGAGACCGGCTTTCGTGCTGAGCGTACCCTTGGAGTTCCGGACTAGAAAGCCACGCCTCCAATACCGTATTTTGCCGCAACCTTGGCAGGGATCGGGTAAAAATCATCCCTCTACCGCCAAGCGGTGCATCTGACGTCGTTAAGGAGCGCACGATGTCCTTCGCAGTTTCCGGCAAGTCTGCCGAGAGGATCGCCTTGGCTGATGCGCGCCGCACCTGCAACCATTCTGACTCGGTGTCTTTGCCACGAGACAAACCGCTTCTCACCGGGGGCATGTGTCCCAGCGCATCCCTTACAGAAGCAGGCCTTTCGCGCCTCAGGGTTTCCGGAACCCCAGGATGATCCTCCCGAATACCGACGACGATCACCCGATGACGCTTCTGCGGAACGCCGAATTCCTCCGACTTGATCAGGAAATCGGAATTGGCTGGCTGGCTGGACCACAGATCGGCTGCATCTGCCGTTAGCGCCTGCAAACGATACCTTGGTCGGCCTGACCGGGCGACTGCCTTGAGTTCCTCGATATCCTCGTCATCTTCGAGCGCAAGCCAGGGATCCTGTAGATCCGCGCGAATGCGATCGAACATGAACTGGGGTTTACCCTTCGCGTCCGGCAGCTTTGCGGAGAGAATGCCCTTCACGTTTTCCATGACGAAAGCCGTCGGCTGGTGAACCGCGATGATACGGAGATATTCGCGATAGAGCACATGCCGCACATCGCCGTGGAATATACGAAGCCGCTCCAAGCGCGCGAGTTCAGCCGACTCCGCATCGCCCTTGGCGGCGAAACCGATACCCGTCATGCGTGCGCGGCCAATCAGCGAATAGGCCTGACAGGGTGGTCCACCAATCAACAGCCAGTCGTCGGCGCCCTTGAGCCTCTGCTCGATGCGACCATGGAGCTCATTTATCGGTATTCTACCCAGTTCCGCTTCCCAAACGTGCCGCTCAGCCGCCTTCCATTCGGGGAAGCCGCTGAGAACGTCCATCGACGCCTCTCCCTTCAGCACTGACCAGTATTCTGAGGGCAATTCGCCGTCGAATTGCCGGTAAAAGGCACGAAGCGTCAGGGTTCGGACCGCGGTCTCGTCCTTCTCGATGCTCAGAACACTTTGAAAGCACACGCGCTGGTCTCCGAACCAGTCGGAGTAGCGGCTGAAACCTTCGCTCAGCCCCCCTGGGCCGGCGAAGATGTCGATCATTGGAACCGTACGGCGCGAGGGATGATTGTTCAATTTGCCGACCCGACTTCAGAAGGCAGGTCGATCCATTGTCCGCTGTCGGTCATCTCCTGTATCCCGCGCATAAGCTGTACTTTTCTCCATCGCGCAAGACCTGAAACATCGCCAAGGCAATAGCATCAAGGCAAGCGGGCACCTACCTCTGAATCCGCATAGCATAATTCATCGGTGCGCCGAAGGCCTGCCAAGCCCAGAGGGCTTGAGTATCCCCAACCTTCGATCCTTGCAAGGCCAGCTTACTTAAAAGTGGGCGGTTGCGAGGTTCAGACGTGCCGCTTATAACATTAAGGATCCCGCTAGATCTAATGCCGTTCACTTAAGCTGATTTTAGGTGATTTGAAGCAGGATTGAGATCGATTTCTCAATCCTGCTTTTTGTTTGATGGCCCTAGGCTTAATTGAAGAGCTTTCTTATTTCATGGCCTCGTCCGGCAATCCCTTGAGCGCCAACTCGATAACGGGGGTGTAACGGGGTGTTCACGGGGCCATTGTATTCGGAGACGGTGGGGGGGAAGGACGGCAAGATAAAGCGCCCTTGCGGTCGCCGCTCGCAAGGCTCGCTAATGGATTGTCTGCACATTGTTTTTCGTGCCGAAAAATTAGATTTTGGGCGGCGCGCAAATGTCTGTAAATCTGATTCTGTTTATTCTTTAATGCCTTAAGGGGAGCTGTCCAGCGCCATTCATACGCCCCGATATGTTTTATTTCGCCATGGTACGCCGCGCGTCTGAAGCCTCTTGCCGGGTGTCATTTTGCTTCCCATTCTGCCTGTATGGCAGACAGAGACGACAACAATTTTCGTGTTCGACCCGGCCCGAACCGCAATCGCGGCTCGCGGGCGTCGTCGGGCGTTAAGTCGTTCCGGCAGCAGATCCATGCGGCCATCCGCAAGAACGGTGGCAATCCGAACCGCCTTGGCGCGTCAAACAAAAGCGGACGCTTCAACGGACGCGGGCGCGGTGCAACGGTCGTGCGGAATTTGCCGCGCAGTAGCAATAGCGGCAGCCGGTTCCGCCCGCGCCGCGTGGTCGTCAAGGCGCGGATCGTCAAGCTGACGCGTCAGCGCGATGCACGCGGCCAGAAAATGCGCGGGGTTGCCAGCCGCAAGGCGGATATGCATCTGCGTTATCTTGAGCGCGAAGGTGTCACCCGTGACGGCGAAAAGGGCCATGCCTATTCCGCCTTTGAGGATCACGCCGACGGGCAAGCTTTCATCGAGCGCGGACGCGATGACCGGCATCAATTTCGGTTTATCGTTGCGCCGGAAGACGCCAGCGAGTTGGAAGACCTTCAGTGCTTTACCCGCGATCTCATGCGGCAAATGGAAAGCGATCTCGAAACCCGGCTCGATTGGATCGCCGTCGATCATTACAACACCGGCCATCCTCACAGCCATATCTTGCTGCGCGGCATCACAGAGGACGGCAAGGTTTTGAATATTGCCGGAGATTACATCGCTCATGGCATCCGCCACCGCGCCAGTGAGTTGATGACGTTGGAACTCGGCCCGCAGACCGAAATCGACATTTCCCGCAAGCTGGAACTGGATTGCAATGCCGAGCGCTTTACGCGGTTGGATCGGGTCTTGTTGTTGGAACAGGAGAGATGCGGCGTTATCGATCTCAGGCCCGGCTTGTCTGACAGCTATCTGGTCAAGAACAGCCGCCTCCTTTTGGTCGAGCGCGCCCAGAAACTGGAAGCACTCAGTTTGGCTCAGGAAGTCACGCCGGGTTGCTGGAATCTGAAAGAGAGCACCGAACTTACCCTGCGGGAACTCGGTGAGCACACCATGCGGCAGGAGAAGATCGGGCGCGCGCTGATCATCCACCAGTTGGATCAGCAACCGAACGGCAGGACTGTCCTTCGGCATGTCGGAGCATTGTCTGGACCCGTCATCGGGCGCGTCCTTGATCGAGGGCTAGCGGGCGATGGACTTGATGGCCGTTTCTATGCGGTGATCGATGGCGTGGACGGGCGCGTTCATTATGTCGAGCCAGCCGACCCGCATAAAATCGATGAGGTCGAGCACGGCCATATTGTGGCATTCGATCCGATTGCGCCCGTTGCCCAACCGCGCAAGGCTGACCGTAATATCATGAACATGACCGATGATGACGGCATCTACCGTCCGAGCGATCACCTTGAAGAAATCAACGAGCGATTTGAGCAGCAAGGCAAAGACCCCGAGGCCTTTGTTCGCTCCCATGTCCGCCGCCTCGAGGCTTTACGCAGGGCCGGATATGTCGAGCGGATCAACGAGGATGCCTGGAGGGTTCCGAAAGATTTTGTTGAACGCGGCATGGCATATGACACCGGCCTTCAAGGCAACGATATGAAAGTTCGCACGCTCTCCGCTTATGATCTGGAAACCCAAGTGGTGAGCGATGGAGCAACCTGGCTGGATCGGGAACTCGCAAGCTTTAAGCGGACGGAGCTATCCAGTGTCGGCTTTGGTGCCGAGGTCAACAGCGCTCGTTATCGTCGAGCCGAACGATTGATCGAGATGGGCCTCGCTCGTCAGGAGACAGACGGGCGCATTATCATTCCCGAAAAAACAGTAGCAACCCTGGAACGACGGGAGGTGGCGCGCGTGGGTAAACAAATGGCGGCGGAAAGCGGGCTGAATTTCACGCAGTCGAAGGCGGGCAATTACGTCAGCGGTACGCTAATCGGCCCAATCAATCTCGTCAGTGGCCGGTTCGCCATGATTGATGACGGCATGGGATTTCAATTGGTGCCGTGGCAGCCGATCCTCGAACAGCGCATTGGCCGCCACATCACCGGCGTGGCCCGCGACGACGGCGGCATTGAATGGAGCTTAGGCCGGAATCGTGGTTTGGGGCTGTGACGTCCCCCTGAACCGGTTGGAGTATGAGAGCCGGTCCGGCCTCGCGCCGTCAAGGGTGCGCCGCAAGCGGCGCATCGCGTCCCGCGACGGCAAAGCCGCCCTTGACCGCACGACCCGGCCCGGCAAAAAGCTCCGCCATACGGTTTAAGGGGAAGTGGGAGACGGTGGGCCTTTCTGAGGCAAAGAGGACACTTCTATCCGTAGGATGGCATCACCACGTTTCACAAAGTCACAATGTTTGAACTTCACACGCGTTGATAAGTGCCTGCCCGTTTTGCTCCGATGGCGCAATCCGAGCATGGCGCTAACCGGAGAACAAACATGACGAAAAATTCTACGACACTATCTGAACGCGCCCCTTCGGATGGTATTTTGACGCCCGAGAAGGTATTGGCTGGATTTGCGGATGCTTACACTCCTGTAATGGTATGGGAGGATGGAATTGTCTTCGACCATACTCACCCAAACTGGAACTCCGACAGGAATTTAGAAGCATGTCGTGACTACAGATTGCTTCCCAACAAAGTTGAGATATTGCACGAGCATTTAAACCAAACCACACCCGCGAATATGGCTAACATCCATAATTGGTTCACTGGCACAGGCGTTCGGCAATATGTTTTTAATGGCAAATTAGATTTTGGATTGAATAAGAATATCAATTGGGAAAAAATTACATCAATCTACAAATTTTACATGCCAATTCTGGAGAACGACGCGGACAAAATGACCGCTTATTGCGATTATGTTTTAAGTATACAGGATACTAAAATTTAATACCATGACCGCCCCTACGGTTCGGCTGCAGGGGCGATCATGCAATCCGTCGCCTCTCGGGACGTACGTGCTCCAGAAAAATATGTTAATGAACGCCCTGATGCGAAGCGGGTGATGGGTTCCTTTGAAATGTTCACGATCCAACTTGATCCAACATTCCCTCTTGCCGATGTCGAAACGATTGGCGAGCGCTTGAAGGCCGCTGGCGCTCTTGTCGCTGGTTACAAGCCCCCCGATGTCGGTGCGCTTTCGATTGCGGCCCTATACTATTCCCACAAGATTCAAGGAATTGAAACACAGCTATTACCAGATAGAAATCTTGTTTCACGTATGGCGCAGCTCGCACGCTACGGAGTACAGAAGGCACTTGGAAAAACAGAAACTATTGCAGTTGATCTGATGGCTTTTGCCCAAGCAATGAACATCCAAATCGAGCCATCTATAGCATTTCACGAGTTGGCTCATCGTGAAGGAAACGGTATTGCTCTCGAAGAGATCGCTTGGTTTCGTGCTGCCGATCATAATCAAGTGAAGGATTGGATCGATTTAGCTCAGGGGCGCATCGCTAGACTCCCTATTCAGGCACCCCGTTTTTCAGAAAACCGTAATTTTGCACGTCCGCTCAGTAGGTGGAGAAAAAACTACGTGGTTGCCTTGAAAATCGCAGAGTTGGAACTCACAAGTATAACGCCCTTGGAGCGCGCGCGTGCTCTTTTCCAGTGGATGGTTGATGAGTTTTTTATGGCTGGTCCGGCTGCCATTTTTGCGACTATGTACTTTGCCCCTAATTCCCGCAAACGCCGATTGATGAAGCAGCTACGATCTGATGATCGTGATTGTGCTATTGCAGGGATAAAAAACGCAGCATGGGACATCACACATCTAAGCAACTTTGCTGCAAAGATAGAGAGCAGCAAAGTTGGAAATACTTTCTACATATTTGCAACCGCAGACCGTGGATTAGCTGAAATTGCACCCGTTCTGATATCCAATGCAGAAGAAGGACGCCAGGTGGGCGAGCTTGCGCAAAACTTGTCAGCATGGTGGTCTCCAAAACTTGCTCTCCAGGTTGCGAATGATTTGATGAACCATCTTCGTAATATCGAAGGGAGAGATCCGCCTTCTCCCGCCTTCTCTTCAAATGATCCGATTCAAACTTTGATCGATGAGGGAGAAACACGCATACGTGCCTGGAACCGAAAACCATAATATGAGGTGCGGCCTAGCATTTCGATGACGTCAACATGCGATAGCAAGACCGAAGCCTCTGCAAACTTAGCAGCAGTAGACCGTAACGAAAGCGTCACGCTCGCCCCTCCCGCAACCCATCCACATAATCCGCCCACCACTGCATCATCCTCACCCGCTCTTCCCAATGCTCGCCGCGCGCGTAGGCCCTTCGCACGTCGTTCGTTTCGACATGCGCCAATTGCCGTTCAATCCCGTCCGGGTTCCATAGGCCCGATTCGTTGAGCAAGGTCGAAGCGGTCGCCCGGAAGCCGTGGGCGGTCATTTCGTCCTGGGTGTAGCCGATGCGGCGCAGGGCGGCGTTGAGGGTGTTTTCGGAAATGGGGCGCGCGTCGGTGCGCAAGCCGGGGAAGGCGAATTTGCCGTGGCCTCTTCCGGTGATGGCTTTGAGTTCGCGCAGAGCGGCGACGGCCTGCCGCGGCAGGGGCGATCGGTGCTGGCGGCGCATCTTGGCGCGGGTAGCGGGGATGGTCCAGATGGCAGCGTCAAGATCGAACTCGGGCCATTCCGACAGGCGCAATTCTCCGGGGCGCGGGAAGAGATAGGCCAGGAGCTTTAAGCCGACGCGCGTTGCTGGCAGGCCGTCGAAGGTTTCAATCGCCCGCATCAGGCCGCCAAACGTCTTTGGGTCGGTGATTGCGGCGTGGTGGCGTACTGTTGGGGTTATCAGTGCGTCGCGGAGCGCAATGGTCGGGTCATTCTCGGCGCGCGCCGTGGCGATGGCGTAGCGGAAGACCGAGCCGATGGTGGCGCGCAGCCGCCGGGCGGTTTCATAGGTGCCGCGCCGCTCGACGGTGTAGAGCACATCGAGCACGTCCTTGGCCTTGATATCGGTAATGGGGCGGTCGCCGAGGGTTGGCCGCGCAAATTCCAGCAGCCAGCGCTTTTTGTCGAGCGTGACACCCGCCCGGCCTTCGCGTTCCAGCTTGGTAATCAGCTCATCAGCGATAATCGAGAATGTTGCGCCGTGCGCGGCAGCGGTTTCCCGCTGTTGTGCTTTCTTATGCTCGGCAGGGTCGACGCCATCACTGAGAAGCTTACGAACCTGCTGGCGTCTCTCACGCGCATCGGCAAGGCCCACTTCAGGAAATTGGCCCAAGGCAAGCTGTTTTTGCTTTCCACCGTACCGGTATTGGAAGCGCCACAACTTGCCCCCTGTTGTCATCACCAGCAGGCTGAGGCCGTCGCCATCCGTTAATCTATAAGGCTTTTCGGCGGGCGTGGCATTCTTGATCTGCAAAGCGGATAGTCGATTTGTTGTCATCTGGTGTCATCTCCCTGACGTCGGAGCACCCCCGTGACAGCAAGAATGACAACATTTAGGGAAAATGACAACGCACGGAGCCGGACATGGCTGAACAGGGCTTCTTGCGAAACCCTTATTTTTAGCCATTTTTTGGATTGTTGTGAACGGTCTTGGATGAACCGTTGGTGCCCAGGAGAGGACTCGAACCTCCACGACTTTCATCACTGGTACCTGAAACCAGCGCGTCTACCAATTCCGCCACCTGGGCTTGAGATGGGGGCTCGCGTGTTGCGAGGTGAGGAGCTTTACGGGGAAAAAACGGCGGCGTCAATCGGGGAAAAGGGGTTCCGCCTAAAATTCAGCCAAGGTTTGCTAAAAAGCGTTCATACTCCTGGAAAATGTCCGGCCTGTCGGGCATTTTCGATGCGCACCACCGCATCGGCCAGCTTGCGGTCGATGATGTGGAGATAGCGTGTCCAGTCGTCGATATGGTTGACATCATGCGCACCGTCGGAGATGCCACGCACCACGATGAGCGGAACAGAGTAACGCTGGCAGGCTCGCAGGATGGCATAGCTTTCCATATCCACCATATCCTCGGCGATGGTAGCGTAACGCGCGCCGGAGACGATATCGGCCCCTGTGGAGAGCGTGGCGGTTGGCAGTCCGGGCACGCGTAGCGGCATCGCTAAGGTGGCGGGGAGATCGAGGAAGGGTGTACGGCCCTTCTCGACACCAAGGGGCGAGGCATCCATATCGCGGTAGCTCACCGAGGTGGCTTGGTAAATTCCAGTTTGTTCAAGCCGGGCCGAGCCCGCCGAGCCAAGCGATATCACGAGTTTGGGCAGAGTGCATGCAGCCTTGCGCTCAGCCAGCACCGCCGCCATCGCCACCCCGGCTTCGACAGGGCCGACGCCGGTCATCAGCGGCGTGATCAAAGCTTTGAGATGGGGCCCATATTCGGCCTCGGCGGCCATGGCGTAGAGGATTGTGCTGGTATCTGGCATTGGTATGACTTCTACAGTGAAAGCCGTTGGGCGGAAGGATATCCCGTCATACAGAGTTTCGGCCGTATCTCAAGAAGCGCGTATCGCATCCCCTTCTGAATGACAGAGCCTCATAGGGTTTCGCTCGGCTTTTATTACGAAAAATGCGCCATAAAGTTATATTAACGGGACGGCTGGCTTCACCTGCCGCGATTCATACCCTATGAGTAAAGCGCGTTTGATTGAAACGCACTTCACTCCAGATTCATTTATGCCGTAACGCTTTGCGTTTAACCGGCCATCCACTTAAAACGCGCGTTACTCCAAGAGCACAGCGCTTCTCTTTCAGGGCTTCCGGCATTCATGATTCGTCTCGAAAATATCAGCAAGCAAAACGGCAACCAGCTTCTCTTCATTGAGGCTTCCGCCACCCTCCTTAAAGGGGAAAAGATTGGTCTGGTCGGCCCCAATGGTGCCGGGAAAACCACGCTTTTTCGTATGGTCACGGGCGAAGAACTGGCGGACGAAGGCCAGGTTTCGGTCGATCGGGGCGTGGTCATTGGCTATTTCAGCCAGGATGTCGGCGATATGAAAGGCCGCAGCGTCGTCTCAGAGGTGATGGATGGTGCCGGGCCGGTCAGCACGGTGGCGACCGAATTGCGGCAACTGGAAGCCGCAATGGTTGACCCCGACCAGGCCGACAACATGGATGAGATCATTCACCGCTACGGTGAGGTGCAGGCCCGCTTCGAAGAACTGGACGGCTATGCCCTGGATGGGCGGGCGCGTGAAGTGCTCGCGGGCCTCAGCTTCACTGAGGCGATGATGGATGGCGATGTTGGCGCGCTGTCCGGCGGCTGGAAGATGCGGGTTGCGCTGGCGCGCATTCTCCTGATGCGGCCCGATGTGATGCTGCTCGACGAGCCGAGCAACCACCTTGATCTCGAAAGCCTGATCTGGCTTGAGCAGTTTCTCAAAGATTATGATGGCGCGCTGCTGATGACCTCGCATGATCGCGAATTCATGAACCGCATCGTCTCCAAGGTGATTGAAATTGATGGAGGAACGCTCACAACCTATTCCGGCAATTATGAGTTTTATGAACAACAGCGCGCCTTGAACAACAAGCAGCAGCAGGCCCAGTTCGAGCGCCAGCAGGCCATGCTTGCCAAGGAAATCAAGTTCATCGAGCGCTTCAAGGCCCGCGCCTCCCACGCCGCTCAGGTGCAGAGCCGGGTCAAAAAGCTCGACAAGATCGAGCGGGTGGAGCCGCCCCGGCGTCGCCAGACGGTTGTTTTCGACTTCCCGCCCGCACCGCGCTCAGGCGACGATGTGCTGAGCCTCAAAGGCGTCCAGAAAGGCTATGGCGAACGCCGTATCTATGACGGCCTGAACTTCCACATCCGCCGCAAGGAGCGCTGGTGCGTGCTGGGCATCAACGGTGCCGGAAAATCAACCTTGCTCAAACTTGCGGCCAGCGCCATCACGCCGGATGACGGCGCTGTCACCCGAGGCAGCAGCGTCAAGATGGGTTATTTCGCCCAGCACGCCATGGATGTGCTCGACGGTGATTTGACCATCTTTGAAAACCTGGAAAACGCGTTCCCGCAGGCGGGCCAGGGCTCGCTGCGGGCGCTTGCAGGCTGTTTCGGGTTTTCCGGTGACGACGTCGAGAAGCGATGCCGGGTTCTGTCGGGCGGCGAGAAGGCCCGCCTGGTGATGGCGAAAATGCTGTTCGACCCACCAAATTTCCTCGTGCTCGATGAGCCGACCAACCACCTCGATATCGCCACGAAGGAAATGCTCATCACCGCCCTCGCCCAATATGAAGGCGCAATGCTGTTCGTTTCCCACGATCGGCACTTCCTCGCGGCACTGTCAAACCGGGTGCTGGAACTCACGCCCGACGGCATCCATCAATATGAAGGCGGCTACAGTGAATATGTGGCCTCCACCGGCCACGAGGCACCGGGGTTGCACAGCTAACCGGCAAGCGGATCACTTAACCGCACGCTCAACCGCATGGCCCGTTTGCTTGATGTCTTTGCTCACGCCTGTGACCGTATTGGCGCAGGCGGAAAGGGCGAGTGAGGCAGCAATCACGGCGATGATCGTCAAAAAAGCCTTCGGCATGGGCTGATCCCTCCTGCTTGTCACGGAAACACTTCCATAATGTGTTAACGGACCAGAGGCGGCATGGTTCATTTTTGGGATCGTAAGGCCTGCGTGATTTCACACACGGGCACGCCGCTGGCAGGCGTTGTTTTTTGATTTCAACCACTTAAGTGGGAAATTGGTAGCGGGAGAGGGACTTGAACCCCCGACACGCGGATTATGATTCCGCTGCTCTAACCAGCTGAGCTACCCCGCCCCGAAAGGCAACCGCAGCGCACAAACGCTACGGGCATGCGCGATATAGGAAAGGTCTGGCCCCCCTGTCAAGCAAACAAACGGCAATCCCGCATTTTTTAGCACTGGGCGGCGCTCACACCGCACGCCGCGTTGTGCCGCAACAGCGCAGGGGAAGGACAACCAAAACCACCAGCGCCGCAGAAATAATGGCACTCCAGCCCGCAAGCGACAGGCCAAGAAAGCGGAAGGAAGCCTCTGAACAACTCACAACCGCAGCCTGCGCCATCTGCTGCAACAGATCGAGGCCGGAATCAGCCACGCCGCCAGCCGGGCCGCTGCACGCTGCAGGCCCCGCCCAGAACTTCCACTCAACGCCGGAATGGTAGATTCCGAAGGCGACATTGACCAAGAAAATCAAGGCCAGCATCGCCAAGCCTAGGCGGATGGTGCGCGAACCGTTGGGCAGGAAGGCCGAGAGGAGCGCCACCGGCATGGCCACATAATAGGGAATGCGTTGCAGATAACACAGCTCGCACGGCGCGACACCGAAGCCATATTGAAACACCAATGCCCCGCCAATGGTGGCCGCAATGGCCAGCGCAGCCATCAGCGCTGCCCGGCGCGGCGTAAGCAGGCGGCGCATTGCGCAGGCACCATCTGAAGTCATTTCATCGGTCATGGCATTCTCACAGCAGATAACGGAAGGCGACGAAGCCTCCGATCAGAATAACCAGAAATGCCACGCCGACAATATTGATATGCCGGTCCAATACATGCTGGATCTCCGGCCCGAAGCGGCGCACCAGCGCCACCACCAGAAAGAAGCGCGCCCCACGCGTCAATGCGCAGAGCAACACAAACCAGAAAACAGGATAGGCAGCAAAGCCCGAGGTGATGGTGATGAGCTTGAAGGGGATTGGGGTCAACCCCTTGATGAGAATGGCGTAAGCGCCGTATTGTCCGTAAGTGGAGCGGAAAATATCGGCTTTGTCGGTGAGGCCGTAAAGCTGGAACAGCCAAACACCGACCGTCTCATAAAGAAACGCACCGATGACATAACCCAGCACCCCGCCAAGCACCGAGGCAAGTGTACATAGGGCGGCATAATGCCAAGCCCGCTCCGGCCGCGCCAGCACCATGGGCACCAGCATCACATCGGGCGGAATCGGAAAAAACGAACTCTCCGAAAAGGAAACAGCAGCCATGGCCCACGGAGCCGAAGGGCGCGCAGCCAGCGAGAGAATCCAGTCATAAAGGCGTCGAAACATTCAAGTTGCTCGCGTCATGGCATTGCCCGCTGAACGGAGCCAACAATGCACTGTTTATCCGATGGGCCCCTGCAATTATGGAAACAAGACAGTGCCCAGGCACCTTCCCATAACCCCTGTCTCCTTGCCAAAACCCTTACGAAACCCACGGAAAGTTTTTAAAACCGGCCATAATCTCCGCTGGAAAATGGCTTCTGCCTTTGAGCACAGCTTTTTCGCCAAAGCGAGCCCTTTCGAAAAAGCCCCCCGTGAACCACCAAATGCAGATTTTTTATCCCCACCCTCATTCCACATTGACCAGCCGGGATCGGACGTGATAGCGAAACACCTGCGTATGCCCCTGTGGCGGAATTGGTAGACGCGCTCGACTCAAAATCGAGTTCCGCAAGGAGTGCTGGTTCGATTCCGGCCAGGGGCACCACTATCGCTTTCGCGAATATGCGAGGGCGCTCGACAACCCCAATCAAAGTGATAAAGTACTGAGGGATTGCGTTCACCGCAATTCGCAACCATTCGCCCCTATCGCGTGTTCTGACGGTATTTAGAGGCTGTTTGATAAGTCAGCAGCTGAGATGCGTTGAGGGATTTTTAGCCCATCAAAAAACGGTTGCCGCGCTGCTGTGCATCAGGGCGAAATCGTGAGGCGTCCGTCGTCAGAACATTTGGCGCGAATTGGAGCGCTGTTCGGAGTAACACGCGTTTTAAGTGGATCGCCTTTTAACCGCAAAGCGTTACGGCATCAAAGAATCGAAAGTGAAGTGCATTTCATATTGACCGTGCTTCACTCTAAGCGAACTGGACGGCCGCTTCTGCCGCCACCACATTCGCACACTGGCGCAGAAAATAGTCGTCGTCAGCAAGACCGAAGTGCAGATCATCGGCCACAAGAGCAACCTTCTGCAAACACTCGTGTCGGTAAACTCTGGAAAAAAAATGGGTTCTACGGCTCACAGTTTTGAACCGAATTGGCGCGCCCGAAAGGATTCGAACCTCTGACCCCCAGATTCGTAGTCTGGTGCTCTATCCAGCTGAGCTACGGGCGCGCTGTCCGCCGCAGCCCTTGGGGCTTGCGAGGAGTGGTTTCGATAAAGCCTTCCTTTGCGCTTGGCAAGCCCCCCTTGCTGAAAAAATGAAAAAGGCTGTGGTGGGAAGGGGATATTATTTTGACAACGCTGCTGGTTCACCTCTTCACGGGCGGCGTTCGGGAATAGCAATCTGGAAAACGGCACCAGATATGCTGTCTTTTAGGGACAAGGTGCCGCCATGCGCCGCGACAAGCTCGGCAGCAATCACCAGCCCGAGGCCAGAGCCGCTGCCTGCAGATGCTTTGCTCCTGTCGCCATGGAAGGGCGTGAACAATTTGGCCTTCATCGCATCTGGAATACCAGGGCCGTTATCGGAGATGAGGATGACGGTCTCGCCCCCCTCCTCACGTGCAACAATACGAATGCAGGCATTTTCTGTGGCTGGACTGTTCTGCAGCGCCTGCACACTGTTGCGGATGAGGTTTATGAGAACGCGCGACAACTGCTCCTGATCGGCATCTATCGTGACGCCCGCGGGCACATCGCGCTCAATGGCAATACCCTCTTGCGGGGAAAGCCCGACGTGATCCTCGATATCTTCGAGGAGGTCGCGCACGGGAATCACCTGGCGTTGCGGCGGTGTTTCCTGGACCCGGCCGTAAGCTAGTGTGGCTTCGCAAAAGGCAATGGCGCGGCCGAGCACAGTGACGAGGCGCGGCGCAATCCGCTGGACGGCCTGATCGGGGCTTCCATCGAGGCGGTCGGTGAGCAATTGGGCACTGGTGAGGATGTTGCGCAGCTCGTGGTTGATCTTGCTGACAGCAAGGCCAAGCTCCGCCAGCCGGCGTTTCTTGCGTAGTTCCTCGGCAAGGCTCCCCTCCATCCCCGCCAGGGCCTGCTCAATCTGGCCAATTTCATCCCCGCGCCCGCTGGGCGTAATGATGCGCGACACATCTGCGGGTTGTTCGGCAAAATAGGCAACGTTATGGGCAAGCTTTAACACCGGTGTCACGATCAGCCAGCGCAACGCGCCATAGAGGAGAAGTGCCGAAACCAGAGAGATAAAGAGCGAATACCCGAGGAACAACCGCGAGAAGGCGATGAGATCGGCGCGCAGCACTTCGCGGCGCATGAGAATTTCCACAAAATCCAGGCCGGGTGCATGGCCGAAGACGCGCACATTACCCTCTGTGCCGAACAGAAGGTCATCAAAGGTGTCGCGCAACTGGTGGGGCCAGGTTTTGTCGCGCAGATCAGCGATTCGGTCGATCTGCGGATTGATCGGACCATCGGCCATGAGATTGCGCACGCCCTTGGCACCGAACGCCATGAACTTGACGCCCACACCATCGAGAACTTTCATCTCCATGTCCGGGGTCAGGCCGGTGCCCGCAGGCGTGTCGAGCACAATGGCGGCAATCTGGGCTGCGGCAATGCGATCGGTGAGTTGGGTGCGGCGGTAATAAGAGAGAGCCGGTATATAAATAAGGATCTCGGCAAAAGTCACAAACAGAACCGTCAATACGAAGACCCGTCCGGAGAGGCCGAGGCTTGGGCGCATCCTGTTTTTCTCGCTGGGCATCGTGCGTCGGCGCTCCTTGTTCCCCTCACGGATTTTTATCGCGCATCGCAAGGGACGTATAGTGCTCCCATATATAGAGCTAGCGCACCATTGTGCCGTTTCATGTCATTTGCGCGGCAGAACTATCCCCAACCAGCGTCTGCCGAAAGCAGGCACCAATGCCAATAGGGCCAATAGCACCAGTGCGATGAAGGCTTTGGGCGACCATAGCGCCGCAAATGACAATGTGCCTTCACATGCGGAGGCCGCAGCCTGGAGGCATTGTTCATAGAGCGGTCGGTTGGCGTGCAATACGTCATTGATCCCGACACCGGCATAGGATGAGATGAAGGCACCGGGGGCCACACCGATCACGGTCGCCAGGATGAATATCCCTGCCCTCACCTCAAGCAAGGCCGCCGCGAGGTTGACCAGGAAAAAAGGCACCATCGGCTGAAGGCGCATGAACAGAAGATAGAAGAATGATTCTGATTGGACATACCGCTCAATGGCCGCAAGCTTCGGACCGGCATGGTGGCTGGCGAAATCAGAAAACCCGAAGCGTGCCACGAAAAAAAGCAAGAGACTGCCAATTGTTTTCGCGGCAATGGCAATCAGCGCTCCCGGCACCCAGCCGAACAGGAAGCCGCCCGTGATGGTGAGCGGCAGGGCGATGGGCACCGAAAAGGCGACTGCAAGCAAATAAACACTGGAAAAGGCCAGCAGAAATAAAATGCCGTGATGCGCGGCAAAATCTTGCCCCGCAACGAGTGTGCGCATGGACGCTTCCAACGGAACCCATTGACCCGTGGTAACCCGCCAGATTGTCAGGCCAATCGCCAGCACCACGATCAACGGCACAAGACGCAATATCAGCTTCCGCCGCCATGTCGTCTCATTTCCCGTGTCTTTGCCTTGCGTTTCCATCAATTGCCCTTTAGCGTCCATCCACTTAAAACGCGCATTACCCCAAAGGGCATTTCTTAAATCATCCTTGTGTCCGATGGAATGTAAATGTCCTTGGTGCAACCTGTCGAGAGATGGTGACGGAAGCGTTGACTTTTGGTGAGGCTTCCGCCATAAGCCCTCAACCACGGCGCTCCCAGCGGGGCGCTGCACTTTTTTGTGAGATGATTGGCGGTTTTCCCGCCGCGATGGGGCCTTGAAAGCCCCTCGATCCGACCGGAGAATGAGACCGTGAAAAGAACTTATCAGCCTTCGAAGCTCGTTCGCAAGCGCCGCCACGGCTACCGTGCGCGTATGGCCACCCGTGGCGGTCGCAAGATCATTGGCGCCCGTCGTGCCCGTGGCCGCAAGCGTTTGTCAGCCTGAGAATGTCAGGGGTTTCCCGGTGAGCGGCGGCACAACGCACGCCATCGGGCGATTGAAGAAACGACCGGAATTTATTGCGGCGGCTTCAGGCCGCCGCTTCCATTCCGAACGCATGAGCGTGCAGGGCCTCCTGCGCGCCAACGACAGCCAGGTATCCGGCCTGCGCTTTGGATTAACCGTGACAAAACGCGTTGGTCACGCCACGGAACGCAACCGCATCAAACGCCGCTTACGCACCGCTGTCGCCGAAGCCGCAGCGGAACATGCAGCCACCTCCCTCGACATCGTGATTATCGGCAGGCGGGGTATCCTTTCGGCAGATTATGCCGTAGTGGTAAGCGACATTGCCCGCGCCTTGCACGCTGTCGCAAGGCCTGTAAGCACACATCAACCGCCGCAGGGCGTTTCGCCCCGTCGGCCTCGAACAACCCGGTCTCCTGGCTCCCAGGAAGAACGCCAGCAGAAATGACCGTTCGGTATTGCCATGCCTGAAAACCGCAATCTAATATCCGCCATTCTCCTTTCCGCCGCCATCCTGTTCGGCTGGAATTATTTCTTTCCGCAGCAGAAGGCGCCCCCGCCGCAGCCCGCACAGCAGACAACCCAATCTGCCCAGCCGGCAGCGGGCACAGCCGCGCCGACCGCCTCCTCCACCACCGCGCCCCAGGCGCAGGTGGTTGCCGAGTTGAAGCCGCGTGCGGAAGTGCTGGCTCAGTCCCCGCGCGTCACCATTGATACGCCAAGCATCCTTGGCTCCATCAGCCTCAAGGGCGGCCGCATCGACGATGTCGAGTTGAAGAAATATCGTGAAGGTGTGGACCCCAAAAGCCCGATCATCACGCTCTTTTCTCCGAAGGGTACTGCGGGCGGATATCAGGCGGAATTTGGCTGGAGTGGCGCGGACACCTCGCTCATGCCGACGCCCGATACTCTCTGGCAAGCCAGCGACACCAAGCTGACGCCTGAAAAGCCGGTGGTCCTGACTTGGAATAATGGCAAAGGCCTTGTCTTCACGCGCACCATTGCCGTGGACGACAAGTCGATGTTTACCGTCACCGACAGCGTCAAGAACAACACCGCCGCAGAGATGTCGTTGTCGCCCTATGGCATCATTGCCCGTTACGGCAAGCCGAAGGTTGAAGGTTATGCGGTGCTGCATGAGGGCCTCATCGGCGTGCTCGGCAGCAACGAGTTGCAGACCTACACCTATGACGCGATCACCAAGGAAGCAGCCATTCCGGGTTATGATCACGCCAAGAGATGGGAAAATGTCACCGGCGGATATGTCGGCTTTACCGATAAATACTGGGCCTCGGCCCTCATCCCCGATCAGTCGCGCCCCTACAGTGGCATCTATTCTGACAGGCCCGCGCCGACAGTTGGCAATGTTTATCAGACCACCGCCTGGGCCAACCCACTTCTGGTGCCGGCCAATGGCAGCGTGGAGAACACCCAGCGCCTGTTCGTCGGCGCCAAGGAAATCAAGGTTCTGGCCGACTATCAAGACAACCTGAAGATCGCCAAGCTTGACCTTCTCATCGATTGGGGCTGGTTCTGGTTCTTCGTGCGTCCGCTCGCCAAGTTCCTCGGCATTCTGTATAATTTCGTTGGCAACTTTGGTGTGGCGATCATGCTGCTCACGCTGCTGATCAAGCTGATTTTCCTGCCGCTAGCCAACAAGTCCTACGCTTCCATGGCCAAGATGAAGGCCGTGCAGCCGGAAATGACGGCAATCCGCGAGCGCTATGCCGACGACAAGACCAAGCAGCAACAAGCGCTGATGGAGCTTTACAAGAAGGAAAAGATCAATCCGGTCTCCGGCTGCTGGCCGATGCTGATCCAGATTCCGGTGTTCTTCGCCCTCTATAAGGTGCTGTTCGTCTCCATCGACATGCGCCAGGCACCGTTCTTCGGCTGGATCAAGGACCTTTCGGCTCCCGATCCGACAACCATCTTCAACCTGTTCGGCCTTCTGCCGTTCGACCCGAGCACCGTGCCGTTCTTCGGCCCGTACCTTATGCTCGGTGCCTGGGCGCTCGTCATGGGTATCACCATGTGGCTGCAGATGAAGATGAACCCGGCAGCGGGTGATCCGACTCAGCAGATGATGTTCTCATGGATGCCGGTAATCTTCACCTTCATGCTGGCCCATTTCCCGGTCGGTCTGGTGATCTACTGGGCATGGAACAACTTCCTGTCGATCCTGCAGCAATATTACATCATGCGCAAAAACGGCGTGAAGGTGGAATTGTGGGATAACCTCAGGGGCCTCGGCAAGAAAAAGCCTGCCGCTGGGAAGTAAGCGACACAGACTTAAAGAGGCCGGGGGTTTTCTCCGGCCTCGCTTTTTTGGTGACTACCCTTTGAATATCAAAGAGGCTCCCAGCGCCAGGAAAGCAAACCCGGCAAGCTGGTTCCAACTCAGGCTCTCCTTGAGATAAAACGTCGAGAAGCCAACGAAGATGGTGAGCGTAATCACTTCCTGAATGGTTTTGAGCTGCGCCGCCGAGTAAACTTCATAACCAAGTCGGTTGGCGGGAACCGCCAGCCAGTACTCAAAAAACGCAATGCCCCAGGAAACCAGCACCGCGCCCCACAAGGGAAACGAGGTGTATCGCAAATGCCCATACCAGGCGAAGGTCATGAAAACATTCGACAATGACAACATGACGATGGGCAGGAGATAGCGGGACATGGGATTACTCTGACAAAAGGGAAACGGGTGTATCCCCTTTGTGCCTGAAGAATTGTTACCGAATTCGTAGCAAAAGGCGTTTTCGCGAAACAACGCAAAACAGCTTGCAAGTTGTGACAAAGCTGGCATAGCCCTTGAGAAGAGATATGGAAGCGCATGACGATGACCAGCACCGAACAGACCCCCGACTTCACCGAACCAGGCCGCAAGCTGTTTGCGGGCGATGCGAGCTTTTTCTGGGCGGCCCCTTCGCTAGAAGCGCTCCCCCCAATGGACCGGCCGGAAATTGCCTTTGCCGGGCGCTCCAATGTGGGTAAATCGAGCCTCGTCAATGCACTCACGAGCCGCAAAACGCTGGCGCGCACATCGCATACGCCGGGCCGCACGCAGGATCTGAACTTTTTCCACATCGGTGAGAAGCTTAATCTCGTCGATATGCCGGGCTATGGCTATGCCGCCGTGCGTAAGGAGAAGGTCGCGAGTTGGACCAAGCTCATCTATGATTATCTGCGGGGTCGCGCGGCACTGGCGCGTGTTTATCTCCTGATCGATAGCCGCCACGGCTTCAAGGAGCTTGATCTCGATATTCTCAACAGTCTCGACAAGGCGGCGGTCTCCTACCAGATCATTCTGACCAAAACCGACGAACCCAAGAAGAGCGAGCTGGAAGTGACGCTTGCGGGTGTGCAGGCGGCCATCGCCAAGCGCCCCGCTGCCTATCCCGACATCATCTCCACATCAAGCCGCACCGGCGCTGGCGTCGCCGAACTGCGCGCGGCGGTTGCGCAGTTACTGCATGAGCGCGGAGTGCCGATGCTATGAATATTCTGGAGCGGTTTCTGTTCAGCCTAGGCGGCTTGTTCGGCCTGTTCGGCGTAGCGTGTGCGGCAGCGGCAGCCCATATCACCGGCCCCGGTCGTCTGGATGTGGCGGCGAACATGATGCTGTTCCACGCCCCTGCGCTCATCGCCATCGCCTTGGCAACCCGCGCCGCCCTGCCTCGTTTCCCGGCCTTGGCTTCTGGCACCCTGATCGGTCTTGGCACCTTGCTGTTTTCAGGCGAACTGACCATTCGCGCGCTCTGGAACGCAAGCCTGTTCCCCATGGCTGCACCAACCGGTGGCACGCTGATGATGATCGGCTGGCTGTGTTTTGCAGCCACGGCATTGATTGGTTTCAAAGCGGCGCGATAACTGCACTTTCATCCGCGTTATGAACTGTTATCTTTTTCACTTGCCGAAGGTGAATTGCATGGATCACTCTGTTGTGGCTTACCAGAAGACAGCCGAATCGTGTGGTTCGATCCGTCTTTTTTATCTGCACTGCGTCGGGAAATGAGACCATGAAAGAGCAATCTCCCCCCATCCCCTCCCTGCCTGATGTCCATACCCAGGCTGAAATCCTCGTCCAGGCCCTGCCGCATATGCAGCGATATGACCAGGAAGTCGTGGTCGTAAAATATGGCGGCCATGCCATGGGCAATGAAGCTGCTGCCGAGGACTTTGCCGAAGACATCGTGTTGCTCGAACAATCCGGACTCAAGCCGATTGTCGTGCATGGCGGCGGGCCTCAGATCGGGGCAATGCTGAACAAACTCGGCATCAAATCGGAATTTGCTGGCGGCCTGCGCATCACCGACAAGGCAACTGTCGAGATCGTCGAAATGGTGCTGGCTGGCTCGATCAACAAGCAACTCGTCGGCTGGATCGCCGCCGAAGGCGGAAAAGCCATTGGCCTGTGCGGCAAAGACGGAAACATGGTGCGTGCCCGCAAGGCAACTCGGACCACCGTTGACCCCAACTCCAACATCGAGAAGGTGATCGACCTCGGTTTTGTCGGCGAGCCGGAATACGTCAACTGCGCGTTTCTCGAATCCGTCATCAAGGCCGAGCTTATTCCGGTGATCGCCCCGGTGGCCAACGGCAAGGATGGGCAGACCTACAACGTCAACGCCGACACCTTCGCAGGTGCCATCGCCGGAGCCATGGGGGCCAAGCGCCTCCTATTGCTCACCGACGTCCCCGGCGTGCTCGACAAAAACAAGAAGCTCATCCCGGAAATGACCGTGGATGAATGCCGCCGACTGATCGCCGATGGTACCATCACTGACGGGATGATTCCGAAGATCGAAACCTGCATTTACGCCCTCGAACAGGGCGTGGAAGCGGTGGTTATTCTCGACGGCAAGGTGCCCCATTCCGTCCTGCTCGAACTCTTCACCGACCACGGCGCGGGCACTCTGATCCGACGCGTGTGAACAATAATTCACGCTGAAACAATAACGCCGCTTCCCCAAAGGAAGCGGCGTTGCTCTATTTACAGGGCCTTATGCTATTTCGAGGAGCATACCCCATGCGTGCCGCCACTCTCCTCTCCCACCATCCCCGCGTGCTCGCTTCCGGCGTAATTGGCCTCATGGCGGGACTGGCGATATTCACAGCTCCAACCGTCACACGCATCCTCATTGGCTGGAATTGCGCCGTGTGGCTCTACCTGGCCCTCTTTGCCATATTGGTGTTGCGGAGCAGGCCGGACGCGGTCAAGCGTTCGGCGGCAGCAGAAGATGAGAACGCGGAAACCGTGCTGGCGATCATCACGATTGCAGCAGTGGCAAGCCTTGTCGCCATTGTCTTCGATCTCGCCGGTGTCTCGCGTTTTGCCAGCGACGCCAAAGGGCTGCACCATGCGCTTGCGGGCATCACCGTACTCGGCTCGTGGTTTCTGATTGGCGTCATTTTCACCACCCACTACGCCCATATGTTCTATAGCGCCGCGCGGGGCCAAGCCGTCTTGCGTTTTCCCGACGACATCCAAAAGCCCGACTACTGGGACTTCCTCTATTTCGCCTTCACCATCAATGTGGCGGTGCAGACGTCAGATGTCACCATCATGTCTTCGGCCATGCGGCGGGTCGTTCTGGCGCATTCTGTTGTCAGTTTTCTCTTCAACACCGCCATCCTTGGCTTCTGCATCAATATTGCCGCTGGGCTGACCGCAGGCTGAGGCCGCTTTCGCCGGAAGTCGCAGATGCTTTGTGAGTGACGCCCTGCTATATCCGGTGATAAATGATGATAGCGCTGCTACGACGGCGGACAATTCCCTTGAAATGTCCGCTGCTGTAAAGTGATCTTCCCGAAAGGGGATATCCGTCCGCAGCCTAAAAAGGCGCATAATTTCAACCGCATCTAAAACGGGGCCTCTCATGTCTAACGATCCAGTAGTCATCCTCTCCGCCACACGCACTCCCATGGGGGGCATGTTGGGCGACCTCGCCAGCCTCAGTGCTCCGCAACTCGGCGGCATCGCCATCAAGGCGGCTATTGAACGCGCAGGCATCGCGCCGGAACGTGTGCAGGAGGTCATCATGGGCTGCATCCTGCCCGCTGGCACCCGCCAGTCTCCGGCACGTCAGGCCGCCATTAATGGGGGGCTTCCGCTTTCGGCTGGAGCAACCACCATCAACAAGGCTTGCGGCTCGGGCATGAAGGCCGCCATGTTTGCCCACGATCTCCTCGCCTTCGGCACCAACGATGTGATGGTGGCGGGCGGCATGGAATCGATGACCAATGCCCCCTACCTCGCATTGAAGGCCCGCAGCGGTTACCGGCTCGGCCATTCCCAGCTCATCGACCATATGTTCTATGATGCGTTGGAAGACGCATACTTCCCAGAAACCCGTGGCCGCCTCATGGGAACTTTTGCCGAAGATACCGCAAAGGCCTACGGCTTCACCCGCGAGGAGCAGGACGCCTTCGCCATCACCTCTACCAAACGCGCACAGCAAGCCATCGCGGATGGCTCATTCGAATGGGAAATCGCACCTGTTACCGTCTCCGGCCGCAAGGGCGAAGTGGTGATCAGCAGCGACGAGCAGCCCCCGAAGGCCGACCTAGCCAAGATTGCGTCGCTGAAGCCCGCCTTCGCCAAGGATGGCACCGTCACCGCTGCCAATTCCAGCTCGATTTCGGACGGTGCCGCCGCCCTGGTGATGACGCGCCGCTCAGTTGCTGAAAAAATGGGTGTGAAGCCTCTGGCCAAAGTGGTTGCCCATGCCACCCATTCCATCGAACCGCGCTTGTTTCCGACGGCCCCGATCGGTGCCATGAAGGCCATTCTCGCCAAGACCGGCTGGGCTGTCGGCGATGTGGACTTGTGGGAAATCAACGAAGCCTTTGCCGTTGTGACGATGGCCGCGATGCGTGACCTCGATCTCGCCCACGGCAAGGTGAATATCCATGGCGGCGCGTGCGCGCTTGGCCATCCGGTCGGCGCGTCGGGCGCGCGCGTCATTGCGACGCTCCTGGGCGCATTGCGCAAGACCGGTGGCAAACGCGGCATCGCCAGCCTCTGCATCGGTGGCGGCGAAGCAACCGCCCTCGCCGTCGAAATGCTCTGATTGCAGCCACGCCAGCGCGGGCAGTAGCGCGCGCTGGCTTTACGGTGCATCGAAAATTTCCAAGAAAAACATCCGATGCTCCAGTTTTTTCCAGAGACCGCAACGTCACAGCGAATAGCCGACCACCGCCCATTTGCACGTTGCTTTAACGGAGGATGACACCCATGTTGCTGACCGCTGAACAGGAAATGATCCGGGACTCCATGCGCGCCTACGTGCAGGAGCATATCGCCCCCTTCGCCGCAGAATGGAGCCGCCAGCACAAATTTCCCGCCGAGGCCCTGAAGGGGCTTGGCGCGATGGGAGCGATGGGCATGACCATCCCTGAAGAATGGGACGGGGCAGGCATGGATTACATGTCACTTGCGCTGACGCTTGAAGAAATCGCGGCAGGAGATGGCGCAACCTCCACCATCGTGTCGGTACAGAACTCGCTCGCCTGCGGCATTCCTTACAAATATGGCTCGACCGAACAGAAAGAAACCTGGCTGAAACCGCTGGCGCGGGGCGATGCCATCGGCTGCTTCTGTCTCACCGAGCCGCAGGCCGGGTCGGATGCCGCAGCGCTTCTGACCACCGCCGAACGCGATGGCGACTTTTTCGTCATTAACGGCACCAAGCAATTCATCACCTCGGGCAAAAACTCGCAGGTCGCTGTGGTTTTTGCCGTCACCGATAAAGCCGCTGGCAAAAAAGGGATATCCTGCTTCCTGGTGCCGACAGCGACGCCGGGCTTCATCGTCACGCGCATTGAGGAGAAGATGGGGCAAGCGGCTTCCGATACCGCCGAAATCCAGTTCGACAACTGCCGCGTTCCAAGCTCTGCCCTGCTGGGCCAGGAGGGCGAGGGTTACAAGATTGCACTTTCCAATCTCGAATCGGGCCGCATTGGCATTGCCTCGCAATCCATCGGCATGGCGCGCGCCGCATACGAAGCTGCCCTGAAATACGCCAAGGAGCGCATCACTTTCGGCAAACCGATCATCGAGCATCAGGTGATCGCATTCCGTCTGGCCGACATGGCCACACAGATTGACGCCGCCCGCCTGATGGTGTGGCGCGCGGCGGCACTGAAGGATGCTGGCAGGTCCTGCCTGAAAGAAGCCTCCATGGCCAAAATGCTCGCCTCCGAAATGGCCGAAAAGGTCTGTTCTGACGCAGTGCAAATTCACGGAGGTTATGGTTATGTTTCTGACTTTCCGGTGGAGCGCATCTATCGCGATGTGCGCGTCTGCCAGATTTATGAAGGGGCGAACGACATTCAACGCCTTGTCATCAGCCGCGCGATAGCCGCGGAATAAACGTATCAGGAGGAGGGAATATGTCTTTCACCGAAGATTATAAGTCGAAACTGAGAAGCGCCCACGACGCCATCGGCCTCGTCAAAAACAATGACCACGTCATTGTGCCGACCGGTGCCGGCGAAACGCCACGCCTGCTGGAAGCGATCTCCGCCCGCCGCAGAGAATTCACCGGCGTGCAGATCGCGCAGATCCTGCCGCTGCGCAAGTATGATTATTTCGACCGCGAAACCGCCGCCAACGTGCGCCCCTGCGCGTATTTTTTCGGTGGCCCGTCGCGCGCATCCGGCAAAGAGGGTTGGGGTGAATACGTCCCGTCCTATTTCTCCGAAATGCCGGAAATGATCCGGCGCGAATTACTGCCCGTCGATGTGGTGTTCTCCATGGCCTCGCCGATGGATGCGCATGGCTATTTCTCATTGAGCCTCGCCACCGATTACACGATGGCCGCAGTAAAACGCGCCCGCGCCGTTGTGCTCGAGGTGAACCCCAACGTGCCCTTCGCCTTTGGCAACAACCACGTGCATATTTCGCAGGTGGCGGCTGTTGTCGAGGATGATGCACCTGTGATTGAGGTTGGTCTGCCGCAGATCGGGCCGGTGCAGGAAGAGATCGGCCGCCTCATCGCCGATATGATTCCCGATGGATCCACCCTGCAAATCGGTTACGGCTCGATTCCCGATGCTGTGGTCATGCAGCTTGGCCACAAAAACGACCTTGGCATCCACACCGAAATGTTCGGCGACTGCATTCTGTCGATGGTGGAATCGGGAGTGGTCAACAACAAATACAAGAACTACATGCCCGGCAAGATGGTGGCGACATTCGCGCTCGGCACCGGCAAGCTCTTGCGCTTCATGGACCGCAATCCGCAGATCGAGATGCACCCGGTCGATTTCACCAACGACCCCTATCTCGCGGGCCTGAATGACAATCTCATTGCCATCAACTCGACAATGCAAATTGACTTCATCGGCCAGTGCGGTTCCGAAAGCCTGGGTTTTGTGCCCTATTCCGGCACCGGCGGCCAGGCAGATTTCATCCGCGCGGCCAACCGTTCCAAGGGCGGCAAGGGCATCATCTGCATGCCCTCGACGGCCAAGAACGACACCATCTCCCGCATCAGCCCGATGCTTTCGCCTGGCACCCATGTCACCACCAGCGAGAACGATATCAATTATGTGGTGACGGACTATGGTGT
>JAVBJU010000021.1:0-31936 GCA_031546825.1 Microvirga sp. | reverse complement strand
CGCTATACTCGGTCAGGATAGGCGTCTGGCAAAGGATTTCGAACGCTCAATACTCAGCGCTGAAGCATGGATGACCATCGCAAGTATCAGAGCAACAATACGAAAAATCGCAACCTATGGATTATGAGTCAGGCTCTTAGTAATTAGGTGCGGCGTCGACATGGAAACTTAGCAAAACGCCGCCCTTGTGAGGCGGCGTTTTTATTTCAAGATAGACTTTGATGCTTAGCTGCACCCAGTCGTCCCACCACACGTGTCACACTTCAAACATGTCCCGTTACGCACCAGCGTGAAGTTGGCGCATTCGGGGCAGGATTCGCCGACATAGCCTTTCATGCGCGCTTCGGCGCGGCGGTCGTCGGTGGAGCGGATGGCGGTTGGTGATGCTTCGGGGGCTGAGAAGCCGAGCGCGCCGATGACATTGTCGAGGGCCTTGGTCTCGGCGGTGTCTTCCTTGAGCGCGGTTGCGCCTTCGGTTTGCAGGTTTGAACCGGCGGGGAAGGTGCGGGCGGTCATGGCGCCGCCCGAGACCAGCATCAGACGGTCGGCGTTGCCACGGGTGAAGCCACGCGAGATCATCTGGATCGCCGGGGAAGCATCGGGAGCTTTGGACTGCTGTTCGCCTGCGCCCATCACGTCATGGCCGATCTCAGCCGGATCCACATGGGCGAGGTCGTTGCGGCCAATATAGGAAACGGCCAGCTCGCGGAAGATGTAGTCGAGGATCGAGGTGGCGTTCTTGATGCGCTCGTTGCCCTGCACGAAGCCTGCCGGTTCGAATCGGGTGAAGGTGAAGGCCTCCACGTATTCTTCCAGCGGCACGCCGTATTGCAGGCCGAGCGAGATGGCGATGGCGAAGTTGTTCATCATCGCACGGAAGGCCGCGCCTTCCTTATGCATGTCGATGAATATCTCGCCGAGACGGCCATCATCGTATTCGCCGGTGCGCAGGTAGACCTTATGGCCACCCACAACCGCCTTCTGGGTGTAGCCCTTGCGGCGACCCGGCATTTTCTCGCGGTCACGGACGCGTTCCACCCGTTCAACGATGCGCTCGACAATCTTTTCGGCAAGATTGGCCGCGCGCGCCGCAGCCGGCTGGGCGAGCAGGGTTTCAACTGCTTCATCGTCTTCCTCATCGTCGGTGATGAGAGCAGAGTTAAGCGGCTGCGACAGTTTTGAGCCATCGCGGTAAAGCGCGTTGGCCTTGAGCGCCAGCTTCCAGGAAAGCATGTAGGCGTTCTTGCAATCCTCAACGGTGGCATCATTCGCCATGTTGATGGTCTTGGAGATTGCGCCCGAGATGAAGGGCTGGGTCGCAGCCATCATGCGGATGTGGCTTTCCACCGAGAGGTAGCGCTTGCCGATGCGTCCGCACGGGTTGGCGCAATCGAACACCGCGTAATGCTCGGTCTTGAGGTGCGGGGCACCTTCAAGGGTCATGGCACCGCAGACATGGACATTGGCGGCTTCGATATCAGCTTTGGAGAAGCCGAGGAACGGCAGAAGTTCAAACGACGGATCTTCGAGCTTTTCTGCCGGAACCTTCAGGGCGCCGATCAAAAAGTCTTCGCCGAGCGTCCACTTGTTGAAGACAAACTTGATGTCGAAGGCGGATTTCAGGCCGCCTTCAATGGCCTCAAGCTTTTCTGCGGTGAAGCCCTTGGCGCCAAGCGTGGAATGGTTGATGGCCGGGGACTGGCGCAGCGTGCCGTGGCCGACCGCATAGGCTTCGATCTCGGCGATATCTGCCTCGCCGTAGCCGAGCGCCCGCAGGGCGTCGGGAGCGGCGCGGTTGATGATCTTGAAATAGCCGCCGCCAGCGAGCTTCTTGAACTTCACGAGCGCGAAGTCGGGCTCGATGCCGGTGGTGTCACAATCCATGACGAGGCCAATGGTGCCGGTCGGGGCAATCACGGTGGTCTGGGCGTTGCGGTAGCCGTGCTGCTTGCCGAGTTCAAGCGCCTTGTCCCAAGCCGCCATCGCGTGCTGGATCAGGGACTGGTCTGGGCAGGAGGCATGGTCGAGGGCGACGGGAGAGATGAACAGCTTCTCGTAGCCATCCGCCTTGCCGTGCGCGGCGTTGCGGTGGTTGCGGATGACGCGCAGCATGGCCTGGGAGTTCTTGCCATATTGCTGGAACGGTCCGAGTTCCTTGGCCATTTCGGCCGAGGTCGCATAGGCAATACCGGTCATGATGGCGGTGAGTGCGCCGCCGAGGGCACGGCCTTCGGTCGAATCGTAGGGCAGGCCCATGGTCATCAGCAAGCCGCCAATATTGGCGTAGCCGAGGCCAAGGGTGCGATACTCATAGGAGAGCTCGGCAATCTGCTTCGACGGGAACTGGGCCATCGTTACCGAGATTTCGAGAACAACGGTCCACAAGCGGCAGGCATGCTCGTAGGAGTTGACATCGAAGGCGTGCTTTTCGCGATCGAAGAACTGGAGCAGGTTGGTCGAGGCCAGATTGCAGGCAGTGTCGTCGAGGAACATGTATTCCGAGCACGGGTTCGACGCACGGATGCGGCCGCCCGCCGGGCAGGTGTGCCAGTCATTCATGGTGGTGTTGAAGTGCAGGCCCGGATCAGCCGATGCCCAGGCGGCGTGGCCGATCTTTTCCCACAGGTCACGCGCCTTGATGGTCTTGATGGCCTTGCCGTCGGTGCGCTGGGTCAGTGTCCAGTCACCATTGGCCTCAACCGCCCGTAAAAAGTCGTCGGTTAGGCTGACGGAGTTGTTGGAGTTCTGGCCGGAGACGGTGAGATAGGCCTCTGAATCCCAATCGGTGTCGTAGATCGGGAAGTCGATATCCGTGTAACCCTGGCGCGCAAACTGGATGAGGCGCTTGATGTAGTTGTCGGAGATGCAGACGCGGCGCGCGGCCTTGATTTCGCGCTTCAACGCCGGATTTTTCTCCGGCTCGAAGCAGGAATCACCTTCACCTTCGCAATTGACGCAGGCGCGCATGATCGCCTTGAGGTGCTTGTTGGCGAGCTTGGAGCCCGCGACGAGCGCCGCAACCTTCTGCTCTTCCTTCACCTTCCAGTCGACATATTCCTCGATATCGGGATGGTCCACGTCCACCACCACCATCTTGGCGGCGCGGCGGGTGGTGCCGCCCGACTTGATGGCCCCGGCGGCGCGGTCACCAATCTTGAGAAAGCTCATCAGGCCGGAGGAACGGCCGCCGCCCGCGAGCTTTTCGCCGACGCCGCGCAGATGCGAGAAATTCGAGCCGGTGCCGGAGCCGTATTTGAACAGACGGGCCTCGCGCACCCACAGGTCCATGATACCGCCTTCATTGACGAGATCGTCGGCGACAGACTGGATGAAGCAGGCGTGGGGCTGCGGGTGCTCGTAGGAAGACTTCGACTTCACCAGCTTGCCGGTCTTGTAATCCACGTAGAAATGGCCCTGGCTCGGGCCATCAATGCCATAGGCCCAGTGCAGACCGGTGTTGAACCATTGCGGGGAGTTGGGCGCAACCATCTGGTTGGCGAGCATGAAGCGCAATTCGTCAAAGAAAGCCTGAGCATCGGCTTCCGACGAGAAATAGTTGCCTTTCCAACCCCAATAGGTCCAGCAGCCAGCGAGACGGTCAAATACCTGCTGGGAAGAGATTTCCGAGCCGTAGCGCTTGTCTTTCGGCAGTTCGGCAAGGGCGGTCTCATCGGCTTCCGAACGCCACAGCCAGGAGGGAACGTCGTTCTCTTCGACCTTTTTCAGGCGCGCGGGAACACCCGCCTTGCGGAAATACTTTTGGGCGAGCACGTCGCAGGCGACCTGGCTCCAGCTATCGGGTACTTCGATGTTATCGAGCTTGAAGACGGTCGAGCCATCCGGGTTGCGGATTTCGCTCGTCGCCAGACGGAAGTTCATCTTGGCATAGGGGGAGGCCCCCTCGGCGGTGTAACGGCGATCTATCCGCATGACTTAAGTCCCTTATTCTCAAAAGTGTTGCGATATTCGCCCGCATTCGCCAGCGAAAGGTCGCCCCCAAAAAAACTAGATACGCACTGGCTCCATCGCTGGTGCCGCACCATGAAACTCTGCTCCCTCCATCGCGCCCCAACCGCCCTGCGCTAACGAAATAGCGGCGGTACTAAAGAGCTGACTTGGAACTCGGGAGACACAATTCCGCGGGCAACGGCCTGCGGGCCTGTCGGCTGATTCAAACCCTATGCTGAGCGACCTTGTATCGTCAAGAACTTGTGTCATCGGCCGAGCTTCAATCTATATGTTGTGTCGGCTGTCAGCATTGTGGATAATTATTAATGGGCGGTTAAAGAAGGGAAGCTGCGAATTCTGCGGTAAATTCATATCAGCTATGCGTTTTTTGCATGACATTTTAACCGTCTGAAAAATATTGGCTATTTCTATAATTGTCGCAAAAATGCGGTAAGTGAACGCATTTTCGTCTCTTGTTTGCGGGCTCCGAATCGTAAGCGATTTCAGTTGTCTCGAAACACAGCGGAATAAGCGTGTGAGTTTGCTAAAGTTACTGGACTTCGCCGCCGTGCGGGGCCATATTCCCGCCAATCTGATTAGAGGCGGCAAAAAGACATGAAACAGTTTTTGTTGCAGTTCTTCACGTGGTGGAACGGACAGACAATCGGCACCCGGTTCTTTACCTGGCGCAAGGGACAATTCGTCGGCACCGATGAGCAGGGCAATCGCTATTATCGCGCCCAGCAGCGGGAGCTCGACCCTTCGGTGGGGACTGAGCGCCGTTGGGTGATCTATAACGGCGTTGTCGAAGCAAGCCGGGTCCCGCCCAGCTGGCGCGCTTGGCTGACTTATACGCGCGAAACGCCGCCCTCAGACGAGCAATACACGCCGTACAAGTGGGAAAAACCCCACTTATCCAACATGACCGGCACCGCGGAGGCATATCGCCCCAAAGGTTCCCAGTTGGCACAACCGGCTCCAGCAGCTCCCGCCGTTGGCTACGCGCCTTGGACGCCTTCAGAATAGGCTTGAAAGCCTTATCCGAGATTTTGAGCGCCGCCTTTTCCGGGCGGCGTTCTCATTCAAAGTGGGTAAAGCTCCGTTGGAGCAACCTCGCCACTTTGCTCTTTCGCTGGCCCATGGTAACGCCATATTCTGTGCTTATGGCAGTTTTGTAAGGGTTGCGGCGAACGCATATATCAGGTGGATTGCAGATGTTCTGGCAATGGATGCCCAAAAAAATCAATCGGCTCGCCATCGTGGCGGGGGCAGGGCTTGCCCTCGGTAGCGTTATGGCGACCGGCATGGTTGTGCCTGCGAAGGCCGACAAAATCCGCAATCCGGTTGCCGTCTTTTCCGGTCTCGACAAGATCACCGGTCGCATCATCAGCTTTGAAGTCAATGTCGATGAGACGGTGCGTTTTGGTGCTCTGCAGATCACGCCGCGTGTCTGTTACACCCGCCCCGCAACCGAAAGCCCAAACACAACCGGCTTTGTTGAGGTTGACGAGGTCACGCTGGATAACGAGATCAAGCCGCTATTCTCCGGCTGGATGTTCGCATCAAGCCCCGGTTTGCACGGTGTGGAACATCCGGTTTTCGATGCGTGGTTGACTGAATGCAAGGGGGGCACTGAGGTGGTTCCCGATGCCAAACAGGACGATCCGTCACGACCGCGCAATCCGCCGCCAGCCCGTCGGCGGCAGCCGCAGTAGGCGCGTGATCGCAAGGGATCAGAAAGTACCACTCCAATAGACGCCAGCTCCGCCGCGATCCGGCCGGGGAGATTGTTGCTATGGCTTGGTGCTGATGATAGGCGGATGCAGTAAGGCCACCGCTTCCACACCGGTATGCGGTGATGCGGGCCATCGCGCGATTTTCTGAAGTGCGGCATCAAGATGTTTCAGATAGCTGCGGCGGCTGATCTCTATGGCTCCGAACTGGGAGAGATGGTCGGTGAGAAACTGCGTGTCGAGCAGCGTGTAGCCATTGGTTTTCAGCAGCGCGACGAGATGGGCCAGCGCCACCTTGGAAGCGTCGCGGGCGGTATGGAACATGCTCTCTCCGAAAAAAGCTGCGCCCAGGGTCACGCCGTAAAGGCCGCCGACCAGATGCCCGCTTTCATAGACCTCAACCGTATGGCATTGGCCGATATTGAATAGATCGCCGTAAATCTCACGAATCCTGCTGTTGATCCAGGTTCGCTCATTGCCGGGGCGCGCGGCGGCGCATCCGTCGATGACGCCGTAAAAGTCGGTGTCCGTGGCAATACTAAAGCGGCCAGAGCGGATGGTGCGGGCAAGCCGTCGGCTGATGTGAAAATCGTCGAGCGGGATAATGCCGCGCCGCTTCGGCTCAACCCAGAACAGGGACGGATCATCTGCGTCTTCCGCCATCGGAAACATGCCGGCTGCATAGGCGCGCAGCACGATTTCGGCGGTGATCGGAGGGACGTTGTTCGACACAGGGGCTGCATCCATTGTGTGGGAATGTGAAATATGCAGCACAGGCGGAACTTGTCCATCCTGACTTTTTTACGCGTCTTACGGGAAAAACAGCTTCAACCGTCTCCACAAACGAAAACGGACGCCATTACGGCGTCCGTCCGTTTCACCCGTTGTAACAGGATCAGTTATTGTCCATGCCACCGGTCTTGAGGAAGTTTTCCAGCCAGTGAATGTCGTAAGCGCCGTTCTGAACGTCCTGGTTACGCACCAGAATGCGGAACAGCGGCAGTGTGGTTTCGATGCCGTCAATGACGAACTCATCGAGCGTGCGACGCAGGCGCATGAGACATTCATTGCGGGTGCGGCCATGAACGATGAGCTTACCGACCAGCGAATCATAATGCGAGGGGATGGAATAGCCCTGATAGACCGCTGAATCGACGCGAACCCCAAGACCACCCGGCGGATAGTAATAGGAGATTTTGCCGGGAGAGGGACGGAATGTCACCGGATGCTCGGCATTGATGCGGCATTCGATGGCATGACCTTCAAAACGCACGTCTTCTTGCCGAACCGACAGTGGCGCACCGGCGGCAACGCGAATCTGTTCGTTGATGAGGTCGAGGCCAGTGATCATTTCCGTCACTGGGTGCTCCACCTGGATACGCGTGTTCATTTCAATGAAATAGAACTCGCCATTCTCATACAGGAACTCGATGGTGCCAACGCCGGAATATTGCAATTCCTGCATGGCCTTAGCGACAATGCTGCCGATTTTGGCGCGCTCAGACGCGTTAAGTGCAGGGGAGGTAGCTTCTTCCCACACCTTCTGGTGGCGGCGTTGCAGGGAACAGTCGCGCTCACCGAGGTGAATCGCGGCACCGCGACCATCGCCGATGATCTGGATTTCGATGTGGCGCGGCTTTTCGAGGTATTTCTCGATATAGACGGCATCATCGTTGAAAGCCGCCTTGGCTTCGGTCTTTGCCGTTGCCAGCGCATGGCCGATATCGGCTTCGGTGCGGGCAACCTTCATGCCGCGTCCGCCACCGCCCGAGGAGGCTTTGACCAGGACGGGATAGCCAATTTCAGCGGCGACCCGCTTGGCTTCAACTTCGTCCTCCACAGCGCCATCGGAGCCGGGAACGCAGGGGATGCCGAGACGCAGTGCGGTGCGCTTGGCCTCGATCTTATCACCCATGGTGTGGATGTGCTCGGCTTTGGGGCCGATGAACGAGATCTTGTGCTCCGCCAGAACTTCCGCAAAGCGGGCATTTTCCGACAAAAAGCCGTATCCGGGATGGATGGCATCTGCCCCGGTGATCTCGCACGCCGCGATCAGAGAAGGAATGTTCAGGTAGCTGTCACGTGAGGGCGGCGGGCCGATACAGACGCTTTCATCCGCGAGGCGCACATGCATGGCATCGGCGTCGGCGGTGGAGTGCACCGCAACGGTTGCGATACCAAGCTCCTTACAGGCGCGAAGGATGCGCAGGGCGATCTCGCCACGGTTGGCAATCAGGATTTTGTCGAACATCGGCACATCCGTCCCGTTATTCAATGATGAGAAGTTGTTCGCCGAATTCGACCGGCTGGCCGTCTTCAACAAAAACTGCGGTCACGGTTCCGGCGCGCGGTGCCAGAATTTCGTTGAAGGTCTTCATGGCCTCAACCAGAACCAGCTTGTCGCCGGCTGCGACGCGCGTTCCCACTTCAACAAACGGGCTGGAGTCGGGGGAAGGGCGGCGATAGGCGGTGCCGACCATCGGCGAGTTGACTGCGCCAGGATTGTTGGCGGCTTTTGCCTTGGTATCGGCTGCGGATTTTGCTTCTGCCGCTGTGAGCACTTCAGGAGTGGCGGGCAGACCCATGGGAGCATGCATCATCTGCGGTGCTGCAGCGACCGTCAGGGTCCGGGCAACGCGGATATGCAGGTCGCCCTTGGAAACCTCAATCTCGGAAAGATCGGTCTCGCCGATCAGTTGCGCAATCTGGCGCACAAATTCCGGGTCGATGGGGCTGGTGTTCTTGGTGGTCATGGGAAGAAACCTCTTTCTGAGGGATTATGGTTTGGCCGCAAGAGCGGCGCGCATAACAATGAAAATAGCATCAAAGCCCAAAAGATAGCTGTCAGCACCAAAGCCGCAAATTGACCCGACACAGACAGGCGCAATCATTGACTTATGGCGAAATTCTTCGCGGGCATAAACATTTGATAGATGAATATCAACCACCTTGGCACTGGCGCCGGTAATGGCGTCCTTCAAGGCGATTGATGTGTGACCATAGGCGGCGGCATTGAGCAGGACACCGGCTCCAATAAGCCCGGCCTCCTGAATCCAATCCACCAGTTCGCCTTCACGGTTCGTCTGCCGGAAAGTCAGTTCAACGCCAGAATTTTTGGCGCGATCCATCAGCAAGGCCTCGATATCGGCAAGCGTCGTCGAGCCGTAAATATGCGGCTCGCGGCGTCCGAGAAGGTTGAGATTGGGACCGTTTAGAACATGAATGCGGATCATGAAGGACCGATACTGAAAAGCACGGGCGCGAGAATGCGCCCGTTCGTCGAACCGTCATAGCCAAAACGACGCCTTCGGAAAAGGAAAAAACGTATTATGTGGATGCCTTGCCGGGATTAGCAGGAACCTTTGCCGCATTTACGCACATTGGCGACCTTTTCCTCAAGCAGATCACGGCCGACCGCACCGGGGATGACCGTATCGCCAATGACGAAGCCGGGCGTGCCGTTGACGCCGAGCTTACCGGCAAGGATCATGTTTTCCTTGAGGGCGGCGGTAATGTCGGGGGAAGCCATATCCTTCTTGAGCTGATCCATGTTGACGCCCATATCACGGGCCACTGCCAGTGCTTGCTCGCGCCCGATGCGCCCTTTGGTGGAAAGCAATCTGGAATGGTAATCGAAGAGCTTGGTGCCCTGCAGTTGCTGCTTGACCGCGAGCGCGACTTTCGAGGCTTCCTGTGATTCCGGGCCGAGTACAGGGAGGTCTTTCAGTACGACCTTGAGATTCGGATCCGCCTTGATCATTTCCGAAATCACTTGCAGGGCATGTTTGCAGTAGCCGCAATTGTAGTCGAAAAACTCAACGATGGTCGCCGTGCCCTTTTCATTACCGACCACACTTGAGTGATTGGAATTAAAAAGCTCAGGTGCCTTGAGAGCCTCGGCTTGGTCCTTAGTGGAAACTTCCTGCTGCCGCTTTTCAAGTTCGGCCACCATTTCCTGCAGCACTTCAGGATTATTGATCAGATAGTCGCGGACGATTTCGCCGATTTCCTTACGCTGGGTTGCGTCAAAGGAAGCCGCATGGGCAGCGGGAAGTGAAATCAAAGCGGAGAAGCTGAAAAAGAGTGCGGCGCTGAGCGCGCGGCGGAGCGAGAACGACATCTGTTTATCCCTGATAAAGAAGCACGAACCGTGGCACTGTACTGCGTTTAAAATGCGGCAGGCGAATTGGGCAAACGCTATAGCACGGTAAAAGTATAAAGACACCATCAGCCGCCAATTCCGCTATGGCGCAACCGGGTTTGTCGATTTTCTGAAACAGGATAAAATTTACTTCTGGCAGTTGCGTTTTTTCTGCGCCGGTGGATAACGATAAAGCATGAAATTCACGCAAGAATCAGGGTGGAGACTATCCATGTCCACGGAAACAAAGTTGATTGTTCCTCAGGTTGCCAACCGGATCGAACGGGTCCTGCCGTTTCTTGCGATGGACGTGTTAGCCGCCGCCGCTGTGAAAGAGCGACGCGGCGATAGTGTCATCCATATGGAGCTTGGCCAACCGTCTGCGCCCGCGCCAAAGGCCGCGCGCGAAGCGGCGAAGGCGGCCATTGATATTGGTCGCATTGGTTATACAGAAGCGCTGGGCATTGCCCCCTTACGGGAGCGCATTGCGCGCCATTACAAGGATGCTTATGGCGTCTCGGTGCCATCGGAACGCATCGTGGTCACGACGGGCTCTTCCGCCGGATTCGTGCTGTCATTCCTCGCCATGTTCAATGCGGGCGACCGGGTTGCCATTTCTGCGCCGGGCTATCCGGCTTATCGCTCCATCCTCGAAGCGCTTGACATCGAGCCGGTCTATATCCCGCTGACGAAAGAAGACGGCTGGGTGATGACAGCCGGGGCACTGGCCAAGGCCCATGCCGAAAAGCCCCTGAATGGTGTGCTTGTCATGAGCCCGGCCAATCCTTCCGGCTCAATGATCGGTAGAGCAGGGCTCTCTGGCATCGCTGATTTTTGCAAGAGCAATGGCGTCTGGTTTATTTCCGACGAGATCTATCACGGGTTGACCTACGGATTTGAGCCGGAGACGGCGCTGAAATTTGATGACAATGCCGTCATCTTAAATTCCTTTTCGAAGTATTTCTGCATGACCGGCTGGCGCATCGGCTGGATGGTTGTGCCGCAACACATGCTGCGCGCGGTCGATAAGCTCGCGCAAAATCTCTATATCTCTGCGCCTTATCTGTCGCAGGTTGCCGCGCTTGCGGCGTTCAATTCGGTGAGCGATCTCGAAAAGGTCAAGCTCGGCTATGCCCAGAACCGTGCTATGCTGCTTGAGGAATTGCCCAAGATCGGTATCAGCGAGATGCACCCCGTCAACGGTGCTTTCTACATCTATGCTGATGTTGCGAAATACACCGACGATTCGATGGCCTTCTGCAAACGCATCCTGGAAGAGGCGGGGGTGGCGGTGACGCCGGGCCTCGATTTCGATCCCTTCGAAGGGCATCATCATATCCGCATGTCGTTCGCCGGTTCCGCAAAGGATTGCCGCGAAGCGGTCACGCGGTTGGGGACTTGGCTGAAGAAGTAAGAGTATTTCATTTCTGAATTAACGGATTACGTTTTGCGGGGCGGGCTGCTGCCACTTTCTGTCAGGAGAAAAAGCATATAATACATATGCCATGTCCCGCTCCGAACGCCTTCTTGACCTCCTGCAAGCGCTACGCCGTTATCGACGGCCCGTGAGCGGGAAAGTTCTGGCCGAGGACCTTGGCGTCAGCATCCGCACGCTTTATCGGGATATCGCCACTCTTCAGGCTCAGGGCGCGACCATCGAGGGTGAACCGGGCGTTGGCTATGTATTGAAGCCGGGCTTCCTGTTACCGCCACTGATGTTTACCCAGGACGAAATCGAGGCGCTTGTGCTTGGTTCCCGGTGGGTGGCTGAGCGGGCGGATGGGCCCTTGAGCGAAGCCGCACGCAGCGCCCTATCGCGGATCGCCGCTGTGCTCCCACCGAATTTGCGCGATGAACTGGACGCATCGGCCATGTTTATCGGTCCCGGCGCGGACATTCCGGCTGACGTTGTCGATCCGGCGGTTTTGCGGAAGGCAATTCGGTTGGAACGCAAAGTACACCTTTCTTACCGGGATGGATCGGGGGCACCCACGGAGCGCGTGATTTGGCCGTTCGCGCTGGCTTTTTTTGATCAGGTGCGCCTTCTGGTGGGTTGGTGCGAGCTGCGGCAGGATTTTCGTTCGTTCAGAACGGATCGGATCGCGTTTGCCGAAATTCTTGACGCGCGCTACCCGAAACGACGACAGGCTTTACTCAAGGGATGGAGTGAAGTGAAAGGGATTTCTCTTCCATTGGCATGATACTGCCAGAAACTGACAGCATAGTGCGATAAAACTCCTGACCAACGAAGAAATACAGGAGTTTCAAAATGACCAATAGCAACACCATCCTTCTTTATGTGACGAGCCCGGAGGCAAGTGCGCGCTTTTATGCCAAGTTGCTTGGATTTCAACCCGTTGAAGCAAGCCCAACCTTTGTCATGTTTATTCTGCCTTCCGGCCTCGCGTTGGGGTTGTGGGCCAAAGATGGGATCGTTCCCAAGCCTGTGACTTCCGGCGGTGGCTGCGATATCGGATTCAAAGTGGATGACGTCGGGAGTGTTGATGCCATTCATGCCGACTGGCTGGCCAAGGGAGCACAAATCGCTCTGCCGCCGACCGATCTCGACTTCGGGCGCAGCTTTGTAGCAGTCGATCCCGATGGGCATCGCCTGCGTGTCTTCTCGCTGGCGGAGGTGGAGTGTAATCGACCATATATCTGATCTTGATAGCAGAACGCCGCCCCATTGAGGCGGCGTTCTGTTTTGATAATGGCTCAGGTGTCTACTTGTTGCGCGACCACCAACCGCCCCGCTTCGGGCGATTCGGATCGGGCTCGGTCAGAACCACAGACACCGGCTCGCGGCGGATGGGGGCTGCCGCGGGCTCCTCTTGAACCGCTACATGGACCGTTTCCACTGCGGTTTCAGTCTGGGCCGCAGTCCTTGCGGAGCGGCGCGGCTTTTTAGCTGCCGGTTCTTCGATCTCGCTAACGATAGCGTCCGCGGGAGCTCTGCCACGGCGGCGCGGCGGAGCTTTTGCCTCTTCCGGCTGAACCTCGACGGTTTCAGTGGCAACAACCGCTTCTTCCGTCTGGGCACGCCGGGGACGACCGCGCGTCCTCTTGGCAGGAGCCTCTTCGGTGGAGACAGGGGCATCCACTTCAACCGGCGCGGAAACAGCTTCGTGTTCGACGTTCACTGCATCACCGCGATCAAACCGATCACGCCGGTTCCGCCGCTGGCGGGCCTGACGAACGGGTTGTTCGTTCTCTGCCTGAGGAGCGGCCTCCGCCTCTTCCTCGTCATCGGACTGCGTTGTGCCATCGTTGAACGAGCCTTCGCCACGTTCACCGTTGCGACCACGACCACGGCGACGGCGACGGCGACGGCGGCGACCGCCATCGGTATCGTCCCCTTGCTCACCCTGATCGGGGGCCTGAGGTGCTTCGCGCAGGGCGGGAGCCTCTTCTTCCGCAATCTCTTCTTCGATCTCAACTTCAGGCTCGTCTTCTTCGACGGCTTCGGCTTTGAACGCAGACATGATTGCGGCGGGGGGCACTGGGTTCAGAGCAAGTTCGCCACGCTCGATGGCGACATTGACGGCGCCCGACATGGTTTCGTCGGCAACAACCTCGATTTCGACACCAAAACGGGTTTCGAGATCGAATAGATGGCCGCGCTTGTGGTTCAGCACGTAGAAGGCGACTTCAGGGCGCGACCGCACAATCACGTTGTGGGTTGTGCTCTTGATCAGTGCTTCTTCGATGTTACGCAGAATATTGAGCGCAACCGAAGGTGTTGCGCGCACAAAGCCGGTTCCGGCGCAATGCGGGCAGGGGATCGACGAGCTTTCCAGAACGCCGGTGCGGATGCGCTGACGCGACATTTCGAGCAAGCCGAACAACGAGATGCGACCGACCTGGATGCGGGCACGATCGTTCTTGAGGCATTCGTTGAGCTTCTTCTCGACTGCGCGGTTGTTGCGCTTCTCTTCCATGTCGATGAAGTCGATGACGATGAGGCCAGCCAAATCGCGCAAGCGCAACTGGCGGGAGATTTCCTCGGCAGCTTCAAGGTTCGTCTTGAGAGCGGTGTCCTCAATATTGTGCTCGCGGGTAGCGCGGCCCGAGTTGACGTCGATCGAAACCAGCGCTTCGGTCGGGTTAATGACCAGATAGCCGCCCGATTTCAGCGTGACCTGATTCGAGAACATTGCGCCCAACTGTGCCTCAATGCCGTAGCGGGCAAAGAGCGGCAGCGGATCTTTGTAAGGCTTCACCGCTTTGGCATGGCTCGGCATCAGCATCCGCATGAAGTCTTTTGCTTCACGGTAGCCTTCATCACCGGAGACAAGAACCTCGTCGATATCCTTGTTGTACAGGTCACGGATGGCGCGCTTGATGAGCGAGCCTTCTTCGTAGACCAGCGCCGGGGCCGAGGAACGCATGGTGAGCTCGCGGACGCTCTCCCACATGCGCATCAGGTATTCATAATCGCGCTTGATCTCGGTGCGGGTGCGTGAGGCTCCGGCGGTGCGCAGGATGATCCCCATGCCTTCCGGCACTTCCAGCTCATGGGCGATTTCCTTGAGGCGTTTGCGGTCCTGCGCATTGGTGATTTTGCGCGAAATTCCGCCGCCCCGGCCCGTGTTGGGCATCAGAACCGAATAACGACCGGCGAGAGACAGGTAGGTCGTGAGGGCAGCGCCCTTGTTGCCGCGCTCTTCCTTAACCACCTGCACCAGCAGAATCTGGCGGCGCTTGATAACTTCCTGGATTTTGTACTGGCGGCGCATCTGGCGTGGACGATCGGGAACTTCTTCGAAGGCGTCGCCACCGAGCTGTTCGATGATTTCCTCGTGCTCGTCGTCGCCGTCATGGGCTTCGACTTCAACGTCGCCCTCGGCATCCTCCTGGACGCTTTCGTCGGGTTCAGACTTTTTGGAGCGCGCGCGTTTGCTGCGGGTCCTGTGTTCTTCTTCGCGGTCGCTCTCGGCGTTGGCGCGCGCGTCTTCCGCGATCAGCGCCTGACGGTCGGCAACTGGGATCTGGTAATAATCGGGGTGAATTTCGCTGAAGGCGAGGAAGCCGTGGCGGTTGCCACCGTATTCCACGAACGCAGCCTGGAGCGAAGGCTCCACGCGCGTGACCTTAGCGAGATAAATATTGCCGCGTAATTGCCTGCGGCTGGCGGATTCAAAGTCGAATTCCTCAACCTTGGAACCGCGGACCACCACGACCCGGGTTTCTTCCGGGTGTGACGAATCGATTAGCATCTTGTTGGCCATGATGAACTCTCAACATGGCGATCTGGTTCTCAATCGGAGGCATGGGCCGCGCATTGCACGCGGGAAGATTAATCCGTCCGTGGCGGAGGAAAAATCGGGTTGCGTTCGAATTGGTACCGATCGCCGGCGCGCGCCGGTGAGGGGCGCGCATCCTGTAGGCGTGGACCAGCGTAAAAGCCGGAAAAGAAAGAGCAGGGCGCGCGAATGCGTAACCCTCGAAAGCGGACGGCGCTGGCACGATAGTCGGAATTGACTTCGTCATGGCAACCATTCTCTCGTTTGCCCTCTCGATGAAACCGATATCCGATAGCGGACATCGTTGAAAAAATGGCGATTGATAGTCGCCGGGAACATCACTGTCACGGAGTCTCCAGTGCTCTCGAGCACTAGCGGGAGCGCCTCGTAGGGATCGGTCTAAGCCAACCGTGTTCCCCGATCGCGCAGCCGCGGATACGGACCATCCGGACATTAGAAGATCAATACATAGCAAAGCTGTCGTTTGGCAAGTGCTTATCTGCAGGACCGATCTGCACGGTTGACCGCGGGAGTAGTTCGTTTACAAAGGACACGCCCCTTTCGGGTGGCTCTGTTTTAATCTTTTGTCTAACAAATTGCCGCAGCTGGCGCTGAATAGTCAGATAAAGTTTCCGGATCATGGCACAAAGAAAAATAATTGCCGCCGTTTTCGTCTGCGTGACGATGTTTCTGGCGCTGCTCCCGCCGTTTAATCTTTTTCCGCAGGCTTGGGGCCAGCCTCAAGCAAACATGCCTGCGGTCGCCGCAAGCGATATGCAGATTATCGCTCAGCCCAACGGTACAACACGTTTTGTCGTTGTGCTGTCGCGCGCGGTGGATGCCAAAGCCTTCGTCATTGAACGCCCCAACCGCGTCGTTATCGAGATGCCCGAGGTTGCTTTTCCGCTTGGCGCGAAAAATGAACCGCGCAAAGACGGCCTGGTTGCCGCTTTGCGCTATGGATTATTCGCACCGGGGCGCTCGCGCATTGTGCTGGAACTGACCCGCCCGGTGGCTGTGACATCCAAGATCATTGAAGCGCAGGCGGATGGCCGTTTCAGGCTGGCAGTTGATCTGACCCGTGTCGAGCAGGACACCTTTCACAAGACGGCGCTCGCAGAGGCTGCTGTCAATGTCCAGCCGCCCGCCCGCGTGCCCAACGGCGCTGCGATGAGCGGCGATAACCGCCCCCTCATCATGATCGACCCGGGCCATGGCGGCATTGATGTCGGAGCAAAATCGGGAGATATTCTTGAAAAGGACATCGTGTTCTCTTTTGCGAAAGCTCTGAAGGATACGCTCAGGCTTCAAGGCAAATACCGGGTCATCCTGACACGTGACAGTGACGTGTTCGTACCGCTCGACGAGCGGATGAATATGGGCCGGGCTGCCCATGCCGATCTGTTCATTTCCATCCATGCCGACACCATCTCCGTGTCGCAGGTGCGTGGTTTCACGGTATATACCGGCTCGGAAAAGGCGACCGATTCTGAATCGGCCCGTCTTGCCGAAAAGGAAAACGATGCCGATGCGGTCGGAGGTATTGAGGTTGCGCGTGCGCCCGATGGCGTGTCCGATATCCTTCAGGATCTGACATTGCGCGAAACGCGTAATTTTTCCAGTCGATTGGCGTCGATTTTGGTTGCCAATCTGAGAACGGTCATGGAAGTTAACAAAACCCCCCATCGTTCGGCGGGGTTTCGTGTGCTGCGTGCGCCCGATATGCCGTCTGCTCTGGTCGAGCTCGGCTATATGTCGAGTGCCAAGGACATCGACCTCATGCAATCCGATGAATGGCGTACCCGCTCGGCAACCGCCATCGCCGAGGCTCTCGACCAATATTTTGCGGTACGCACGGCAAATTGACATCCGCCCCATTCAAATGATCCAGGAAAGTTGCCGCCTGGGCTTGAACGAATGTTGCGGATCGTGCCCTAGTTTTACCACAGATGTGTAGGAAACCGTGCGCAACCCGACAATAATGCGGATTTCGCCATTCGGCATCTTGATGGCTGGGGCTATTTCTGTTTGACCGGGCGCTAGATCACTTGACCCTTGGCTCGTGACACCAGATCGGTGAATCGGGGCAGGCGCGTTTTTCGACGGAATTCAAACGAATGCGCTTCGTTCTTCGCTTTTTCGGTATCCTGTTTACCATCGCGACCATTCTCTTTCTGGCTGGCGCTGTGGGGGCGCTTGTCATGTACGCGAAGTACTCGAAGAGCCTGCCAAATCACGAACAGTTGGCCAATTATGCGCCACCGGTAATGACGCGCTTCTACGCAACCAATGGTTCAATTCTCGCGGAATATGCCAAGGAACGCCGGATGTACCTGCCGATTCAGGTCGTTCCGAAGATGCTCACCAGTGCTTTTCTTTCAGCGGAAGACAAGAATTTTTACAAGCATATGGGAGTTGACCCAGAAGGCGTGGTTCGTGCGCTTGTAAAGAGCAGCCCCGGCGGCGCGCGCCAACAGGGCGCATCCACCATTACTCAGCAGGTTGCTAAAAACTTCCTGGTTGGCAATGAGCGATCCTTTGAGCGTAAGATTCGGGAAGCGCTCATTGCCCTGCGCATCGAGTCAACTTACTCCAAAGACAAAATTCTTGAGCTTTATCTCAACGAGATTTTTCTGGGCGCTCGCTCTTACGGTGTGGCAGCCGCCGCGCTTAACTATTTTGGCAAATCGGTCAATGAACTGACGGTGGCAGAATGTGCGTATCTCGCTGCACTGCCCAAAGCTCCGAATAATTATAATCCCGTAACCCATCGCAAAGCCGCCACTGATCGGCGCAACTGGGTTGTCGAGCGGATGTATGAAAACGGCTATATCGACCGCCGCACCGCTGATGCTGCGAAAAAGGAACCGTTCAATCTCGTTGCCCGTCAGGTTTCGCCCAACAGCATCGCCGCTGGTTATTTTGCAGAAGAAGTCCGGCGCGATATTTCCGAACGCTATGGCGAAGACAAGCTGTACGAAGGCGGCCTGTCAGTCCGTACGACGCTTGATCCCAAATTGCAGGCTCAGGCACGTAAGGCGTTGGTCGACGGGCTTGTGCGATTTGACGAGGCGCGCGGCTGGCGTGGCCCACAGATCCAGCTTGACCTTTCCAAGGGGGAATGGGGCGCGCAGCTTGCGAATGTCCCGGCGCTGGGCGATGTGAATCCGTGGCGTTTGGCTGTGGTGATTGACACCAATGCTGGTCAGGCCAAGATCGGCTTGCGCCCCAAAAAGGGTGCGGGCGGGTTTGTTGAAGTGGCGCGTGAAACCGGCGTCGTCACATCCGATGGCGTGAAATGGACGCGTAAGGGCGTGAGCGCAGCGCTCAAAGCGGGCGATGTGGTCTATGTTGAGCCTGTCTCTGGCAAGGCCGGTCAATACCGTCTGCGTCAGGTGCCCGCGATTTCTGGCGCACTGGTTGCCATGGACCCGCATACCGGTCGCGTTCTGGCGATGGTTGGCGGCTTCTCCTATGACCAGAGCGAGTTCAACCGCGCCACACAGGCGATGCGGCAGGTTGGCTCATCAATCAAGCCCATTGTTTACGTGACGGCTCTGGATAACGGCTATACGCCCTCGACCGCTATCCTTGATGGACCCATCACCATCAATCAGGGTGGCGGCAACTGGTCGCCGACCAATTACGGCGGTGCCAGCGGCGCGGGCGTGCACACGCTGCGTTACGGCATTGAGCATTCCAAGAATCAGATGACGGTGCGGCTGGCGAGCTTCATCGGTATGCCGCTGGTGGTCGATTATACCCGTCGGTTCGGCATTTATGACGACCTGCTGCCAGTGCTGTCGATGTCGCTTGGTGCAGGTGAAACCACTGTTCTGCGCATGACAACCGCCTATTCGATTATCAATAACGGCGGTCGCCGCATCAAGCCGACACTGATTGATCGCGTGCAGGACCGGAATGGCAAAACCATCTATTCCCATGATGAGCGCCAATGCCCCGATTGTGGTGCTGCAAAATGGGCGGGCCAGGAAGAACCTGTGCTGATCGATAACCGTGAGCAGGTGATTGACCCGCTGTCCGCTTACCAGATTACCTCGATTCTTGAAGGCGTGGTGCAGCGTGGAACGGCGCAGATCGTACGTTCTGTCGGCAAACCACTAGCGGGCAAGACAGGAACCACCAACGACGCCAAGGATGTGTGGTTCATGGGCTTCTCGCCCGACCTCACCGTTGGCGTTTTCCTCGGCTATGACCGGCCGCGCTCGCTTGGCAGCAGTGCAACCGCGGGCGCGTATGCCGCCCCGGTGTTCCGCGATTTCATGACGATGGCACTGAAAGACAAGCCCGCGACCCCGTTCCGTGTCCCCGCCGGAATCAAGTTCATTTCGGTGGTCAGTGCCACGGGTATGCGTGCGGGTGCGGGCGACGCGGGCCGTGGTGTCATCCGGGAAGCGTTCAAGCCGGGCACTGCGCCGCCTGATTTCTTCCCGTCGCTCCTCAATGATCCCGACCAACTCCAGGATGGTCAGGATCCGGGTGTCGGTGCGCCGCCACCGCCATCGGCGCGTGGTTTCTGGTGAAGCGTATCCAACCGGCGGCGGAACTTTTCGCCGCCGGTTGTTTACTTATTGATGGGCGCTCTTTAGAACGCCTGTTCCTTTTTCTTTTCATGTAAGTAGTCATGCGCGCAGAAATCGAACATCTTCTCGGTGCCGCAAAGCAGTCAGTTGGGCTGCTGAGGAGGCATCTTTGACTGGGACGTTGCCCAGAAACGCCTCGCCGAACTGAACGCTTTCACCGAAAGCCCCGAGTTTTGGAATGATGCCGATGCAGCTCAAAAAATCATGCGTGAGCGCACGACGCTTGAAGACCGTATTCAGTCGATTGCGCGCATTGAACGCGAACTGGATGACGCGGTAACACTCATCGAACTCGGTGATATGGAAGGGGATCAGGCCTCCATCACCGAAGGCGAAGAGACAATCCGGGCCCTCGAAGCCGAAGCCGCCCGCCGTCAGGTCGAGACGCTACTCTCGGGCGAGGCCGATTCCAACGACAGCTTTCTCGAAGTCCATTCGGGGGCAGGTGGCACCGAGAGCCAGGATTGGGCGTCGATGCTGCAACGCATGTATGTGCGCTGGGCTGAACGGCGTGGTTTCAAGGTCGATATCCTCGAATTTACCGATGGCGAAGAAGCCGGAATCAAAAGTGCGACGCTGCAGATCAAGGGCCACAATGCCTATGGCTGGCTCAAGACCGAATCGGGCGTTCATCGCCTGGTGCGCATTTCGCCGTTCGATTCCAACGCCCGGCGTCACACCAGCTTTGCCTCGATTGGGGTCTACCCGGTCATCGATGACAAGATCGAAGTCGATATCAAGGAATCTGACTGCCGTATTGATACCTTTCGGTCGTCAGGCGCCGGTGGTCAGCACGTGAACACCACTGATTCGGCAGTGCGTATCACCCATATTCCCACCGGCATTGTCGTTGCCTGCCAGCAGGAGCGCTCTCAGCACAAGAACCGTGCCACGGCATGGGCGATGCTGCGCTCGCGCATCTATGAGGCTGAGTTGCAGAGGCGCGAAGAGAAAGCCAACGCTGAAAACGCCAACAAGACCGATATTGGTTGGGGTCACCAGATTCGCTCCTACGTACTGCAACCCTATCAGCTGGTGAAGGATCTACGCACCGGCACCCAATCCACAGCACCTTCCGATGTTCTGGACGGCGGGCTTGACCCCTTTATGGAAGCATCACTGGCGCAGCGGGTTTATGGCGGCGGTGAAAAGGTCGAGGATATTGAGTAAGCGTAGGGCGCTTATCTCATTGTGATGAAACAATAATCTCAAAAAGGGGCGGCCGCAGTACCGCCCCTTGTATTTTCCTCACACCAGAGTCTTCGCCGCTGCCAGCACTTCCGCGGCATGGCCGGGGACTTTCACTTTCGGCCAGATGCGCGCGATGCGTCCTTCCTTGTCGATGAGGAATGTGGTGCGTTCCACGCCCATATATTTGCGGCCATACATGCTTTTTTCTACCCAGACGCCGTAGGCCTGCAAGGTGGACTTTTCCTCGTCGGACAGAAGTGGAAAAGTCAGTCCGAGCTTGTCGCAGAATGTGTTGTGTTTTTTGAGGTTATCAGGTGAAATACCGAGTACCTCGGTATTGATTTGATAAAAATCATTCAACAGGTTTTGGAAGTCATGTGCCTCAAGGGAACAACCACTGGTGTCATCTTTGGGGTAGAAGTACAGGACCAGATTTTTCCCTTTTAACACATTGAGATTAATTGGTTTTCCGGTTGATGCAGGCAAAGTGAAGTCGGGTGCCATCATTTTTTCGGTCAATTCCATGGTGAATGCTCTCCTCATTTCCGCCTGCTTATTGCGCGATCGGGGTTGTGCTGCATGTCGTATAGCATATGAAGCAACGCTAAATGATAGCGGGACCGCACGCGGCGGATCTCGCAAAAAATAAAGAGTGGACGCCACGGTATGGACAACGAAGAGCAGCCTCTGGAAAGCCCCGGGCAAATCAGCAAAAAGCGCAGCCCTGTGATGCGCCTTTTCCGTTGGTGCATCGGCATCTGTGCGACGCTGTTCCTCTTGTCCGGGCTTATGCTCGGCGGATTATATCTGCGCCTTCAGCAAGGGCCGTTCTCTTTTCCGGGGCTGTCGTCCCGGGTCGTTGCGGCCATGTCGAGCTATTTCGCTTCCGACCTGAAGATAGACCTGGAAGATTCGGCGATCGAACTCGCCAACGGCTCTTTCGCCTTGCGGATTCGCGGCCTCGAAATGCTGAACAGTGAGCGTCAGGTGCAATTGCGTGCGCCTGACACGGTCGTCAGTGTTGATACCTTATCGCTTCTTTTCGGGCGCCTGCACCCGCGCATGATTGAGTTCATCGATCTGCAGGTAGTGGGAACCGTCAATGATGATGGCTCCATCACCATTGTGCCAGAGGACCGCCCGGAAGGCCTGCCCGCCAAGGTTGATCCGGAGACACCGGTTGTCGTTGAACCTGCGACGCCCGTCGTCAGTGACCGGCGCCAATCACGTTTGTCGCGCGGTGTGAAAGCGTTTCTCGATATCGTCGCCGGAACCGATGGACCGCTCGGCGTGCTGGACCGTGCCCAGTTCACCAATCTGCGCCTGACGCTGATTGATGTGAAGCGGGATGTCCGGACGCATTTCTCGCGGATCGACGTGAAATTTGAACGCTCTGTCGGCGGTGGTCGTACCTTTGACGCGCATTTCAACGCTCTTCAGGGACCATGGACCTTGAAAGGTGAGGTCACCCCCCAAGGAAACGGTTATCGCACCACGCTGAACATGATGGATGCGCCTGTGCAGGATATGTTGGTGCTGTCGGGATTATCCACAGTGCCTGCCGCGTCTACGCTGGAATTGTCTGGTCTCGCAGAACTGGTTCTTGATGGCGACGTTCTGAGCCGCTTTGAGGGGAGCTTCTCGACGGGAGAGGGGCGCATTGATGTCCACGACCCGGATGCCACGCCGCTTTTCGTAAACTCTTCTTTCTTTGACCTCAATTGGGACGAAACAACCCGGAAAGTGAATATCCGTCGGCTCGAGTTTCAAGCGGGAGAGACGCATTTTTTCTTGACGGGTGACGCCAGCATTCAGCCGGGCGAGCCTTGGAAGCTCACATTGTCCGCTGATCAGGCAACTCTGAGTGGTGCCGCGCCTGGCGATAAGCCGATTACAGTCGACCGTTTCGACGGTGTATTTGATGGCCGCAATGGAGTGATTAACGGGCACTTGCTTGTTAAGGGTCCGGCGCTTGATGCCGATGTCACCGTGCAGATCGGTGCGGGTGAGGATGCTGCAGCCGTGGCGGTGGATGGTATTGTCACAGGGACCGCTGCGAGATCCGTATTGCGGTTGTGGCCGGAAATTGTGGCTTCGGCACCCCGCCGCTATCTGGTTGACAGCCTCAAAGGAGGCCTGGTCCAGAACGGTATCGTCAAGGTGCGGATGTCGGGGGATTTGGTCCGCTCTGCCATGAAGGGCGGAGCGATGCCGGAAGAGGCGCTGTTGGTTGATGTCAGCATTGCCGATGGCGAGCTGTTGCCAACCGCAGGACTGCCACCCCTCACAAAAATGACATTATCCGCCAAGGTCGGCGGACGCACGGCGACAGCGGTCGGACACAAAGCCGTCATGTCGTTATCTGACGGACGCAGTCTCAAAATTCCGGTGATTTCTTTCAACCTCGGTGATTTTTATTCGAAGGATGCCATCGGCGTGATTTCTGCCGATATTGAGGGCGGCGCTGATGCCGTGGCGGCGTTCCTGCAATTGCCGAAAATCCGCGAAGCCATCAAATGGAATATTAACCCCAGTGACCTCAAGGGGAAAGCCGCTCTTAAGCTTGTTATCGATTTGCCCGTCCGCAATATCCCGAAATTCCAGGATCTGCCTGTGTCAGTGACCGGACGTTTGAGCGAGGTGACGCTGAACAATGCCGCCGGGACGGAAAAGCTGGATAAAGGTGCGTTCACCATTGACTACAACCGCGGAACGCTTGCTCTGAAAGGCGATGGGCAACTGGCGGGTGCCCCAGCTTCGATCTCGGTGACACAGCAGGCGAATGGCGAGGGGAGCGGCGTTTTCCTGTTCTCGCTTGATGATGCGGCCAGGGTGCGCAAGGGGATGGAGTTCGGTTCGCAACTCACCGGAACCATACCGCTCAAGGTGACGTTGGCGCTCGGAAAGGATGCAGGCGATCGCTATCATGTTGAGGCCGATCTCGCCAAGGTGGCCATCAATAATCTGCTGCCAGGGTGGGTCAAAGCGTCGGGCCGCCCCGGCAAGCTGTCCTTCATTGCTAGCAAAAGCGAGAACAGCCTCGACATCAGGGAATTGGCCGTTGAGAGCGGCAATGTACGTTTTTCTGGACAGGCGCGGCTCGCCAAGGATGGCGCATTTGAGAGCGCCGAGCTGTCAAATTTTCAGCTCAGCCAAGGCGACGATATGCAGGTCAAAGTCGACAAGCCGGGAGACACATACCGCGCAGTGATACGCGGTAATCTCGGCGATGCGCGGCCCATTATCCGATCATTCTCTGATACTTCCAATGGTAACGCGCGCAATTCCCGCAACAGCGGCAGTGGACTTAATGTCGATATCGATGCCGCCATCAATATTCTCACCGGGTTCAATGATGAATCATTGACCAAAACCGTCCTTAAAGCGGCTATCCGCAATAGCGTCCTGCGCCAGCTTTCGCTCACCGGGAGGCTGGGTTCTACACAATTGACGGCTCAGACCTCTTTGAAAAATAATACGACCTACCTCAACGTTCATGCTGATGACGCAGGCTCATTCTTACGCTTCCTCGATATCTACCGACGCATGACCGACGGCGATATCTTCTTCGAAACTGCTTTGGGAGAAGGGCCTCAGAATGGTTATGCCATGGCGCGCAATTTTGTTATTCGTAACGAATCTGCGCTTCGGCGGATCATTCCGACCCAAACCCAGGGCACAGGCAGCAGGCGCATTGACGTGAATGATGCTCCCTTCACCAAGGCGCGTGTGGACTTCACAAGGGCAGGCAGCCGGGTTGATTTCCATGATGCCGCGATCTGGGGGGCCCATGTGGGGTTCACGCTCGACGGCTATCTCGATTTTCAACGGAGCCGGCTCGATGTTTCCGGAACCTTTGTGCCCGCTTACGGGCTCAATAATGCCTTTGCGCAGGTGCCGCTCTTCGGTCAGATTCTCGGTGGTGGCCAGTATGGCGGTTTGTTCGGCGTCAATTTCCGTCTGACCGGGCCGATCTCGTCACCCGACGTCAACGTCAATCCGCTGTCAGCGGTTGCTCCCGGCATTTTCCGTAAATTATTCGGGGCGGGTAGCGGCCCCAATGCGCCAGAGCTGCCAGACGATCAGAATCGCTGAATAAAGATTTGTGGGATGGGGGCGGGAGCGCCTCCATCCCATTCAAGTTGTTAGACCGGGCGCAGCAAGACGTGGCGCTTCTTGCCAAACGACAGTTTGACAACGCCTTCTGCGGTGAGGTCTGCGACGCGCAGCACGCCGCGCTCGTCGGTTACAGTCTTGTCGTTGACCCGCAAACCGCCACTTTTAATCTGGCGGCGGGCTTCCGAGGTCGAAGGCAGGAGCTTGGCGTATTCCGGACCGAAAGCAGTCAAAACACCGAGGCCCGCATCAATGAGTGCCGCCGAGATTTCGACAGTCGGCAGGCTTTCCGCCAACTCGCCTTGTTCGAACGTCACGCGCGCGGTCTCTGCGGCAAGCTCTGCGGCTTCGCGGCCATGGAGGATAGCGGTTGCTTCGGTTGCCAGTATCTTCTTGGCTTCGTTGATTTCAGCGCCGCCCAATGCCGCGAGCTTCGCAATCTCGTCCATCGGCAGATAAGTGAACAGCTTGAGGAAACGCTCGACATCGGCGTCTTCAGTGTTGCGCCAGAACTGCCAGTAATCATAAGGAGCGAGCAGGTCGCCATTGAGCCACACCGCGCCGTTGGCGGTCTTGCCCATCTTTTGGCCGGAGGCGGTCATCATCAGCGGGCAGGTGAGGGCATAAAGCTGCGGGGTGCCAAGGCGGCGACCGAGATCGATACCGTTGACAATGTTGCCCCACTGGTCGGAGCCGCCCATCTGCATGACACAGCCATAGCGCTTGTTCAGCTCAACGAAATCATAGGCCTGCAACAACATGTAGTTGAATTCGAGGAACGACAATTCCTGGTCGCGCTCGAGGCGGAGCTTGACGCTATCGAAGCTGAGCATCCGATTGACCGAGAAGTGACGGCCGATATCGCGCAGGAAGTCGATGTAGTTGAGGTGCGGCAGCCATTCGGCATTGTCGCTCATCACCGCGTCCAGCTTACCGTTTCCGAATGTCAGGAAACGGTTGAAGGCGGTCTTAATGGAATTTTTGTTTTCTTCGATCTTCTCGGTCGTGAGGATCTGTCGCGTGCTATCGCGTCCTGACGGATCACCGATGCGGGTGGTGCCGCCGCCCATCAGGGCGATGGGCTTGCCAGCTTCCGTTGCCTGCAACCAGTGCAGCATGATGATGGACAGGAGATGGCCGATATGCAGCGACGGGCCGGTGCAGTCATAGCCGACATAGGTGGTCAAACGCCCTTCCTTGGCTGCGGCGTCGATGCCGTCTAAATCCGAGGTCTGGTGAATGAAACCGCGCTCGGTCAGCGTGCGGAGAAAATCTGATTTGGGCGAACTCATGGTCGATGCTCTTGTTTGATCGTGAACTGAAATGTTCGGTCCTCACAATCGCCGCGTATCGCGAAAATCGTTGCGGATTTCGTGCTTCCGCCCTCGCAAGGGGGGGCACAAAGGTGCTTTAGTGAAAATTATAGAAGCACGGGTTAACTCTCTAGCATCTTCAATCAGGAAGTACACGGGGAAACATGACAATGCGCGCCATGACGACCATCGGCTTGATGTCGGGCACTTCGCTTGACGGCATCGACGTGGCGTTGATCGAGACTGATGGCGAAACCATTTCGCGGTTCGGCCCGACCGGCTACTTCGCCTATGGCGGGTCGGAGCGTGATGTGTTGCGCGCGGCGTTACGGGAGGCTCTTTCGCTGAAAAACCGCGATGAGCGGCCTGGTATTCTCGCCGCTGCCGAAGCGGTCATCACCCGAAGCCATCAGAAGGCGGTGCAGGAGTTTCTTAAAGGTAACGGCCTGTCTCCCAGCGGAATTGATGCCGTCGGCTTTCACGGCCAGACGGTCCTGCACAGACCCGATGAACGGCTGACGGTACAGATTGGTGACGGGGACGATCTCGCCGCCGCGCTGTCCATCCCGGTCGTTTATGATTTCCGTGCCGCCGATGTGGCGGCAGGCGGGCAGGGTGCGCCACTGGTGCCGGTATTCCATCGGGCGCTGGTGGAGGCCGCGGCCCTCGAAAGGCCGGTTGCCATCGTCAATATAGGTGGTGTCGCCAATATCACGCTGGTCGGTTCAGATGGCCAGATTTCGTCATTTGATACCGGGCCGGGCAATGCGCTGCTTGATGATTGGGTTAGCGAACAGGCAGGCCTCGCTTTCGACATTGATGGCAAGCTGGCGGCGGAAGGAAAGGTCGACGCCGCTGTGCTCGACCGGCTGCTTGCCCATCCCTATTTCCGCTTGAGCCCGCCAAAGTCTCTGGATCGCAATTCTTTTGAGGTCGGCGGCATGAGCCATCTGTCGCCTGCCGATGGCGCGGCAACGCTCACCGCTTTCACTGTGGGGGCGATTGCGAAAGCGGTCGATCACGCCGGATTTGAGCCGCGCTGCTGGATTTTGACCGGCGGCGGTGCCCAGAACAGCGAAATGCGGCGGATGCTCGCCGCATTAACCGGCATCGCCGTGCGCACCGCCGATGAGTTCGGCTGGTCTTCGGCGTTCATGGAAGCTCAAGCCTTTGCCTACCTCGCTGCGCGCACCATTCGCGGCCTGCCGCTGAGTTTTCCCACAACGACCGGGGTCAAGGAACCGATGACGGGTGGCGTGCTGGCGCTTGCAGAAGGAAGAAGCTGAGGCCACAGTGTGGGTGGGCATTTCTAGGGGGAAACTATGCAAGCTCAAAGGCTTTTGCCGCGCTGGATCACCATTCTGAGCTTGTTGATGCGATTGGCATTGTGAGGGGCGTAGCTTCCCAAATGATTCTGGTCACGGGTCTTGCCGGTGGACCGCCGACCTGGCTCGTTGTCCTGATCGGTACTCTTTGTGCATTGGCCGTAATCATCTTCAGTTTGCTGCCCTACACCTCAATCGCCAGCCTTGCGAGAAATTATCGGGACGGCGGGCAAGTCGCGCTTAAAACAGCGGGAATCCATATCTGGATATTGGCTGTTCTGGGGCAGGCCGTCGCTTGGTGCGTGCTGTTATTACTTATTGTCTTGGCTTTTTGTCCCTGCAACTCCCCTGATTGCGGTTCTGATATTTCTGTTTTGCGCTGCCCGTGCGGGCTGAAACTTCCCCGTGCTAAAATAGTTCACGTTAAAAAACGTAGCGTTCTGCAAGCATTCGTACGCTGCCTGCAGACGCTTTGTTAGAGTAATTCGCGTTTTAAGTAGATCGCCGGTTAAACGCAAAGCGTTACGGCATCAAAAAATCTAGAGTGAAGCGCGTTTCATATTAAACGCGCTTCACTCTAGTTGTTAAATGCCTGATCAATAGCGACCGCGAGATGATCGTTGCGCCATAGCTAAAGCTTCCGCATTGATCTCTGCTGAGGCTATACTGTATTGAGTTAAGTTAACTTGTTTTTTATCAACTTTGTCTGCAAGAATAAGCAATTGCGCCGCTCGCCATCTCATACTTACTCCAGTCGGTCCGATCATGGCCGATGCCAGAACGTTATCTGCAGCATTTAAACAATATTGCATGGCAACCATGTTTCGGAATTGAGCTCTATTGGCGAGGCATTCAGCCGTCATTTGTTTGGATGTCGAACTTGCCACTACCAATTGCCGGCTGGCCTCCGCATATGGACTACTTGATGTCTCGCACCCTGCAATTGATAAGGCGATGCCCAGACCCAAAATGACCTTCTTCATTCTACCCCTCCAGAAAAAAACAGACGAAGCGTAAATGCAACGCTTCGTCTGTCAAGAGAGATGAGAATGTGAATGTTGATTAAATAGCTTTTCTCAGTCGTCCATTTCCGGCTTGTCGTGGTGCTTCAACGGGCCGAGGCGTTTGTCGAGATAGGTGTCGACGGTGCCGATCAGCTCATCAACCTTACCGTCAAAGAAGTGGTTGGCACCTTCGACCACGCCGTGTTCGATGATGACGCCTTTCTGGGTCTTGACCTTCTCGATGACCGAAATCACGTCCTTAACCGGTGCCACGCGGTCTTCGGAGCCATGCACAAACAGGCCGGAAGAGGGGCAGGGAGCGAGGAAGGAGAAGTCGTAGCGGTTGGCCATCGCCGCGATGGAGATGAAGCCTTCCACCTCGGGGCGGCGCATCAGAAGCTGCATGCCGATCCATGAGCCGAACGACACACCGGCGATCCAGCAGGCGCGGGCTTCCGGGTTGACGATCTGAGCCCAGTCGAGGGCGGCGGCGGCATCGGAAAGCTCACCTTGGCCATGGTCGAATGCGCCCTGGCTGCGACCGACGCCGCGAAAATTGAAGCGCAGCACCGAGAACCCACGATTCACAAAATCGTAAAACAGGTTGTAAACGATCTGGTTGTTCATCGTGCCGCCAAACTGAGGGTGCGGATGCAGGATGAGGGCGATAGGCGCACCTTTTTGCTTGGCAGGTTGATAGCGGCCCTCAATGCGTCCCGCTGGACCGGTGAAAATAACCTCAGGCATAAATGGCAAACCTCTTGGTGTTTTTGATAACTCCGGCACATGATCCATGTGCGGAATCGCATGATGGTGACAGGCCGGAACGGCCCCTTCGACGTTTTTCTTCCACTTTGGCTTGAACTGGGGAAGGTGTTAGAATAGTTCTAACAGGTAGCCGCCATCTGTGGTGGCGACCATTTGCCGTTCCTGCGGACATCTCAAGCGCTCTAAAAAAGTGCTTTAGCACGAGTGCAGGGGGCAAATGCAAGATTTTCATGCATTGCCTTTTGAAGAAAGGGTTTTGAAGTTCCATGGTGACGAGGCGTGTCTATCTCGACCACAATGCAACATCACCCATTCGTCCGGTGGCGGCGGAAGCAATGCTGCATGCCTTCGGCCTTCCGGGCAATCCTTCTTCGGTTCATGGTGAGGGGCGGGCTGCGCGTGCGCTCATTGAAATCGCCCGCGAGCAGGTGGCGGCCCTGGTAAATGCGCGCGTGCGTGATGTATATTTCACGAGCGGCGGCACCGAGGCCAACAACGCCGTTTTATCTCCCCGCCTGCGCAAAGGCACTATGACCGAACCGGCCATGCTGCTTATCGTCAGCGCAACCGAGCATCCCTCTGTGCTCGAAGGCCATCGTTTTCCGCCTGAAAGCGTCGCGCGCTTACCGGTGTGCGATAATGGCGTGGTGGATTTGGTCGCACTGGACGCCATGCTTGCCGCCGCAAACGGGCGTGCGCTGGTATCCGTGCAGTTGGCGAATAATGAAACCGGCGTCATTCAGCCAATCCGCAAGATCGCCGAAATCGTGCACCGCCATGGCGGTCTGTTGCATAGTGATGCTGTGCAGGCGGCGGGGCGGATCGCCCTCGATATTAAAGAACTCGACGCCGACGTGATGACGCTTTCCGCGCATAAGCTCGGTGGGCCTAAAGGCGCCGGAGCCATCGTGCTGGGGAACGGCGCTGTGGATCTCGGCGGCGGGCTCGTTCGTGGCGGTGGGCAGGAGCGGGGCGTTCGTTCCGGCACCGAGAATGTTGCCGCGATCTCCGGTTTTGGCGCGGCTGCGCATGCGGTTTTGGCCGAGTTACGGAGCCGTTGCGAACAGCTTGAAAGCTTGCGTGATGGGCTCGAAGGGTCCATCCTGCGCATGGTGCCCGATGCGGTTGTGATCGGGCGTGGCGCACAGCGCTTATGCAATACGTTGAGTGTTGCCTTCCCGGGCTTGCGTGCGGAGACGCTGCTGATGGCCTTCGATCTTGCCGGAATGGCGATATCGTCGGGCTCCGCCTGTTCGTCGGGCAAGGTTAAGAGATCACACGTGCTTGATGCCATGGGCATGGACGCTGCCCTTGCTGAGGGCGCGGTAAGGTTGAGTTTGGGCTGGAATAGCACAAAGGCTGATTGCGATTTGTTCGAATCAGCCTGTGAAAATGTGCTCAAAAGCCTGTATGAGAGGCGCGGTGACCGGTTAGAAAAAGCGGCCATTGCGTAAACGTAGCCCGCGGTCCTTGAAGCCGTGAGAGGTTGGGAGAAGACAATGCCTGCCGTGCAGGAAACCATAGACCACGTTAAATCGATTGACGTCGACCAGTACAAGTATGGGTTCACGACGGACGTCGAGATGGAGAAGGCTCCCAAGGGGCTGTCGGAAGATGTTGTCCGCTTCATTTCTGCCAAGAAGGGTGAGCCGGACTGGATGCTCGAATGGCGGCTGGATGCCTATCGCCGCTGGCGCACCATGACCGAACCCAACTGGGCGCGCGTGACCTATGAGCCGGTCAAGTATGACGATATTTATTACTACGCCGGGCCGAAGAATAACCCGTCGCCGAAGTCGCTCGATGAGATTGACCCTGAAATTCTCAAGACCTATGAGAAGCTTGGTATTCCGCTGCGTGAGCAGGAAATTCTGGCCGGTGTCGAGCCCAAAAACCGCATCGCGGTTGATGCCGTGTTTGATTCTGTCTCCATCGTTACGACCTTCAAAGCCGAGTTGGCCAAGGCTGGCGTGATCTTCTGCTCGATTTCGGAAGCGCTGCGTGAGCATGGCGATCTGGTGCGGCAGTATCTCGGAACTGTGGTTCCGCCGACCGACAATTTCTTCGCAACCCTCAACACCGCTGTCTTCACCGATGGCTCGTTCGTCTATATTCCGCCGGGCGTTCGCTGCCCGATGGAGCTTTCCACCTATTTCCGCATCAATGAGAAGAACACCGGCCAGTTCGAGCGCACGCTGATTATCGCCGATAAGGGCTCGTATGTGTCCTATCTCGAAGGCTGCACCGCACCTCAACGCGATGAAAACCAGCTTCACGCCGCCGTGGTGGAGTTGATCGCGCTTGATGACGCCGAGATCAAATATTCGACGGTGCAGAACTGGTATCCCGGCGATGAGAACGGTGTCGGCGGTATCTACAACTTCGTGACCAAGCGCGGTGCCTGCCGTGGGGTTAACGCCAAGATCTCGTGGACACAAGTGGAGACCGGCTCAGCCATTACCTGGAAGTATCCAAGCTGCATTCTGCAAGGGGATAACTCAGTAGGCGAGTTCTATTCAGTCGCCTTGACAATGCAGTTTGGCACCATCA
>JAVBJU010000029.1:0-25690 GCA_031546825.1 Microvirga sp. | reverse complement strand
GCAAACCCTTGCGCTCATACTTCGCACGAGCGGCTTTTGTCCATGCCATACGACCCTCCATCGTTCTTCGCAAAACAATGGAATCACGGCATAAAAAGCCGCTCAACCCCTCAATTCGGATTTATGGGGCAGGCTCTAAGGCACTGGTCGCTCAAAATTTTGAATTTGATCAAAATTCTAAAATACCACTTCCCAAGCCACTAAATCACTTCTTGCAACTTATTTCCGGCAGCTCGTCCAACAAAAAAAAGGGAGATGTCAATCTTCTATGCAAGAAAATAATACATGGCCACATCGATTCTGATGATGAAATGATCCCTACTTTTAGCTACACTCCTGAACAAACCGGGAAGCCTATACCGTTACACGCAGCATCCTCGATGATTTCTGAATTAGCACCATTCATGCTCTTAGAAGCAGGAACGATGCGCCCGTTTAACTACGTTATTTTTGAAGAACCAGAAGCACATCTACATTTGGAAGCACAGCGTGAAATTGCGCGCGTTATTGCGAAGTTAGTTTCCCAAGGTACCTACGTTGTGCTGACTACACACAGTGATACTTTCGTCCAGCAGATAAACAATCTGACAAGAATTTATAATCATCCAAACAAAGAAGCTCTGATGGCAGCCTTAGGTTATGACAAGAACGACCTAATTGATCCAAAAAATATAAACGCTTACGAATTTTGCTTAGAAAATGAATTTTCTAATGTGAAAAAACTTGATGTTTCAAATTACGGTATTGCAGTTTCCAGTCTAAATGAAACTTTAATAAAACTCGCAGAAGAAACAGCATCTCTTAGCGAGGACTAAAATGCTTAAGAAGCATCAAGAGTATACAAATCTTTTTAATAGAGAACAGGTTTCCTGTTGGGAAGGGTGTGTGAGCATAATCGAAAGGAAGAAAGGAGGGCAAGGAACCATAACGTTTAACCATTCTGGACTGGGCGTCGTCATCACCCCTCCGGGGGGGGGAAAACATATATTCCCTATTTTGAAAAACCAGAAAGGGGCGGATGGAGCGCTGCTTCTTTCAAAAGACGGAAAAATGCATTTATACCTAATTGAGCTTAAATCAAATCTTTCTCTTAAAGACTGGGCAAAATCTATTGAACAATGCAAAAGTATGTTTCTCTGCTCATTGGCTGTTATGGGGGTTTTGAAAATTTCAATAACTCAGATTGAGTCCGTAACTTGTTGTATTGCATACAAAAATGATAAAATGGCCCAAAATACCACCGACCCGATTTACTTAAAGACGTTTGTCGGGGTGAAGCCTCAGCTCACTCCTTTGCAAGCTTGGCAGAAGAAAAAAATTACGCTGGACCATGCGAAAATATCTAATGTAGTAACTATAGAAAGAGATGAGAGCGGTAACGCTTCATTCGATATCTTATAAAAAATCCCGCCGGAGCGGGATTTCTGTGTTTTACCAGTGATGGTTGGCTTTTGCCGCTTCCGTCCAGCGCAGCACCGGGGTGCGGGCTGCTGCTGTCTCGTCCAGCCGTCGCCTTGGGGCGTGGTAGGGCGCGCCGGTGAAGCGCTCGATCTCGCCGCGTTGCACGGCCATGGCGAGGTCGCGGAGCGTGGCGATGAACAGGTCGAGGGAGGCTTTTGATTCCGACTCGGTCGGCTCAATCAGCATCGCCCCATGCACCACCAGCGGGAAGTACATGGTCATGGGGTGGTAGCCCTCATCGATCATCGCTTTGGCGAAATCGAGCGTGGTAACGCCGCTATCTTTCAGCCAGGTATCGTCGAACAGCACCTCATGCATACAGGGCTGATCGCCGAACGGCAGCGACATCAAATCAGACAGGCAGGCGCGGATGTAGTTGGCGGAAAGCACCGCATCTTCCGATGCCTGCTTCATGCCATCCGAGCCATGCGACAGCATATAGGCCAGCGCCCGCACATACATGCCCATCTGTCCATGGAAGGCGGTGAGGCGGCCAAAGCGCGTGCCCGTGGCGTGTTCTTCCAGCGCGAGGCCATCGCCCTGCTTGACTACCTGCGCCACCGGCACGAACGCCGCCAAGCGCTCAGAGAACACCACCGGCCCCGCTCCTGGCCCGCCGCCGCCGTGGGGCGTCGAAAAGGTCTTATGCAGGTTGATATGCATGGCGTCCGCACCGAGGTCCCCGGGGCGGGCCTTACCAACGATGGCGTTGAAGTTGGCACCATCGCAATAGAAATAGCCGCCCACCGCGTGGACGGCATCGGCAATTTCTTTCATCTCGGTCTCGAACAGCCCACAGGTATTGGGGTTGGTGAGCATGATGGCGGCTACGTCAGAGCCGAGCGCGGCTTTGACATCTGACACTTTTACCTTGCCATCGTCGCCCGCAGGCACCGAGCGCACCGAGAAGCCCATCACGGCGGCAGTTGCCGGGTTGGTGCCATGGGCGGATTCGGGGACCAGTACAACGGTGCGGGTTGCCCCCTCACCTTTCGCTTCAATGGCAGCCTTGATCGCCGCCATGCCGCAGAACTCGCCATGCGCGCCCGCCTTGGGGGTGAGCGCCACGGCCTTCATGCCAGTGAGCGTCAAGAGATAGCGCTCAAGTTCCGCCATCACGGTCAGCGCGCCCTGCACGGTCGAAACCGGCTGGAGCGGATGCACATCGGCAAAGCCCGGCAGACGGGCCATGGCTTCGTTCAACCGCGCATTGTGCTTCATGGTGCAGGAGCCGAGCGGGAACAGGCCGGTATCAATGCCGAAGTTCCACTGGCTGAGGCGCACGTAATGGCGCATGGTTTCGGGCTCGGTGAGCGCGGCAAGCGCGTTTTTTTCAGCCCGCGCCAGACCTCCGAGGCGGTTTGCGGAGATTTCCACGTCTTCAATATCGACGCCGGTCACATCCTCGCGGCCGATTTCGAACAGCAGCGGTTCAACCTGTTGCAAGGCGCGGTTGCCGGTGAAGGTGGGGTGCGCCGGGCCAGTGGCAGCGGTGCCGGTATCAGTGGGACGTCCCTGATTGTTCATCACAGCACCTCCTTCAGGGCTGCGACAAGGGCAGCGCGGTCGTCATCACTATTCACTTCGGTCGAGGCCACCAGCAGGAGATCATCGAGCCCGGCCTCCGGCAGAAGACGAGACACTGGTACACCAGCGAGAATGCCCTTTGCCGCGAGTTTTTCCACCACATCCGCTGCGGGTTTACCGAGGCGGAGGGTGAACTCGTTGAAGAAGGTCTCATTGAGCAGCTTCACACCCGGCACGCCTTTCAGCGCATCGGCAAGTTTCACCGCGTTTGCATGGTTGACACGGGCGAGCTTGTTGAGCCCCGTACCGCCGAGAAGGCTCATGTGAATGGTGAAAGCCAGAGCGCACAGGCCCGAATTGGTGCAGATGTTCGAAGTGGCCTTCTCGCGGCGGATATGCTGCTCGCGGGTGGAAAGCGTCAACACGAAGCCGCGCCGCCCCTCGGCGTCAACCGTTTGGCCGCACAGCCGTCCCGGCATCTGGCGCACATATTTCTGCCGCGTGGCAAACAGCCCGACATAGGGGCCGCCGAAATTGAGGGCATTGCCGATGGACTGCCCCTCGCCGACCACGATATCCGCCCCCATCTCGCCCGGTGTCTTGAGAAGGCCGAGCGAAACGGCCTCGGTAAACACGGCAATAAGCAGCGCGCCCTTCTCATGGGCTTTAACCGCAATGGCCGAAAGGTCATGCAGGTTGCCGAAGAAGTCCGGTGACTGCACCACGATGCAAGAAGTGTCGTCGTCGATGGCAGCAAGAAGGTCGGTCTTGCCATCCACGTCAGGCTTGAGTGCGACAACGTCATCGCCTGCAAGCTTCGAGGTGGTTTTGACCACATCGGCGTAATGCGGGTGCAGGCCACCCGCGAGCACGGCTTTCTTCCGCTTGGTGACGCGATGGGCCATCATCACCGCCTCAGCGGTGCCGGTGGAGCCGTCATACATCGAGGCGTTGGCCACTTCCATGCCCGTCAGCGTCGCCACCTGTGTCTGGAACTCGAACAGGTATTGCAACGTGCCTTGCGCGATTTCCGGCTGGTAGGGCGTGTAGCTCGTCAGGAATTCCGAGCGTTGGATCAGGTGATCAACGGTCGCTGGAACATGGTGCTTGTAAGCCCCTGCCCCGACGAAGAACGGCACAACCGACGCGGCGGTGTTTCGCGCCGAAAGCTTCTTCATGATGCCTTCGACTTCGCGCTCGCTTTTATGGGCGGGCAGATCGACGGCTTTTTTCAGGAGCTTGTCGCCGGGCACTCCGACAAACAGTTCATCGACGTTTTTAACGCCGATCCGCGCCAGCATCTGGCTGCGGTCGGCATCGGACAGGGGAAGATAGCGCATGGAGAAATCCTTTGCTTTAGCCGATTTCCGCCAAATATTTCTGGTATCCGGCCTCGTCCATCAAGTCATCGAGTTCACCCGCATCGGCAATCTCGATCTTGAAGAACCAACCTTTGCCCATGGCATCCTCATTAATCAGGCCGGGGGCATCTTCAACCGCACCATTGCCCTCAATCACCTTGCCGGAAACCGGGGTATAGACATCGCTTGCCGCCTTAACGCTTTCGACCACGGCGGCTTCATCGCCCTTCTTCAGCACCTTTCCGGCGGCGGGGAGTTCAACGAACACCACATCACCCAACTGGCTCTGGGCATGGTCGGAAATACCGACGGTGCCGGTTTTGCCGTCGACGCGGATATATTCGTGGTCCTTGGTATAACGAATGGTCATGGAGTTACTCCGATGGTGAATGCGTGAAAGGGTGTCAGCGTTTATAGCGATTGGGAACGAACGGCATCGCGACGATCTCTGCCGCAAGCGGCTTGCCGCGCACCATGAGGTGAACCTTGGTGCCAATGGCGCTATGGGCGGTTGCCACATAGCCCATGGCGAGGGGGCCGTTGAGGCTCGGACCAAAGCCGCCGGAAGTGACAACGCCGATTTCTGCGCCTGAAAGGTCGGTCACCACCGTGCCCTCGCGGGCGGGCGCACGGCCTTCCGGCAATATGCCGACGCGCTTGCGCCCCGTGCCTTGGGCGATCTCGCGGGCAACGCGTTCAAATCCGGGGAAGCCGCCTTCTTCGCGGCGGCGCTTCTGGATCGACCAGATCAGCCCCGCCTCAATCGGCGAGGTCGCGGTGTCTATATCATGGCCATAGAGGCACAAGCCTGCCTCAAGCCGCAGCGAATCGCGCGCGCCAAGCCCAACGGGTTTCACCGTGGCGTCCTCAAGCAGTTTGCGCCACAGGGCGGCGGCATTATCCGCCGCAACTGAAATCTCATAACCGTCTTCGCCGGTATAGCCGGAGCGCGACACGGTGCATGGGAAACCCGCCACTTTGAGGCTGCGCACCGCCATGAAGCCCATGGCGGCGGCATCCGAACAGAGGCGTGTGAGCGCTGCTTCCGCCTTCGGCCCTTGCAGGGCAAGAAGCGCCAGATCATCCTGGCGTTGCAGCTTGACGCCTGCGGGAAGGTTTTTGGCAAGGTGGGCGTAATCAGCTTCCTTGCACCCGGCATTGACCACGAGAATCAGCCTGCCATCTTCCGCCGGATCAAGCGGGCGGGCGATCATCAGATCATCAAGAATGCCGCCTTGCGGGTTGAGAAACTGCGAGTAGCGCTGCTGGCCGGGCTTGAGATTAACGATATCAGCGGGCACCAGTGTTTCCAGTGCCTTGGCGGTGGTTTCATGGTTTGGCCCGATGAGAAGCGCCTGCCCCATATGGGAAACATCGAACAGCCCGGCGCTCTCCCGCGCCCACAGGTGCTCGGTGAGGATGCCCGCGGGATACTGCACCGGCATGTCGTACCCGGCGAACGGGACCATGCGCGCACCAAGTGCAACATGTTCACGGTAAAGCGGCGTTTGCAGAGTGGGGGTGGAAGTCTCGGCCATTTTGTCCTCGATCCGGGGCGTGTTGCGACATTCCGGCAAATGGCCGGTATGCGCCCCCTCTGTCCGAGAACCTGAGAGATTTCCCCAGCGCGGAATGCGCCAGGTTACTTCCTTCGGTGGATGGGAAAGAAACCCATCACTTTCCAGAGTGTCAGCTCCCTGCGGTCCTTTGGCCTGAGCGTTTCCGGGGCGGTTGCGCCTTCGGCGTCGGATAACCGATCTCTTCCGCAGGGATCGTAAGACATGAGAACTCTAGCCAGCCAGAGACACGAGTCAACGGCTCCTTTGGCGAAAACTACAGAATTGCGTGAAGTGCGGGGAATGGCCGCTGCCATGGGATGGCAAGCCATCCCCGTCAGCATGTTTTCTCAAAAAAGAAAGCGTCAGCGCCGCTTTCCACCGCCACCAAGGCCAACTTCGATAGCGAAGTTCTGGTTATTGGCCAGCGGCACCACGAGGCCTTCCTGCACAGCAGCGAAATCGCCCCGCACATCATCGCCAACAAAGGTAGCCGTCACGCTCTGGGCGCGCTGGACCAGCACCTTGTCGCCAACCTTGATGCGGAACTGCACCGGAACATTATAGCGCCCACCACCGCCCCCATTGGGGATTACTCGGCCGGAAACACCAACCTTGATGACCACGCTGCCGTCATGGAGGACATGGCACTCGCGGGCAAGATCGCCGATGGTTGCCACGCCACCGCCCACCGTTGCATGGGCACCGCCCTCAAACACATCGACCTTGGGGCAGTAGAGCGCTTCCGTAGGCCCCTTCGAAGGGTCCGGTGCTTCGGGCTTGTTGAAAAAAAGCATATTGGAGACAGTGCTCGACCCGTCATCGGTCGCACATGCACCAAGTCCAAGCGCGAACACCGAGATGAAAACGAGCCGGCTTATTCTTTTCATGATCTTCCCCAATTACGGAACGACTGTGGGCAGATTATCATAGGCCTCGGCAAAACCTTCGAGGGTGATGGGAATGCCGACCCCTTGCTCTTGCGCTTTGAATACCAAGAAACTTGCAACCTTGCCGGTGCGAAGGTTCTCCAGAAGGTTGTCCTTCAGAGCCACTTCCGACACACAGCCCGACGGCAGACACCGCACGAAGCCAACGCGCCCGAAATCGGCGTCGTCGATCTTGAGGCCCAGACCACGGGGCAACAAAATGCCAAGCGGCGCCACGACCCTCATCAGGGTGTTCTTGCCATCAGCGGTGCGGAACACGATCATCGACAGCTTGATATCGGGGCTCGCCTCATCAACCACGTTCTGGGAAATGGCACATTGGGTGCTTTGCGCGCCGGGACGGTTCTCGCAACGCAACTTCCAGTCGCCATACATGCCCTTGGTGATAGCAAAATCCTCAGGAGCCACGGGCGCGGCTCTTTGCTGGGCGCGGGCCACTCCCATCACGGCGAGAGCCCCCATCAAAACCACAGCAGCGACGCGCAGCGCGACCGTTTTGCTGACCAACATGGACATTCCTTTTTTCACACGCTCATGGCTTTTTGAAACAGCTACTTTCCGAACACGCTCCCAGTGCCGTTGTCAAGCATAACGCAAAAAAACCGACTACACCGACTAATTGCTCATGGGCAGATTAAACTCAAGTCCCACCTCATCATCTTGAGTACAGCCCCGCTTTAGAGCATCTGTTGATTCAGATCAAAACAAAGTTCGATGTGGCCTTACTCATCGCCGCGGCGTCCCGCGGATGAGCCGCACCGCGCGGGTGTGGACGGGCCCACAAGCCCGACCCGAGAGAGGATTACTTCATGCAGCAGCTTGGTTTATGGCGGCATTTCCGGTGCTGGCTTCTTCCCGCGGCCCTCATCTTGCCAACGGCTGCGGCGCATTCTGCGGAGGAGGCAATCGGCCTGCCACACCCCTGGCAAATGGGGATGCAGGAAACCGTCACCAGCTTCGGGCGCGACATGAGCGCCTTCCATCACAACTTGTTGATCCTGGTCAGCGCGGTTTGCGTATTGGTCGCGGCGCTGCTGCTGATTGCGATGTTCCGCTTCAGTGAAAAGCGCAACCCCGTGCCATCACGCACCACCCACCACACCTTGCTGGAAGTCGTCTGGACGATTGTGCCAGTTTTGATTCTCGTCGCGGTGGCGGTGCCGTCATTTCGTCTGCTGCGCGACCAGTTGACCATTCCCAAGCCAGATGTGGTTGTGAAAGTCACCGGCCTCTCCTGGTACTGGAATTACGAATACCCGCCAGATCAGGGCGGTTTCAAATTTGATTCGATCCTGGTGCAGGATGAAAACCTCAAGCCTACCGATCGCCGCCTCTTCACCGTCGACAACGAGATGGTGGTGCCGGTCGACAAGGTTGTGAAAATTCAGGTGACATCCGCCGACGTCATCCATTCCTGGGCCGTGCCCGCCTTCGGCCTCAAGATGGATGCCATCCCCGGCCGCCTCAATGAAATCTGGTTCAAGGCAGACCGCGAGGGCGTCTATCACGGCCAGTGTTCCGAACTGTGCGGCAATGGCCATGCCTACATGCCAATCACCGTGCGTGTGGTGAGCAATGAGGCCTACGCCGCCTGGATTGCCGACGCCAAGAAGAAATACGCATTCGCCACCCAATCCTTCACCGTTGCCGAAAACCGCTGACGGTCACGCGTGCGCCATCGCGAAAAGTGAGATCAACAATGGATCAAACCACGACCACCTTTCTGTCCCCGCCCGCCCATCACGACCATATTCCGGGCTTTTGGAAGCGCTGGTTCCTGTCGACCAATCACAAGGACATCGGCACGCTTTATATGATTTTTTCATTCTGCGCCGGGCTCGTCGGCGCAGCGTTGTCGATTGCCATGCGCATCGAACTTATGCACCCCGGCCTTCAGCTGTTCTCAAGCCCCCAGCTTTTCAACGTGTTCGTGAGCGCGCACGGCCTCATCATGGTGTTTTTCATGGTGATGCCCGCGCTCATCGGCGGATTCGGCAACTGGTTCGTACCGCTGATGATCGGCGCGCCAGACATGGCCTTTCCACGGCTCAACAACATCTCGTTCTGGCTGACCGTCTCCGGTTTCAGCCTGCTTGTCATGTCGCTGTTTTTTGAAGGCGCGCCCGGCGTCAACGGCTTCGGTGGCGGCTGGACGGTCTATCCGCCACTCTCCACCTCCGGCCACCCCGGCCCGGCACTGGATTTTGCCATCTTCGGCCTGCACGTGGTTGGTGCGGGTTCGGTGCTCGGCGCCATCAATTTCATCACCACCATCCTCAACATGCGCGCCCCCGGCATGACACTGCACAAGATGCCGCTGTTTGCCTGGGCGATGCTGGTGACCGCTTTCCTGCTGCTGCTGGCGCTGCCAGTGCTCGCCGGAGCCATCACCATGCTGCTCACCGACCGCAATTTCGGCACGGCATTCTTTGACGCATCGGCCGGCGGAAACCCGGTGCTCTACCAGCACCTGTTCTGGTTCTTCGGCCACCCCGAAGTTTACATCATGATTTTGCCAGCCTTCGGCATTGTCAGCCACATCATCTCGACCTTCTCGAAAAAGCCGATTTTCGGCTATCTCGGCATGGCCTACGCCATGGTCTCCATCGGAGTCGTGGGCTTTGTGGTGTGGGCGCACCACATGTTCACAGTGGGGTTGAGCCTCCAGACCCAGGCCTATTTCGTGTTCGCCACCATGGTGATCGCGGTGCCGACCGGCATCAAGATCTTCTCGTGGATCGCGACGATGTGGGGCGGCTCGATCCGCTTCACCGCACCCATGCTGTGGGCCATCGGCTTCATCTTCCTGTTCACAGTTGGCGGCGTCACCGGCGTCGTGCTCGCCAATGCAGGCATCGACCGCTATCTGCACGACACCTATTACGTGGTGGCGCACTTCCACTACGTGCTGTCGCTCGGCGCGGTTTTTGTCATTTTCGCGGGCACCTATTACTGGTTCCCCAAAATGACCGGCTACATGATGCCGGACTGGATCGGCAAACTGCATTTCTGGATTGCCTTCATAGGCTCCAACGTCTTGTTCTTCCCGATGCATTTCCTGGGTCTCGCCGGAATGCCGCGCCGCTATGCTGACTATCCGGATGCCTTTTCCGGTTGGAACTATGTCGCTTCTATGGGCTCCTACATGTTTGCTTGCGGCCTTTTCGTCTTCATCGGCGGCATCATCTATGCCTTCATCAAGAAGGTTCCGGCTCCCGCCAATCCGTGGGGCGAAGGCGCAACCACCCTCGAATGGACTCTGTCGTCCCCGCCGCCCTTCCACCAATATGAAGTGCTGCCCCGCATGCTTGCCAATGGCGAATTGGTGACGCAACCGCAGGAAAGGGCTTAACATCATGCCAAAAATTCTGATCCACACGCCCATCCTGGCGCCACAGGCGCTCCATGGTGATGTCCGAGATTACTTCGCGCTGCTCAAGCCACGCGTGATGTCGCTGGTCATCTTCACGGCATTGGTCGGCATGGTGGTGACGCCGATGCGCGTCCCACCTTTACTCGCCATCGCTTCGCTTATGATGATCGCGCTTGGTGCAGGCGCATCCGGCTGCCTCAACATGTGGTGGGATGTGGATATCGACGCCCGCATGGCACGCACCCGCAATCGGCCGGTCCCGGCGGGCCGGATTGAGCCGGAAACGGCGCTGATCTTCGGGCTGTGGCTTTCCGTGGCCTCGGTGCTGTTTCTCGGCCTCATCTCTAATTGGCTGGCGGCGTCGTTGCTTGCCCTGACAATTTTCTATTATGTCGTCGTGTATTCCATGTGGTTGAAGCGTTCGACGCCGCAAAACATCGTCATTGGTGGGGCAGCAGGCGCGTTTCCGCCTATGATCGGGCAAGCCGCAGTAACCGGTTCGGTTGGCATCGAAACGCTTGTGCTGTTTCTCATCATTTTCCTATGGACTCCCCCGCATTTCTGGGCGCTTGCCCTTCTCAAAACAGAGGACTACGCCCGCGCTTCCGTGCCTATGCTGCCCAACGTGGCTGGGCCTGCCGCCACCCGGCGCGCCATCCTCGGCTATACCCTCATCCTTACGCCCACCGGCCTTTCTCCGGTCTTCTTCGGCTTCGGCGGGATGCTGTATGCACTGGCAGCGACCATCGGCGGTGCCATGATGCTCATCTGCGCGCTGAGGGTTTTTCGAAACCGCGACGGCAAGGCGGCGGCACAGGCCCAACGCAACATGTTCCGCTTTTCCATCATTTATCTGTTCACGCTGTTCGCCAGCCTGTTCATCGAACACGCCCTCGGGCTGTTCATGCGCGTGCCCGGCTGGCTCTCAGGAGGCTTCGCATGACCAACGGCAATACCAACACGCCCGCCGCGCTCACCCCTGAAGAATTGCGCCTGCGCCATCGCCGCTCCAATGCCATCGGCTTGACGCTCGCGGCGTTTGCCGTGCTGTTCTTCGTGGTGAGCATTGCTAAATTCGGTCTCCAGACCGGCAGTCTGTGAGCGGAAGGAACAGCTCATGGCGCTTTCTCCCTCACCAGATCGCAGCAACCAGTGTGTCGCATGGATTTGCGGGGGCGTGGCGCTGTTCATGGTGGGGGCGGCCTATGCCGCTGTGCCGCTCTATGATCTGTTTTGCCGAACCACCGGATTTGACGGCACACCGCGCAGCGGCGCACAGGCACAATCGACAGTTCCGATTATCGACCGCACCATTTCCGTGCGGTTCGATGCCAATGTCGCCCCTGGCCTAAGCTGGAAATTCTCGGCGGAAACCCCGGAAATCGAGCTGAAGCTCGGTGAGGTTAAAACCGCCTATTACAACGTGCGCAACACCGGCACGGAACCCGCAGCCGGTATGGCAACCTACAATGTCCAGCCCGATCTGGCCGGTTCGTATTTCGTCAAGCTCCAGTGCTTCTGTTTTACCGAACAGGTGCTTCAGCCGGGCGAAGAGCGCGACGAGGCGGTGGTATTTTATGTCGACCCTGCCCTCGTCAACGACCGCGACATCGCCGCTCTGCCGACAATCACCCTGTCCTACACATTCTTCGCCGCACGCAATGGCGCGCCTGAAGTCGCGCCCGTGAAAAGCGCCGATACCCGCAAATGAATGGAGACTCCGATGGCCGAATCTGACGCAGCCCATCACGGCAAACAGCATGATTTCCATCTGGTTGATGCCAGTCCCTGGCCGCTCATGGGCTCGGCCAGCGCCTTCTTGCTCGCCACAGGCGCAGTGTTCCTGATGAAGGGGCTCACGCTACTCGGGGTGAAAGCAGGCCCGTTCATTTTTGGCGCAGGCGTGATCGGCGTGTTGTTCACCATGCTGTTCTGGTGGCGCGATGTCGTCCGCGAGGCGGAGCACGGTGGCTTTCACACCAAACTCGTCCAGATTTCCCACCGTTACGGCATGATCCTGTTCATCGCGTCCGAGGTGATGTTCTTCGTCGCGTGGTTCTGGGCCTATTTCGACGTGGCGCTATTCCCCACAAACCCGGTGCAGTACGCCCGAGCTGAACTCTTGGGTGCGTGGCCGCCAAAGGGTATCGAAACCTTCGATCCGTGGCATTTGCCGCTACTCAACACCTTGATCCTGCTGACCTCCGGCACCACCATAACGTGGGCGCACCATGCGCTTCTCGAAGACGATCGCAAGGGTTTCAAGGCCGGTATGGCACTGACCATTGTCCTTGGCTTGTTCTTCACCACAATTCAGGTTCTCGAATACACCCACGCCGAATTCGGCTTTTCCGGCAATATCTACGGCGCGACATTCTTCATGGCGACAGGCTTCCATGGCGCTCACGTCATCATCGGCACGATTTTCCTGATTGTGTGCCTGATGCGCAGCTATCGCGGCCATTTCACGGCAAAGCAGCATCTCGGATTCGAGTTCGCCGCCTGGTATTGGCACTTTGTCGACGTGGTATGGCTATTCCTGTTCGCTGCCATCTATGTCTGGGGCTATGGCAGGGGCGTTTGAAGCCATGACCGAAAAACCAGGGAAGCCTTCGATACTCACCGCCGGGTTGACGTGCCGTTGCCCGCGCTGCGGAGAGGGACGGCTGTTTGCCGGGTTCCTCAAGTTGGCACCATGTTGCAACGTATGCGGCCTCGACTACAGCGCAACCGATGCCGCCGATGGCCCCGCCTATTTCGTGATGTCGATTGTTGGCGTGATCGTGGTGGGCTTGGCGCTGTGGACCGAGTTCACCTACGAGCCACCAATCTGGCTGCATCTGAGCCTGTGGTTCCCGCTGACCATCATCCTCTGTCTCAGCTTGATCCGCCCGGCCAAAGCCATGTTGATCGCCTTGCAACACCACCACAGGGCGCAGGAAGAACGGTTTAGGTGAGATCGTTTTACCCAATAAAAAACCGGCGGCGCAACAGATGAGATGCGCCGCCGGCGTCATGCAACAATCAATGAACGATTATTTCGTACCAATGGGCTTGTTCACCAATGTGAAGTGGGCAAGCGCCGCAACCAGCGCAATGACCGCACTGGTGATCAGAGCCATTCTGAACGAACCCGTGTTCTGAGCGATATAGCCGGTGATGATCGGCGCAGCCGTTCCCGCAAGGTAACCGCCGAAGTTCTGGATGCCACCGAGTGATGAGGTCTGGCGCGACGGAATAATCGACGTAACCAAGATCCAGGACGAGCCAGATGCGAACGTCAGGAAGAACTGGGCCAAGCTGATATAGGCCACAGCCATCTCAGCCGTCGAAGCATAAGCAGCCGGAATCGTGAAGAGACCCGCACCGATCAGGCCGAAAGCCACCAGCGACTTACGGCTTGAAATCAGCGGATAGCCCTTCTTGAGCAGACCGTCAGCAATAAAGCCTGCCGAAATCGTGCCGCCGATGGCGAAGATATAGGGAATGGCTGCAAGCCAGCCGGTTTTGACCAGGGTGATGCCATATTCCTGAGCGAGGAAAGCAGGCAGCCAGGTCAGGTACAGGAACACCATATAAACCACACCCATGAAGCCGAGCAAAATGCCCCAGGTCGAGGAGTAGGTGAACAGATTGAGATAATCCGCGAAGGTAGCGTGCTTCTTCTCAGCCTGGGGCTGACCGTCATTGAGGAAGTCTTCTTCTTCCTTGGTCAGAGCAACTTCATCGCGGTTGCGGTACATTGCGTACCAACCGATGGCAACGAAGATACCAGCGGCACCCATGATCATGAACATCCAGCGCCAGCCGTAGGTCAGCATCAGGGCCGTCAGCAACGGGGGCGCAAGCGCCGGGCCGATGGACGAGGAGGAGTTAAATATCCCCATGGGCTTGCCGCGCTCGCCCACATTGTACCATTCAGCAAAAGACTTCGCACCAGCCGGGAATTGCGGCGCTTCGCCAACGCCAAGCACGAAGCGCGACACAACAAACGGCGTGAAGCTGTGCACCAGACCACCGGCGAACTGCGCCAGAGACCAGAAGAACAAACCCGCGCCAAGCATGAAGCGTGCCCCGAGCCGGTCGAGCAGCGCACCAACCGGCAACTGCGCAAAAGCATAGGTTAGGGAGAAGGCCGACAGCAGGTAGCCCATCTGAACCTTATCGAGACCAAGCTCGGTCGCGATCTGTGTGTTTGCAATCGAAAGCGTGCTGCGGTCGAGATAATTGATAACACCGGCGATCGTCAGCAATACGAGCGCCGTGACCTGAATTTTTTTAAGTCTCTCTGATTTTACATATTTCATTATTAGCCCCTCCTTAGGCGAGGAAAAAACTGACATTTACAGTTTTCCTCAGCATCAATTTCGCGGCATCCAAGCAGGATGGCGCGATTAAGATTCACGAACCGTATGGTCCGAGATAATCCGCAAAGCGCCGCGCGGTTTTTAAGCCAAATTCAGTGGTTTGCAGCGCAGGTGCCCGATCGTGCTGCACCTCGAAGCCGAGGCGCCAGGCCGCAATGCGCTTGCCATAAACCAGAAGGCTGTCGAGCGACTGCATCACGAAAACAATGACCGGCAGGATTTTGCGGTAAAGCTCTTCCGCTTCTTGTTCATTTCCGGCCTTCATGGCGGCGTAGACCTTCTGTTGCCAATCGCTGACATCGGGCGCTACAATCATGCCACGGCATCCCGCGCGCAGGTTATCGGTCAGTTCCTGCCCACCCCTGCCATTAAGAACGGGGAAATCACCGCCGAGCGCTGCGATAACCTGTTCAATTAAAATGCATGGCCCCTCACCCTTCAGAAAACGGAATGTGGAAGCGCGTTTGGCAAGGCGAGTAATGGCGGCGGGTGAAAGGCCGACACCCATATATTCTGGGGCGTTCTGAATGCCGCTTGGCAAGGTGGTCTTTTCCAAAACCCTGCAGAAAAACTCTTCGCAATAGGCCTCGGTAGATACGGCTTCGCCAGCAGCAACTGCGTCTTCCGCCATCGCCTTGGACGGCGGCTGAAAGATGAGATGGGCGGCACCCGCCTTTTGAGCATAGGCCGCGAGTTCTGCCTGCTCAGCGATGGTCTGGCCGTTGACCGTCACGATCATGGGCACTTTTCCGCCGATATCTTCAGCGGTCCAGTCCATGACGTTTTTTCGCTCATCAACCGACAGCTTATTGACCTCGGTCGCGAGGCCAAGAATGGCCACGGCAGGAGCATGGGCCGCCACCATCGCCTGGGTCTGCCGGCGCATGGATTCGCGGCATAGCTTGCCGTCCTTGTCAAAAAAGGCGTATGAAATAGGAATAATTCCGGAAGGAGAAGACATGGATTTTCCTTTCAGCCTGGATAGATAAGACCCTTGTCACGCAACGGCTTCACCTCAAGCCCCACGGCGATGCCCAACACATCGAGAGAATACGAGGGGTTTGAATAGAAGCGAATGACACCGCTATTAACTTTAATTCACCCTCGTTCGATGTCAATATGTGAATGAACATCTCAATATATGAGACAATTTCGAAAATCTCCGACAACATATTGATTTTTAATGGACTTTCATTTTTCACCTCATCGCACTGCAGTGTTGACGGGTTGGCTGCTCCGGCATTTCCCCGGCACACTTAAACAAGTGACGCATGGACAATCCCAGCAGGACGGCGTTTAATTGCCCCGTGCCGTTGCCGTGGCTGGAAAAATCAGATTGCGACAATACAACGCCCCCTTTGCGAACCCCAGGCGATGCCGATTTCATCCCCCAACCGCTTCCTGACCGCCCTAACTGTCATTATTGCCTTCGCCATCCTCATTGCACTTGGCATGTGGCAGTTGCACCGCAAGGCCTGGAAAGAGGCGTTGGTCGCCGATCTTGGCAGCCGTTCCCACAGTATTGCGGTGGCCCTCCCCGCCACATGGAGCGCGAACCGCGACGAGTTCCGCCACGTCTTTGCCACGGGGAAATATCTCAACGAAATGGAGATAAGCGTTTACGGTTTGATGGAAGATGGCCCTCGCCAGACCTTGCAGGGTGCTTACCTGTTCACGCCGTTCCAACTGAGCGACGGTGGTGTGGTTATGGTCAATCGCGGCTTTGTGCCGAAGGACGTAACAAACGTTGCCCGCGTCCATGGCGAAGCCCGCATCGAGGGCATCCTGCGCGCGCCGGAGCAGCACAGTTGGTTCGTGCCAGAGAACATTCCAGCGAAAGCTCAGTGGTTCACTCGGGACAGCACTATGATGGCACAGTCCCTCGGCGTGAAAGACGCTCCGTCATACTATATCGAAGCCGATGCGGCTTCCGCCGGTGCCGCAACACCTTGGCCAAAGGGCGGAACAACGCGCACAATCACACTGAAAAACGATCATCTGCAATACGCGCTGACCTGGTTCGGGCTGGCTTTGGTGCTGGTTGGCGTGGCTGGCTACGCAACCGTAAAGGGCCGGACCAAGCGCCTAACCAATCTATAATACCTCATCTCCCCTACCTTTGAGGAAGGCTACTTGCTCTTGATTTGCTCAGCAAACCCAAAGCAGCAGCCGGAGCCAAGCAGCGTACCGGGAAAACGCGCTTTTTTCCCATTTTTTTCAAGACTCGCTCAGTGGGCTGCTTTCCAGAGCACAACCCACTTTGCGCACTGAATAAAAAACCCACGCCACGCTTGCAGGCTGGGCCCAAGACCTTTATCAGCAATGCTCTGAAGAGGTTTGCCATGCTCCATATCTCCACCCGCGGCGCGGCTGCGCCCATCGGCTTTTCCGACGCCCTGCTCACGGGCCTTGCCAAGGATAGCGGTCTTTACGTGCCGCAAAGCTGGCCGCAGCTGTCCACGGACGCCATCCGCGCCCTTTCCGGCAAGCGCTATGCCGATGCCGCCAAAACGGTGCTGGGCACGCTGATCGCTGGCGATATCCCCCAGGCCGACCTTTCCCGCATGATTGAAGCGGCTTATTCTTCGTTCCGCCACAAGGCGATCTGCCCGCTGGTGCAACTCGACGACAATCTCTTCCTGCTGGAACTCTTCCATGGCCCAACACTGGCGTTCAAGGACGTCGCCATGCAGTTGCTCGGCCAGTTGATGGACCATGTGCTCAAAGCCCGGGGCCAGCGCGCCACCATCGTTGGCGCCACCTCGGGCGATACCGGCAGCGCGGCGGTGGAGGCGTTCAAGGGGCTTGATCAGGTTGATGTTTTCATCCTGTTCCCCCACGGCCGCGTCTCCGACGTGCAGCGCCGCCAGATGACCACCGTCGACAGCCCCAATGTCCATGCCATCGCCGTGGACGGCACATTCGATGATTGCCAGGCGCTTGTGAAGGCGATGTTCAATCATACTGCCTTCCGTGATGCGGTGAATCTTTCCGGCGTCAACTCCATCAACTGGGCGCGCATTGCTGCTCAGGCGGTCTATTATTTCACCGCCGCGGTGGCGCTCGGCGCTCCAGAACGCAAGGTTTCGTTCTCGGTGCCAACGGGCAATTTCGGCGACATTTTCGCTGGCTGGACTGCCAAGCAGATGGGCCTGCCCATTGAGCGGCTGATGATTGGCACCAACGCCAACGACATTTTGGCGCGCACCCTGCAAACCGGCCATTACGAATTGCGTGAAGTGGTGCCAACCGCCTCACCTTCCATGGATATCCAGATCTCCTCCAATTTTGAGCGCCTGCTGTTCGATGCGTATGGACGCAAGCCCGAAGCGGTGCGCGCTGCCATGGACCAGCTCACTCAGGCAGGCACATTCACAATTGAACAGGCGGCGCTCCAAAAAATTCGCGCTGATTTCTCGGCCCATGCGGTTGATGAAGCAGCGGTCGCCGATGAAATGAAAACGGTGTGGCAAACCACTGGCTACGTGCTTGACCCACACAGCGCAGTTGGTGTGCGCGCGGCACGTGAGCTTCTGCGCGCGCAGCCCGAAATTCCGGTGGTGGCGCTTTCAACCGCCCATCCGGCCAAGTTCCCCGATGCGGTAAAGAGCGCCACCGGTCAGCATCCGCACCTGCCCGCGCACCTTGCCGATCTCATGGAGCGCAAGGAACAGGTGACCCGCATCGCCAATGATCTTTCCGCCGTCGAGGCGCTGGTTCGTTCCCGTGCCCGGATTGGCAAGGCGTAACATGAACCAGCACTTCGTCAGCGAAACACCGGTTGAAATCACCCGGCTTGCCAACGGCTTTACCGTGGCTTCGGAAACAACACCCCAGGTCGCCACCGCCTCGGTCGGCGTGTGGGTGGGCGCGGGCTCACGCAACGAAAAGCCCCATGAGCACGGGCTGTCACACCTCATCGAGCATATGGCCTTCAAGGGCACGGAAACCCGCTCTGCCCGCCGCATCGCCGAAGACATCGAGAATGTCGGCGGTGAAATCAATGCCGCCACCGGCGTCGAGCACACCAGTTACACCGCCCGCCTACTCGGCGAGGATATCGGCATCGCCATTGATGTGCTTGGTGATATTCTCACCAAATCGGTGTTCGACAAGCAGGAACTCGCACGCGAAAAAAGCGTCATTTTGCAGGAATATGCCGCCGTTGAAGACACGCCGGATGACCTGATCTACGACGTCTTTCAGGAAACCGCCTTCCCGGACCAACCCATTGGCCGACCGATCCTGGGCAGACCTGACACCATCAAGCGTTTCGACGCAACGGCCATCCGCGCCTTTCTGGCGCGCGAGTACATTCCGCGCAACATGGTGATGGTCGCCACCGGCCCCATCACCCACGCCGAAGTTGTCGCGCAGGCGGAACGCATGTTCGGCGCAATGCCGGATGAAGCCGTTGAGGCGATGGAGCCCGGGCTCTATCAGGGCGGAGAGAAGCGATTGCCGCGCAGCCTGGAGCAAGCCAATGTGGTGCTCGGCCTGCCGGGCCTGTCCTTCAAGGATAACGGGTACTATGCGCTCCATCTCTTCGCCCACATCCTCGGCGGTGGGCTGACCTCGCGGCTATGGCACGAAGTGCGCGAAACGCGCGGTCTCGCCTATGCCATCGACGCGTTCCACTGGCCCTTCACCGATTGCGGCATCTTCGGCATCGGCGCAGGCGCGGCGGGAAATGATTTGGCGGAGCTGATGAAAGTTTCGCTTAATTGCGCCGTTCAGGCGACGGAGAATATTGACGATTCAGAGCTCGACCGCGCCAAGCGGCAGATGAAGGTCGGAATGCTCACCGCGTTGGAATCCCCCGGCGGCCGCATCGAGCGCATCGCCCGGCAATTGCTTTCATGGGGCCGGGTCATTCCGGCATCCACCGTGGTGCAGCGCATTGAGGCGCTCGCCTCATCGGATGTACGCACAGCTGGGCAGAAGGCCATGAGTGGCGCGCGCACACTGGTTTCGATCGGGCCGATCAAACAGCTGCCGGAGCTTGGGAAGCTTGAAAGATAACAGCCGAAGGTGAGGCTTCCGGGCTCTCACCATCAAGTGATCTCACGCCCGTCCGGCCGCACTCGAAAGCTGTTCCAGGCTGACGCCGATGGAGCGCAATGCCATGTCGTAGCGCAATTCGACAGCGGACCGAAACAGGAGATCGGGCGAGGCTGGGCAGGTCAGCCAGCTATTGGCCTGTATCTCGCTTTCAAGCTGCCCGGCACCCCAACCGGCGTAGCCGAGGGCGAGGATCGCATGGCGGGGACCCGCACCACGGGCAATGGCGCGCAGGATATCAACGGTGGCGGTGAGGCACACGCCGTCGTCGATGGTCATTGTGGCCCCGTCCAGTTGGTAGTCGGGCGTATGCAGCACAAATCCCTGGCTGCCTTCCACCGGCCCGCCAACCATGACCTTGATGCGATTGAGATGCTCGGGGGCAACCAGCGCCTCGTCTGATGGAATGACATTGAGCTGCATGAGCAATTCAGGGAAGCTGAAATGGTCTGCCGGGCGGTTGATGACGATGCCCATGGCACCGTTGACCGAATGCGAACACATATAGATGACAGCACGCGCAAAGCGCGGGTCTTCCATGCCGGGCATGGCAATGAGCAGTTGCCCCTCAAAGAGGCCCGGCTCTTCCTGTCCATGTTTTATGAAGTCCCTATCCATGGGCCTATGCTACCTGCGTTTGATATCTTGTCCATCCCCCTTCAACCGATCACGCCAATTTGGCTTGTTGCAGCGATACACCGCACATTATAACCTGATGGCCCTACCCTGAGGAGAGTTGTGTACCGTGTTAATGCGCGCCATCTGCCACCTGACATCGGCTCTCATGTTGCTGCTCATCCCGCTCGGCGTTCAGGGCGCGGGGGCCAACGCGCCGGGGAGCATCCGCTTTCTGCAAGGCGGTCATGGCGATGGCGGCTATCTCGCCGCCTTGGAAATCCGCCTCACGCCCGGCTACGTCACCTATTGGCGCACGCCAGGAGACGCTGGCCTGCCGCCGGTATTCGACTGGTCGGGATCGGACAATGTGGCGGATGTGTCCGTATCATGGCCTGCGCCAACGCGGATCAATGAAGCGGGCAGCATCGTCTATGGCTTTTATGATGGCGTGACATTGCCGCTACGCGTGAGGCCGAAACAAGCGAACGCGCCGGTCAATCTGAAACTCAGGCTGCAATACGGCGTTTGCAAGGAGCAATGCATTCCGGTCGAATCGGTAGCGCGCATTGTGCTTGATGGCACAGAGCCGGATGGCACGGCAGTTCGCCAAGCGATGGAAAGTCTGCCAAAGATTGTCAATAAAGGCGCAACGACACCGTTCGCGTTTATCGATCATCGTTTGACGGACGACGCCTCTCGTCGCATCGTCACGCTTCGTATCCCGCCCGGCATCAAGGCCGAACTGTTTGCGGAAGGCCCGGAGGGTTGGGTGTTCTCAACATCGGAAGGCACGCTGGGAAAAGCTGCCCATACGATGGATTTCACTATCACCCGCGAAGCACCAACCACCGCTGTCACGCCCCCGTTCCTGCTCCTGACGGCCCGCGCTGGAACACAGGCGATTGAATTGCGGCTGCCGGAAGCCGAAATCACACCGGGCAAACCCAAGTAATAAGATGAAACCCAAGTAATAAGATGGCAGTATCGTTAGATTAACGCGCGGTTTCAGTGGCGCTGCGGCCTGAGGTGCTGCAGCGCGCTTGCACCGAAGGTCTGGGTGGACTGTAATCCGGCCTTCACTGATTTTGCTGCGTATTCGCCCCCATAGTTACGGGCATCAATCATCACAGGAGAACTCGAATGACGATCAAGGTTGGCGACCGCCTGCCCGCGGCCAGTTTCCTCACACCCACCAAAGATGGCCCGGTTGCCAAGACAACCGACAACATCTTCGCCGGCAAGAAGGTCGTGCTGTTCGCCGTGCCCGGCGCTTTCACGCCGACCTGTCATAACAACCACATGCCAAGCTATGTGACGAATTTTGATGCCTTCAAAGCCAAGGGTGTCGATACCATTGCCGTGACCGCGGTCAATGACGTCTTCGTCATGAAGGCCTGGGCGGAAGCCTCCGATGCCAACGACAAAATCCTGTTCCTCGCCGATGGCAGCGCCGATTTCGCCAAAGCTCTTGATCTCATGCTCGACGCCACCAAGAAGGGCATGGGGCTCCGCTCCCAGCGCTACGCGATGCTGATCGAAGACGGCGTAGTCAAGGTTCTCAATGTCGAGGAAGTGCCGTCCGAAGCCAAGGTTTCAGGCGCAGAGCATCTCTTGGCACAGATGTAATTTCACACATCTACATATCTACATATATCGACCGCGGCATATTTAACTGCGGTCGATATCAGAAAATTTCCGCCCCATCCCGCATTGTCGGGTGTTTCAACACCGGCAATAGTTCGGCCCGCATCCGGCTCGTATCGCCAAAATACGGCACCCGCCCGATATCGAGGAAATCGCCCGTCAGCGGGCTGGGAACTTTGAACAGTGCCGAGGCCGTTTCAAAGGTGCGGGCTGCGGCATAGATCATCCATAACGGCATCCGCCACGGCGGCGGGCAGCCCCATTGGGCACAGGCGAAATCAAGATATTCCTGCAAGGTCTGGTGGCCCTCGTCACCGATATTATAGGTGCCGCGCACATTGTCCTTGAGAAGGGAAGCCGCCACTGCGGCAAGGTAATCATCGCGTGAGATCAGGTGAATGTGGGTTGGCTCATCCCACACCCCAAGCAGCCGGCGCCGCGCGAACCATTTCGCGCCGTCAGGCATCAGAATGCCCGCGCCATAGACCATACCAATGCGCAAAACGACGCCATCGGGATAAACCGAATAAAGAAACTTCTCTTCCGCCAGCCGCGTTCGCGCATGGATTGATGACGGCGTGCCATCCAGCCTATCTGTGGACGGATGCTCCGGCGAAGTATCGCCCTCCACATGGGGAAAGCTCGATAGCACCACCCGTTTTACACCCGCCTCCTTTGCCGCCAGTACCACATTTTCAAAGAACTTTGTGTTGGTGGTCGGCATGAACTTGGCCGGGTTCGCCTGGAACAACACTGAAGCGTAATGCTGCAAGGCATCAACGCCTTCGAAGGCATTACCGATGCTCGCCTTGTCCGTCAGATCACAAGCCACCACCCGCACACGTGGATTCTGGGCAATTTCCTCTGGCAGCGGCTTTTTGTGGATCAGTAGCGTCAGCTCGCAATCGGTTGTCTCCAGAAGATGTCGCGCGGTAAGAGCGCCGAGATTTCCGGCTGCGCCGGTGATACAGAGGCGAGGCATTTTTGTTCCTCCAAAAACCATCGGATACCAACATTACAACAGCCGAGATGAACGGCAACTTGACTATTTCCCCACAGGCAGCGCCGGAAACTCTTCGGCTTCATCGCCTTGATGCTTGGCATAAAGGAAAGCCGGACGCGCTTTCGATGGGTTGATATCATTCTGCCACAGAAGTGTGTGCAATTGCGGGTTCGCATTCCCGTCGACGGCAGCGCGCAGCGACGTAAAGCAATCCTCACGGCCCCAACCGCAACTTGCGGGCAGATACGCAAATATCTCTTCGGGTGCTGCGCCGTAAACCAGACGCCACACGCGATGCTTATTCCAATGCGGCTCCGGCTCGTAGGAGAAGGCATCCCGACGCGGTGTGTATTTGTAAAAGAAGTGCATACCGCGATGGAGGATCAGTTCACGCCGTCAATTGTGGTGGTTCAGCCGGCCCCGCCGTTTTTAAACTTCGTAACGGCCGCCACTGCCAGTTCGTCGGCGCGGATATTGAGCGGGTCATCGGCGTGGCCTTTGACCCAATGCCAGATGACATCATGGCGCTTTGCCGCCTCATCAAGGGCGCGCCAAAGGTCTTCATTCTTCACCGGCTTTTTGTCGGCTGTTTTCCAACCGCGTGCTTTCCAGGAATGCATCCACTCGGTGATGCCTTTGCGCACATATTGGGAATCGGTAAACAGATCGACCGCGCAAGGGCGCTTCAGCGCGTTCAGCGCTTCGATGGCGGCGGTCATTTCCATGCGGTTGTTTGTGGTGTCTGGTGCACCTCCCGAAAGCTCTTTTTCCGTGCCGTTATAGGACAAGATCGCCCCCCAGCCGCCGGGGCCGGGATTACCGGAACATGCGCCATCGGTATAAATCATGACACGTGCACTCATGATTTCAGACCGTATTCGGAGGCGTGTGTCACATGGCGGTGAAAGCCGAGTTTGCGATCGTATTCCAGCGGGTCTTTGGGGCGCACCAATGCGCCGGGCGGCACATTGAGCCAATCGACCAGCCGGGTCAGCAGGAAACGCAGGGCCGCGCCACGGCACAGAACTGGCAGCGCCGCAATCTCGGCGGCATCAAGGAGACGCACGGCCTGATATCCGGCAATCATCGCCTGCCCCTTGGTGAGGTTGAAAGAGCCGTCGGGCTCGAAGCACCAGGCGTTGAGGCAGATGGCGAGATCATAGACCAGCGCATCGGTGCAGGCGAAATAGAAGTCGATCAGCCCCGAAACCCGCTCGCCAATGAAGAAGACGTTATCGGTAAAGAGATCCGCATGGATGATGCCTTGCGGCAGACCAGCAGGCCAATGGGCGTGAAGATGGGTAAGCTCAGCGGCGATCCGCTCGCGCAACCCCTCCGAGACTTCATTGGCGCGCGCTTCCGCCTGCCGGAACAGCGGTTCCCAGCCGGAAAGCGACAGGTTGTTGGGCCGCTGCATGGCAAAACCCTCGCCCGCCTTGTGCAGTTGCGCCAAAGCCGCGCCGAGCGCCTGGCAATGAACCGATTGCGGGCGGCGGATGGAAAGGCCTTCAAGAAAGGTGACGATGGTGGCCGGACGCCCGGCAACATTGGAAAGCGTTTCCCCGGCGCGGTTCACCACCGGTTGCGGACAATTGAGGCCGCGCCCGGCGAGATATTGCATCAGGTTGAGGAAAAACGGCAGTTCCTCGGCTTTCACGCGCTTTTCATAGAGCGTGAGAATGAAGGAGGCTTGCGTAGTGTGCAGGAAATAATTGGTGTTTTCTACGCCTTCGGCGATGCCCTTGAAGGAGAGCACGTCACCGATATCGTAGGAGGCCACGAGCTCTTCGAGTTGTTCGTCGCTCACATCCGTATAAACCGCCACGCCCTGCACTCCAGATTTCGACCACACAAGGCATTTGGCGCATTTCCGGCCTCAAGCCCGGCTTCGCCCAATTCCCATCGGCAAGGAGACAGCTTTAGCCCTGTTCGCGCGGCTCACGCAACTCCCGCGGCAGCGGAAAGAACATGCTTTCTTCAGCGGTTGACACTGTTTTCACCGTCACCGTATAGCGCGCGGCGAAGGCGTCGATCATCTCTTCCACCAGAACCTCCGGGGCAGACGCGCCCGCAGTGAGGCCAAGGCGGGAGATTTTGCCGAAGCGCTCCCAATCAATGGCATCGGCACGCAGCACCAAAGCAACCAGCGGACAACCCTCACGCTCGGCCACTTCTCGCAAGCGTTGCGAGTTGGAGGAGTTGGGCGAGCCAACCACGATCATCGCATCAACCTGATGCGCCACCGCCTTGACCGCACCCTGACGGTTGGTGGTGGCGTAGCAGATGTCTTCCTTGTGCGGCCCGACGATCCGGGGGAAGCGGGCGCGCAGCGCGGCGACGACCTCGGCGGTGTCGTCGACGGAGAGGGTGGTCTGGGTGATGTAGGCGAGGCGGGCCGGGTCGGCGGGGGCCAGCGTCGCGACGTCGGCGGGCGTCTCGACGAGGAGGACCGCGTCGGCCGGGAGCTGGCCCATGGTGCCGATCACCTCGGGATGGCCGGCATGGCCGATCATCACCATCTGCAGGCCGTCGGCATGGTGGCGCTCGGCCTCGCGGTGGACCTTGGAGACGAGGGGGCAGGTGGCGTCGACATAGAGGATGTTGCGGGCCTCGGCCTCGGCCGGGACGGATTTGGCGACGCCGTGGGCGGAGAAGACCACCGGGCGGTCGGGCGGGCAGTCGGAGAGCTCCTCGACGAAGACCGCGCCCTTGGCCTTGAGGCCGTCGACGACGTAGCGGTTGTGGACGATCTCGTGGCGGACGTAGACG
>JAVBJU010000033.1:0-14676 GCA_031546825.1 Microvirga sp. | reverse complement strand
CGCAAACCCTTGCGCTCATACTTCGCACGAGCGGCTTTTGTCCATGCCATACGACCCTCCATCGTTCTTCGCAAAACAATGGAATCACAGCATAAAAAGCCGCTCAACCCCTCAATTCGGATTTATGGGGCAGGCTCTAAGGTTTCAAATTAGAGCGGCTTGCGATTCTGCAAGACCGCAAACCGCTCTCATTTTCTTTATTTTATCGCTTTTTTTGACGTTTAATCGGTAGCCACCTAAACGAAAAATACTCTAATTGCTCGATCCCGGGCTATACCCCAGGATCGGACCAAGCCAGCGCTCCATCTCCGCCGTTGGACGATCTTTGCGGCGGGCATAATCCTCAACCTGATCGCGTTCGACCCTGGACACGCCGAAATAATAAGCATCGGGATGCGCCAGATAAAGCCCGCTCACCGATGAACCCGGCCACATGGCATAGCTTTCGGTGAGCTTGACGCCGATGCGTCGCTCGGCGTGCAGCAGCGAAAAGATGGTCTGCTTCTCGGTATGGTCGGGCTGGGCGGGGTAGCCGGGTGCCGGGCGGATGCCGCGATATTCCTCGCGGACGAGTTGGTCTTGGGTCAGTTTCTCATCGGGCGCGTAGCCCCAGAATTCCTGACGCACCCGCTCATGCATGCGTTCGGCAAACGCTTCTGCCAGCCGGTCGGCAAGCGCTTTGACCATGATGGAGCGATAATCGTCGTTGGCACGCTCAAATTTCTCGGAAATGCGCTCTTCCTCAAGCCCCAAGGTGACGACGAATGCGCCGATATAATCGGCTCCCCTGCCCTCGGGTGCCACGAAATCGGAAACACACACATTCGGCTTGCCGTCGCGGCGCGGCAATTGCTGGCGCAGACCATGGAAGGTGGCGAGCGTCTCTGTGCGGCTTTCGCCGGTATAGAGACGAATGTCGTCACCCACGGCATTGGCGGGCCAGAACCCGATGATTGCCTTGGGGTTGAACCAGCGCTCGCCAACAATCTGCGCAAGCATCGCCTGGGCATCCTCGTAGAGCTGACGGGCAGATGCACCCTGCTCGGCATCTTCGAGAATGGCCGGGAAGCGGCCTTTGAGTTCCCAGGTCTGGAAAAATGGTGTCCAGTCGATATAGGGAACCAGCTCAGCAACGTCATAGGTGCGGAAAACGCGCGAGCCAGTAAAGCTCGGCTTCGGCGCGGCATAATTCGCCCAATCAAGCTTCAAGGCGTTGTCACGTGCCTGCTGCAATGGCAGCCGCTGCTTGTTGGCTTCGGCGCGCGCATGGGCATCGGCCACCTTACGGTACTCGGCACGGATACCGTCGACATAAGCGCCCTTGTTTTGCGACAGAAGCGACGACACCACACCGACAGCGCGGCTGGCGTCGAGCACATGGATCGCCTGCCCGCGTTCATAGCTCGGGTGAATTTTCACCGCCGTGTGCACGCGGCTCGTGGTTGCGCCGCCGATGAGGAGCGGAATATCGAACCCATCGCGCTCCATTTCCGCCGCCACATTGACCATTTCATCCAGCGAGGGCGTGATGAGACCGGAAAGGCCGATGATATCGACGCCTTCCTTGCGGGCGGTATCGAGGATTTTCTGCATCGGCACCATCACGCCGAGATCAATCACTTCGTAATTGTTGCAGCCGAGAACCACGCCAACAATGTTCTTGCCGATATCGTGGACATCGCCCTTCACCGTCGCCATCAACACCTTGCCCGCGGCCTTGCGTTCCTCACCACCGGCCTTTTTATCGGCATCCATGAACGGCATGAGGTAGGCCACCGCTTGCTTCATCACGCGGGCAGATTTCACCACCTGCGGCAGAAACATCTTACCGGCGCCAAACAGATCACCGACAACATTCATCCCCGCCATCAGCGGACCTTCGATCACATCAAGGGTGCGGACGGATTTCAGGCGCGCTTCCTCGGTATCAGTTTCGATGAACTCCGTGATGCCGTTGACCAGCGCGTGCTCAAGCCGCTTTTCGACCGGCGCATTCCGCCATTCGAGATCAGCCCCCTTGTTAATGACGACGCCATCGCCCTTGAAGCGCGGCGCGGCTTCGAGCAACCGCTCGGTGGAATCCTTGCGGCGGTTCAACACCACGTCTTCGCACAGCTCACGAAGCTCAGGGTTGATCTCGTCATAGACGGCCAATTGCCCGGCATTAACAATGCCCATATCCATGCCCGCCTGAATGGCGTGGAACAGGAACACCGAATGCATCGCTTCACGCACCGGCTCATTGCCACGGAACGAGAATGACAAGTTCGAAACACCGCCCGAGATATGAACGAGCGGCATCACGGCCCGGATTTCGCGGGTCGCCTCAATGAAATCGACGCCGTAATTGTCGTGTTCTTCGATACCGGTTGCGACCGCGAAAATATTAGGATCGAAAATGATATCTTCCGGTGGGAAGCCGATCTGCTCGGTCAGAATTTTATAGGCACGGGTGCAGATCTCGACCTTGCGGCTTTGCGTATCCGCCTGCCCCTTTTCATCGAACGCCATCACCACGACAGCGGCGCCATAGGCGCGGCAGATGCGGGCCTGTTCGATGAACTTCTCCTCACCTTCCTTCATCGAGATGGAATTGACGATTGCCTTGCCCTGAAGGCATTTCAGGCCAGCCTCGATCACCTCGAACTTGGAGCTGTCTACCATCACCGGCACGCGGGCGATATCAGGCTCGGACGCGACGAGGTTGAGGTATTCGGCCATGACGCGCTCTGAATCCAGCAACCCCTCGTCCATATTGATGTCGATGATCTGCGCGCCCACGGCCACCTGATCGCGCGCCACATCCAGCGCCGCGGCATAATCACCATTGGTGACGAGCTTGCGGAACCGCGCCGAACCCGTGACATTGGTGCGCTCGCCGACATTGACGAACGGGATATCCTTGCTCAGCACAAACGGCTCGAGGCCGGAAAGGCGCATCTGCGGAACAATCTGAGGGATCACGCGCGGTTTCTTACCGGCCACGGCCTTGGCAATCGCCGCAATGTGGTCCGGCGTAGTACCACAGCACCCACCGAGAACATTGACGAGACCGCTGTCGGCAAACTCGCCAACGAGCTTCGCCATCGCTTCCGGGCTCTCGTCATAGAGGCCAAACTCGTTGGGCAGGCCAGCATTGGGGTAAGCGCAAACCAGCGTGTCGGCAAGGGTGCCGAGTTCATGCACATGGGCCCGCATCTCGCGCGCACCGAGCGCACAGTTGAAGCCAATGGATAACGGGGCGGCATGACGCACCGAATACCAGAACGCCGCCGCCGTCTGGCCCGACAGCGTGCGGCCAGAAAGATCGGTGATGGTGCCCGAAATCATGACCGGCAGCGCGGTGCCCTTTTCAGCAAAGACCTGTTGCGCCGCAATGATCGCCGCCTTGGCGTTGAGCGTATCGAAAATCGTCTCAATCAAGATGATCTCCGCGCCGCCATCCATCAGGCCGCGCACCTGTTCGACGTAAGCATCGCGCATGGCATCAAAAGTCACGGCGCGGTAGCCGGGATTGTTCACATCGGGTGAGAGCGACAAGGTGCGGTTTGTCGGCCCAAGCGCACCCGCCACGAACCGACGGCGACCGTCTTCCTTTTGCGCAATGGCCGCTGCTTCGCGGGCAAGCCGCGCACAGGCGTGGTTCAGATCATAAACCACGTGCTCCAACCCGTAATCGGCCTGGGCAATGGACGTGCCGGAAAAGCTGTTGGTTTCGACGATATCGGCCCCAGCGCGGAAATAGTCGAGATGCACCTTGCGCACGGCATCGGGACAAGTCAGCGACAGAATGTCGTTATTGCCCTTGAGGTCGATGTTGCTGTTACGGAACTGCGCGCCCCGGAACTGCTCTTCCGTGAGTTTCTGTTTCTGAAGCTCGGTGCCCATCGCCCCGTCGAGAATGAGAATGCGCTGGCGGGCGGCCTCGCGTAATGCGGCGGCGACTTCCTGACCATCGGCGGGAGAAATGACGATTTCAGACATGGGAACCTGACTTTCAAAAACAAACTTCGAACAACCGATGAGAAACTTACGCCTGCTGCGCCCGTAACCCCAGCAGATGGCAAATGGCGTAAACCAGATCGGCGCGGTTCATCGTGTAAAAATGAAACTCGTTGATGCCGCGATCAACCAGATCTAGCACCTGCTCGGCGGTCGAAGCAGCAGCAATCAGGCTGCGGATTTTGGCGTCATCTTCCAGGCCTTCAAACCGGCTGGCAAGCCATTCGGGTATGCTCGCGCCCGCACGGGTGGCGAAGCTCGCCGTCTGTTTGAAATTCTGCACTGGCAGAATGCCGGGTACGATCGGGATGGTGATGCCGCGCGCCCTTACACGGTCAAGGAAGCGCAGATAGACCTCGTTGTCAAAAAAGAACTGGGTGATGGCGCGATCGGCGCCTGCGTCAACCTTGGCTTGAAGCACATCAATATCGGCATCGAGAGTTGCCGCTTCCGGGTGCTTTTCGGGATAGGCCGAAACAGAAACCTCAAAATCACCGGCCTTCTTGATGGCGGAGACAAGATCGGCGGTATTCTGGAAGCCCTGCGGATGCGCCTCGTAAGCCGTGCCGAGGCCACCAACCGGATCGCCGCGCAGCGCGACAATATGGCGAACGCCGACATCACGATAGGCATGCACCACCTCCATCACCTCGTCCTTGGTGGCGGCAACACAGGTGAGATGGGCAGCAGGCTTCAGTGGCGTCTCGTTGATGAGACGGGAGACGGTTGCGTGCGTCCGCTCGCGGGTTGAGCCAGCCGCACCGTAGGTCACCGACACGAAATTGGGCGCAAGCGGCGCAAGGCGCTCAATCGAGCTCCAGAGGGTAAGCTCCATCTCCTCCGTCTTCGGCGGGAAAAACTCAAAAGAAACCTTCATGGGCGAACCGCCGAGGCGGCTCAGCCGCGTATTGGCCAAAGCCATGTGCAACTCCTCATACAAAACGTGTTTATTCAGGCTTTAGCCAACATTGGCGTTGAGCGGCCAATCGGTAATGATCCGCTGGTCCTCGCCAAGCCACAGGGTGACAATCAACTTCTCGCCCTCGCCCTTGGGCGGCAGCAGGTGATGGGTATCGGTGACGCCGAGCCCGGCCTCTGTCATCCAGGCACCCATCTGGTCCTGATGGAAGCCAAGCCGCCGATGTTCGTGCTTGTCACGCAAGAACTCAAGATTGTGCGGTGCAAAATCAATGATGAGCAACCGCCCGCCGGGGCGCAACAGCCGCGAGGCCTCGCGCACCGCACGCGCCGGATCATCGAAATAATGCAATACCTGGTGCAACACGATGAGATCAAACTCATCACGCTCGAACGGTAAGGCGTAAATGTCGCCCTGCCGCAGCTCGACGCCGGAGAGCCCCGCTTTTTCCAGGTTAGCGCGCGCCACGGACAGCATGGCATGGCTGGCATCAAGCCCAACCGCGCGCTCGGCATCTCTGCCAAGCAGCTTCAGTATATGGCCGGTGCCGGTGCCGAGATCGAGCACACTGCGAAATGATTTGTCGCCCAGCATCTTGAAGATGGCGGCATCGACAGCGGCCTCAGAGGCGTGCAGGGAACGCAGACGATCCCATTCCGGGGCAAGGCGCGAAAAGTACTTTTGCGCCGTGTCTGCTCGTTGCATCCGCACCCGCGCCAGCCGATCACGGTCGCTGGCGAGAACCCGGTCAGCGGGGTCGAGCGAGCCCAAGACAGGCCGCAGCACCGAAGCCCCTTCTGCCAGCGAGAAGAATGCCCAGGAGCCCTCGCGGTGGCGCTCGACCAATCCGGCGTCACACAGCAGTTTGAGATGGCGCGAGATGCGCGGCTGCGACTGGCCGAGAATGTCGGTAAGGTCTGACACCGACAACTCGCCCTCCTGGAGCAGCACCAGAATGCGAAACCGCGTTTCCTCGGCTGCCGCCTTGAGAACCGCCAACGCCCGATCCACTAGAAGAGTCATGGGTGCCACGCCTAAAAAGCAAGATATAAAGATATGTTTATATATCCCACACAAGGCACACTAGCAAGAGCAATATACATATAAGCATTGGTCGATATGGGACCAGAGCCGTCAGGTCGCCTCGTGGCGGGACCACAACGTCTTTTGCCCGAAAATTCATTTTCAAAAACTCCCGTACCGTTGAACTCCACCCCTCTTTCAATTACTTTCAGCCGGTGATCATGCGGCTGAAATTCTTTCTCACATCCTCCGCTATGATAGCCGCCATCGAACGTGCGTTGCAGAAATCGAAAGACCATGGCTGAAACTGCCGGACAACTTCTCCTCGTTGACGAGAATGATCAAATCATCGGCCACGGCGAGAAGCTCATGGTGCACCAGCGGGGATTGCTACACCGGGCATTTTCCATTGTCGTTTTCAACGATGCTGGCGAGATGCTGCTGCAACAGCGCGCACTCTGCAAATACCATTGCGGGGGCCTGTGGACCAACACCTGCTGCAGCCATCCGCTTTCGGGCGAGACGGTGGATGACGCCGTTCACGCTCGCCTGCAACTGGAAATGGGTTTTGACTGCCCGCTCACGCATCACCACACCTTAACCTATCGCGCGGCATTTGCGGAGACCGGGTTGGTGGAGCACGAGATTGATCACGTCTATACCGGCCGTTTCGATGGAATTGCGCAGGCGAACCCCGATGAGGTGATGGCGCATCGCTGGGTCGGAATGGGAGAGCTACGTCGGGATATAAGACAAAATCCGAGCGCTTTCACGCCCTGGCTCCGACTGATCCTTGAGCTGCTTTAGCCCCCCTATCGAAACAACGGCTCATCGAAACTCCGCAGCTTGCGCGAGTGGAGTGCGGCGAGTTGGTTTTGCAGGATGTGGAGCGCGCGGATGCCGATCATCAGGTGTTCTCCTACAGCCCGCTCATAGAATGCGTTGGCGGCACCGGGCAGTTTGATTTCGCCGTGGAGGGGCTTGTCGGAAACGCAAAGCAGCGTGCCATAGGGAACGCGGAAGCGGTAGCCTTGGGCGGCGATGGTGCCGCTTTCCATGTCGACGGCGATGGCGCGGGAAAGGTTAATCTGGCGGCGTTCGCGGGACCAACGCAGCTCCCAGTTGCGGTCATCATAGGTAACAACGGTGCCGGTGCGCAGGCGGTTTTTCAGCTTTTCACCGCGCTCGCCGGTGACATCGGCGGCGGCATCCTGCAAGGCGACCTGTACTTCGGCCAGAACAGGCACCGGCACTTCCGGCGGCACGATGGTGTCGAGGATATGGTCACAGCGCAGATAGGCGTGGGCCAGGACGTAATCGCCGATATTCTGCGAGTGGCGCAAGCCGCCGCAATGGCCGATCATCAGCCAGCAATGGGGGCGCAGCACCGCAAGGTGGTCGGTGATGGTCTTGGCGTTTGACGGCCCGACGCCGATATTGACCAAGGTGATGCCTTTGCCGTCCTTGCGCTTGAGATGATAGGCGGGCATCTGGAATTTATGCCACGGCGATACGGCGATGATGGCGAGCGCGTCCTCACGGGACGTACCTTTTTCTATCACCACCCCGCCCGGCAATTCCAAGCGTTCGAAATCACCGCCATTCAGTTGATCAATGCCCCAGTGCAGGAACTGATCCACATAGCGGTGATAATTGGTGAGTAATATCCACGGCTCGATGGAGCGCCAGTCGGTGCCGGTATAGTGGACCAGACGGCGCAGTGAATAATCAATGCGCACCGCATCAAACAGGGCGAGTGGCCAGGGGCCATCCTCTTCGCCAAGCAACAGCCCATCGGCAATCTCATCGCCCACACTGGTCAGGAGCGGCACAGGGAAATAGCGCGCCACATCGGCACCGCCCGCCACACCGCGAAACAGCTCTTCGCCTTTTTCGAAAGCATAGGGGTATGGGATTTCCTGATCCGACGGCCCCACCTCAATGGTCACGTGATAATCGGTCATGAGGTGGTGCAGCACATCCAGGAGATACGGGCGGAAGGCCTCCGGCTGGGTGATGGTGGTGCGATAGACACCGGGGCGTTGGGGTTTGGCGTAGGAGCGGCGTGGGCGCTGCCCAGCGCTGTGTTCATTGGTGCCATTGCGATAGATGACGCGCAGTTCCGGGTAGCGGAACTGCGCCCGCTCTGCGGCATCCGGCGGCACGCCCGTTGCGGCAAAGCGCTCCAGCGCCGCGCATTCTGCCTCGATGGCTTGCCTATAAAGGCTCTGCAGAAGATCGACCGCTTCCTCAGGCGAGGCCACCGCAGTCAGCGGCGGCAAGCTATCATCGAAAGGAACGGGTGATGTTTTATTAAAGAAGGAATTTGTCATTCGTTACAGCATACCAGAAACCGGCAAAAATGCCATCAGAGCCTCTTGGCCAATGATATAGCGTATCAGCGTGACAATTCCACGACGGCCCGCCGCCTGGCAACGCCAACGAGATCACGGGTCTTGCCCGTGATCTCAATCCAGTATTGTTTACCAGGTGTATTTGAGGCCTGCCTGACCGGCGATGTTGCGGTAATTCTTGCCACCGGTCTCGGCAGAGATTTGCGCCCAGGCCGAAAAATTCTTGGCGAACTCACCCTGCAAACCCAGCTTCACTTCCGCGATATTAGCAGGCCTACTGCCACGGATATTATCGGCGTTCATCCACAGATCGCTGGATTTTTGGTTGTGCCACCAATTCACCTCGGCAAAGGGGCGGATCTTGGTAGTGACACCGGTGTAGCTGCCATAAAGACGGGCACCGAGACGGGTTGCAATGCCTCTGTCAGTGCCAAACCGCACCGCCGTACCGCCCCGCTCCATGTGGCTGTCCGTGTCCAAATCGATGTAAATCACCTGTGCTTGCGGCTCGATGAACACCTGCCATGAACCGGTGCGCATCAGTTCGAAAGCATAACCAGTTTCCAGCGAAACACTCAGCGAGTTTGAGCCATATTTCTCCAACGGCAAGCCGCCGCCACGAACACTGTTGTCGTACCAGCCGTAATTGACCCAACTGTCGACATAGAGGCCGGTGCCACCCTTCTCGTTCTGATACCAGGTGCCGTAAGCGCCTACCGAATAGCCATCGACACGGCCGTTGGCATTGTAAAGCGACCGTATCCGGGAACTCGAATCGATCTCGGCGCTGCCGAAACCGGCCATCAGGCCCGCATAGATGCTGCCATAAGAGCCACTGAAGTTGAGAAGATCAACGCCGAATTGCGCCGTAACCGCTGTGGTGTCGGTTGCGAGTTGGCCATTACCTTCCCGCGCCTGCGTCTGGCTGCCGGTCACGCGCGCCCAACCGGCATAGCCATTGGGCTGGCTGCCATTGAGCGTCTGGCCATAGCCTTCACGATCCCGCAATGTCATGACGAACATCTCGCGTGCCGCTTCCCGATTGGCCTGATAGGCCCCAACTTCGGGCCGGTAAGCCTTGTCGACAGGCGGCGGGGTTGGGCCGGGACCAGGTCCGGATACCAACGAAGTCAGATACCAATCATTGGTGACGCCGCCATTACCACCGCGCGATAAGCTGTAATCAAACGCACCGACCGCAAGTGATCGCGTGGTCGAGCGATAGCCGGAGGATGTGGGGTCCAGCGCAAACGCGGTTGCGCCAGTGGTGGCACCGTTCCGCGTCTCGACAATGCGAATGCCGGTTATCGTCTGCGCACCACTGCCGGTGCCGGTGTTGATGACCACGACGGATGTGGTGCCGCTGGTGGTGCCGCCATTGAGGATCAAACGATCAGTCTGCGAAGCATCGCCCGCCAGTTCATTGTTGATGACCAGCCGCCCGCCGTTTGAGGTCAGGCCACCCGCGATGGTCAGCGTATTGCCGACACGGGCACCGGCCAGTTGCAGCGTACCGCTGTTCGTCAACGCACCAACGGTCAGGTTCGAGACCGCCGTGCCATGACCCGACAGTGCATTGAGGGCGGCGATGGTGCCCGCGTTATTGACGGCACCGGCAACTGCGCCATTACCTGACAAGGTCGCACCGGACTGAACACTGGCCGCCCCGCGAACCAACGCACCGCTGGTTGCCTCGCCAACAATCAATGTCCCGGCGCGGACTTCCGTCAAACCGTCGAAATTCGCAAGAGCCTGATCAACCGTCATCGTGCCCGCGCCATCCTTGGCGAAAGTTCCGAAGCCGGTCACATTATTGGTGAAAGACCAGTCGTTGGCGTGATTGGCAACGAAGGTGCCGCTCGCCAGAATTGACGCCGTGCCGATATTGCTCTGTTGCGACGCACTCAAGATCGTGCCGCTTCCCACATCGAACCGCCCGCCAAAGCCAGAACTATTGCCGGTAAGCGTCACGTTCGATCCGTCCCGTGTCTCAACCGTACCGATACCGGAGAATGTAACCGCGCTTGGACCGTTGGGAATTGCCGTCCACGCCGCATTAACCGAGGATAAATTGCCGAATGTCGCCCTGTCAGCAGCGGACACCAGCACGATCGCCAGAGCCGTGTCGAAGGCGCTCGCCGTGTTGGTGATGAGTTGCGAACCGCCCGTCACCTGCACCTGACCGCTAAAACCCGCCTGATTGCCATTGACGTGCAGGATAGATGGATCAATCACCAAAGTGCCGGAGCCAAACAATGTGTTGTTGTCGAGGCTGCCACCACTGGTTGTGCCGGCCCGCTGGGTATCGGTGATGGTCAGAACAGAGGCTGCGCTGATGTTCAACTGACCGCCCGCGGCGACATTGATCTCGCCAACCGATTGCGACTTGCCATTCATGTCGACGATGCCAACGGAAGACACGTTGAGGTTCGAGGTTAAGCCGAGGGCGTGATTGACACCCAGTTGCAATGTCCCGGTGCGGACATCGGTGATGCCGGTATAGGTGTTGGACCCGTTCGACAACGAGACCAGCCCACCGGGGCCTGCCTCAATCGCCAGATCGCCACCACCGATGATCTTGGCCGACATGTCGGCCGCCGCGCCGGTCGCGCCAGGTGCGGGGGTCAGAATGAGCGCGTTCGCCCCGGTGCCCATCAGATCAAGCTGGGTCAGCCCGTAATTGATATAAAGCCCATTACCTAGCGCGCCGCCCGACAGCCGGTAATCATAAGTGCCTAGCGCCACAACCTGACTGTTCTGGGTGAGGTTCAGCGTCTGGCTATTGCTGACCACATTGCCATTCTGGTCAACCAGCGTCAGGTTGCCACCGCTGCCGATCACTCCGCCCTGGGCAATCACCAGTTGCGAGATCACCGGCGCGTCATCCTGCTGCAACAAGGGCAGAGCAGGATTGAGTGGTGGTGGGTTGTTGTCAAAACCGGCCGGGATTGTTGCTTTCACTGTACCCGAGCCGGAAATATCAAGAACGCCGGTCGTGGTGATGGTGCCTTGTGCAGTCGGTGCACCGAGCACCGAGGCGTCAAACACCGCAGTGCCGCCGTTGAAGGTCAGGCCCTTAATCGTCTGGTTGCCGAGGCCCACCGATGTGGTGTTGTTCGCATCGAGCCGCAGGGTGGCATTGGCGAGCGCTGCCGTGTTTGTGCCCGAGAGATTAAACGTCCCCTGCCCCAGGGCGACCGTCCCAGTAAACGCTGTTCCAGCGCTGGCGGCGAAATTGAAGGCTGAGGTTGGAGATCCCATGCTGGCCGTGAGAGTACCGGAGCCGGTCAGGGTATTGGTAAAGGTGAAGCCACCGCTAGCAGGCGCCACATTGAGCGTGCCATTTACTTGCGCCGCACCCGCACCCAGATTGGCTGGAGCGGTAACAGTGGCAGAGCCGCCCGCGGCGATGTTCCAAAGACCGGTAAACGCGGTGTTGGCACCGGTAATCCCAATATTGGTTCCGGTGATTGTATTAACGCCATTTCCGGCAATGACGCTGGCTAACGTATCGTTATTACCCGTTATATTAACGGTGCCCGCATTGCTAATGGCATTGCTGAACGTGCCATTGTCAAAACTCAGCGCCAACGTTGCACCGCTCGCAACCGTCGCACCCGCGGCACCCAACGCCTGGGCATTGGCCGCATCAAGGGTGCCAGAGGAGACCGTGGTGCCACCGCCATAGCTATTGGTTGCGGTCAGGGTAGTAGTGCCAGTTCCCGCTTGCGTCAGCGAGCCGGTGCCCGAAATCGCACCCGCTTGCGTGATCGCATCCGAGCGATTGAACACCAGCGCACCATTATCGACAACAGCGCCTGTTCCGAGCGTGCCCGAAGTGCCGCCATTGCCGACCTGCAAGGTGCCTGTGGCGATGGTTGTTGTGCCGCTATGGGTGTTGCCACCGGTCAGGATCAGCGTGCCCGTTCCCGCCTGTGTCAGTGTGCCCGAACCGGAGATCACTCCCGCGTAAGTCGTGCTGTCAGTTCGATTGAACACAACCGCGCTATTGTTTGTGATACCGCCCGCAAAGGAGCCCGTGGTGCCACCATTTCCAATCTGCAGCGTGCCGGAGGCAACGGCGGTTGTTCCGGTATAAGTACTGGCACCGGTGAGGATTAACGCGCCGCCAGCAATATTGAGATTGCCAGCCGTCCCCGCGACCACACCGCTAAACGTCCCACCATTGTTGACGGTCAGATTCCCGGCATTGATATTGAGTGTGCCCGCACCGCCGAGCGCGGTAATAGTCTGGCTTTTGCCGTTGATATCGGCGGTTGTGCCACTGTTGATCGTCAGGAGACTGGTGGCACCAAGGGCATTATTGTTGCCCAACTGCAAGGTGCCCCCGCTCACCGTGGTCGCGCCGGTATAGCTGTTGGAGCCATTGGCAATCACCACTGTCCCAGAGGCAGCGGGGCCAGCATTGACGTCAAGATTACCCGCCCCGGTAATGAGGGCGCTCAGGGTGGTTGCGTTACCCGCGGCTGCGGCATCCGGGGTCAGGTGCAGCGTCTGGCCACCAACCAGATCAAGCTGAGTCAGACCGTAATTGAGATAAAGGCCGTCATTTCCGCTGCCGGTGGTCAGGCCAAAATTATAATGGGCATCGGCGACGGTGATACCGCCTTCAGTAACTGCGGTTGTCTGCCCGGCGGTGATCGGATTGCCGCTGGTGTCGGTCAGGGCCAGGTTGCTGGAAGTGCCGGTGACGGTTCCGCTCGCGGCCACCAGTTGCGCCTGAACATTGGCGTCATCTTGCGACAGTAGATTTAAGCCCGGCGGAATTGCGGGATTGGGCACTCCGGTGGTCGGGAGATCGACCTGAACCGTGCCACTAGTCAGGGTGAGATTGCCCACGCTGATCTTGCCATCCGGTGTGGTTGCGGGCACCAAGCCGGCATAGGACAGCGTGCCGCCGTTCATGGTCAAGTTGCCGATGGCCTGCACACCGGCGCCGACCGTGGTGGTATTGCCGGTATCAAGACGCAGGGTCGCGTTGGTCAACGCCGCGGTATTGGTACCGCTCAGAGCGAAGGTGCTCTGGCCCAGAGCGACTGTACCCGCGAAGGCGCTTCCTGCCCCCGCACCAAACGCGAGGGTGTTGGCGGTAGATCCCAGGCCAACCTGCAACAGACCCGTCCCGGTCAAGGCATTGCTGAAGGTGTAGCTGCCACTGGTTGGGGCATCGACGAACAGCCGGGCGCTGGAGGCGATGTTGGCGCCGCCGCTGCCGATGGTGCCTGCGCCCGTCAGGCGCAATGTGCCGCTGCTGACGATGGTGCCGCCACCATAGGTGTTGGCACCGGTCAGCGTCAGCACATTGGAACCCGCTTGCGTCAGCCTACCCGTGCCCGAGATCGCGCTAGCTTGCGTGGTGGCATCGGAGCGGTTGAACACCAGTGCGCCGTTATCAACCACAGCCCCGGTGCCCAAGGTGCCCGAAGTGGCCCCATTGCCGACCTGTAACGTGCCCGTCGAAATGGTGGTCGTGCCGGTATAGCTGTTAGCCTCAGTGAGAACGGTCGTGCCCGTGCCCGCCTGCGTCAGCGTGCCGGTGCCAGAGATCGCGCCCGCCTGCGTAACCACATCCGAACGGTTGAACACCAGTGCGCTGTTATCAACAACAGCACCGGTGCCCAAAGTGCCCGAAGTACCGCCATTGCCAACCTGCAACGTCCCTGTCGAAATAGTTGTCGTACCGGTATAGGTGTTGGCACCGCTGAGAATGGTCGTGCCCGTGCCCGCCTGCGTCAGCGTGCCGGAGCCGGAGATGACGCCCGCATACGTGCTGCTGTCGGTTCGATTGAATACGACCGCGCTGTTGTTGGTGATATTGCCCGCATAGGCTCCAGTCGTCCCGCCAGCACCAATCTGCAGTGTGCCTGAGGAGACGGTGGTCGTGCCGGTATAGCTATTGGCACCGGTCAGGATCAGCGTTCCGGCCGCAACATTCAAGTTGCCAGCCGTGCCCTGCACCGCTCCACTGAACGTCCCGCCATTAGAGATGGTCAGGTTCCCGGCATTGATGGCGAGCACACCTGACCCGCCCAGCGCGGTGACCGTCTGGGTCTTGCCATTGATATTGGCGGTTGCGCCGCTGTTGATCGCCAGGAGGCTGGTCGCCCCGAGCGCATTGTCGCTGCCGAGAATGAGCGTTCCGCCACTGACGGTGGTCGTGCCGGTGTAGCTATTAGCGGTGTTGGTCAGCGTGATCGCAGTGGTGGCGTTGATGGCGAGATTGCCCGAACCGGTAATCAGCGCCTTCATCTCGGCGGCGCTCGCCGGTGTCGTGTCGCCGGACAAGGTCAAGGTCTGGCCTGCCTGCAACGCAAGCTGACTTAAAACATAAGACGCATAAAGCCCCGCGCCGCCCGT